>NZ_SLYF01000003.1:0-539331 GCF_004343105.1 Sphingomonas sp. PP-CC-3A-396 | reverse complement strand
CGAACCGCAGCCCGTCGTCGTGAAGGCACTCTGAGCATGGCCGCTATCAGAATCGCGGTCGTCGGCATGGGCAAGATTGCCCGCGACCAGCATCTGCCGTCGATCGCCGGCAACGCCGACTTCGAGTTCGTCGCCAGCGTCAGCCCGCGCGATCCGGGCGTCGAGGGCGTCGCCAACTTCACGTCGCTGGAGTCGCTGCTCGTCGACGGTCCGCCGATCGACGCGATCGCGCTCTGCACCCCGCCGCAGGTGCGCTACGAGTTGGCCGCGATGGCGCTCGCCAAGCGCGTGCATGTCTTCCTCGAAAAGCCGCCCGGCGCGACGCTGGCCGAGGTCGATGCGCTCGAAGCCCAGGCTGCCGAGACGGACGCGACGTTGTTCGCGGGCTGGCATTCGCGGTTTGCAGCAGGCGTCGCGCCGGCCAAGGCGTGGCTCGCCGACCGGCAGATCCAGCGCGTGTCGATCGTCTGGCGCGAGGACGTTCGCGTCTGGCATCCGGGGCAGGCGTGGATCTGGGAGCCGGGTGGTCTTGGCGTGTTCGATCCGGGCATCAACGCGCTGTCGATCGCGACCGAGATCCTACCGCAGCCGTTCTTCCTGACCGCGGCGACGCTGTCGACGCCCGCCAACCGCGCCGCGCCGATCGCCGCCGACCTGACCTTCCGCAGTGCCTCGGGCACGCCGATCACGATGGATCTCGATTGGCGCCAGACCGGCCCGCAGAGCTGGGACATCACCGTCGAGACCGATGCCGGCACGCTCAGCCTCGCCAAGGGGGGCGCGGTGCTCACCCTGCCGAGCGGTACGGTCCACAATGACGACGAGGAATATCCCGGCCTCTACACCCGCTTCGCTTCGCTGATCCGCGGTGGCCGAAGCGAAGTCGACACGACCCCGTTCACCCTCGTCGCCGACGCATTCCTGCGCGGCACCCGCAATTCCGTGGAGGCTTTCGATGATTGAGGTAAAAATGACCCGGACTCTCAAGGGCCTCGCCGCCGCGCTCCTGCTGTCGACCGCCGGCATCGGCACTGCGCAGACCGACGCACCCGCCACCGCGCCCAGTTCGACCGGGGCAACCGTTACGGTCCACGCCGACACGCCCGGCCCGACCTATGATCGCCGCATCTTCACGCAGTTCGCGGAGCATCTCGGCACCGGCATCTACGGGGGGCTGTGGGTCGGCGAAAAGTCGAAGATCCCCAACGTCCGCGGTTTCCGCACCGATGTCGTCACCGCGCTGCGCGGAATCGGCGTGCCGGTCGTGCGCTGGCCGGGCGGCTGCTTCGCCGATGAATATCACTGGCGCGAGGGGATCGGTCCCAAGGCCAAGCGCCCGGTCAAGATCAACACGCATTGGGGCGGCGTGACCGAGCCCAATACGGTCGGCACGCACGAATTCATGGACCTCGCCGGACAGCTCGGCGCGGAGCCGTATATCGCTGGCAACGTCGGCAACGGCACGCCGCAGGAAATGGCGGAGTGGGTCGAATATATGACCTCGCCTGCCGGTACTCTGGCGGACGAGCGCGCCAAGAACGGCCACAAGGCGCCCTGGGCCGTCCCGTATTTCGGCGTCGGCAACGAGCTGTGGGGCTGTGGCGGCAACATGCGCGCGGAATATGCCGCTGACGTGACGCGGCGCTACGCCACCTTCATCAAGGCGCCCAAGGACACGCGCGTGATGAAGATCGCGAGCGGCGCCAACGTCGACGACTATAACTGGACCGAGACGATGGCGCGCGAGCTGGTCGGCAAGGTCGATGCGCTGTCGCTGCATTACTATACGATCCCCGGCGGCTGGCCACCGCGTGCGTCCGCGACCGTGTTCGACGAGCGCGGCTGGGCCGAGACGCTGTCCGAGACGCTCAGGATGGACGAGCTGATCACCAAGCATTCGGCGATCATGGACAAGGTCGATCCGAAGAAGACGATGTGGCTCGCGGTCGACGAATGGGGCACGTGGTATGCCGGCGATCCGGGCACGAACCCCGGCTTCCTGCGCCAGCAGAACACGCTGCGTGACGCACTGGTCACCGCGATCAACCTCAACGTCTTCGCCAAGCATGCCGACCGCGTGAAGATGACCGCGATCGCGCAGATGGTGAACGTGCTGCAGGCGATGATCCTGACCGACGGCAGCAAGATGGTGCTGACGCCGACCTATCACGTGTTCGCGATGTACAAGCCGTACATGGACGGCACGGTCTTGCCGATCGACATCAAGTCGCCCTGGTACAACAAGGACCAGTGGACGATGCCGTCGGTCAGCGCGTCGGCCGTGCGCGGCAAGGACGGCGTGGTGCGGATCGCGCTCTCGAACCTCGATCCGAACAAGCCAACGAGTGTGTCGGCTGCGCTGACGGGCGTGACCGCGCAAACCGTCACCGGGCAGGTGCTGACCGCGCCGACGATGACCGCGCTCAACACTTTCGAGGCACCCAATGCGGTCGCGCCGACGGCGTTCAACGGCGCGCGGCTGAGCGGCGGCACTCTGTCTGTGACGCTGCCGCCGATGTCGGTGGTGATGCTCGAACTGAAATGATCGTGACGCCCGCCGGACCAACCGGCGGGCGCACCTACCGGGAGAGAGACGATGGCCGCACCAAGATGGGCGACCGGACTGATCGCGCTGACGCTGGCCAGTAGCGTGGTGGCGCAAACCGCGGATACCCCCCGTGCACGCGGGGGCCTCAACGCTAGCCTGACGGGCGACATCGCGCCGGTCCACGACCCGGTGATGATCCGCGCGGGCAATATCTATTACGTCTATGGCACCGGGCTCGACGGCCAGATGTTGAGCGCGCGCACGTCCCCCGATCTGGTCCACTGGACCGCGGGTATGCCGCCGTTCGCAAGCCTGCCGGACTGGGCGACCAAGGCGGTGCCGGGCACCAAGGGGATGTGGGCGCCCGACATTTCGCGCAGCGCAGACGGGCGCTACCGGCTCTATTATTCGGTCTCGACGTTCGGCTCGAACCGCTCGGCGATCGGGCTGGCGACCAGCCCGACGCTTGATCCCAAGGCGCCCGGCTATGGCTGGCGCGACGAGGGGCTGGTGGTGATGTCGACGCCCAAGGACGATTTCAACGCGATCGACCCCAACCACGTCGTCGATGCGCAGGGCCGCGAGTGGCTGTCGCTCGGCAGCTTCTGGACCGGCCTAAAGCTGTTCGCGCTGAACCCCAAGACCGGCAAGCTGCTCGACCCCGCGGAGAAGCCCCACGCGATCGCGCGACGTCCCGCACCCGCTGGCGGACCCGCGCCAGTCGAGGCGCCGTTCGTCATCGGCCATGGCGGCTATTACTGGCTGCTGGCGAGCTACGACTATTGCTGCAAGGGCGTGAACAGCACCTATTACACCGTCGTCGGCCGATCGAAGGCGATCACCGGGCCGTATCTTGGCAAGGACGGCAGCGCGATGATGCAGGGCGGGGGGACGATCTTCCTGCGCGCCGACCTTCAGGAAAAACAGCGCTATCGCGGCCCCGGCCACCCCGGCGTGATGCACGACACCGACGGCAAGGATTATGTCGTCTACCACGCCTATGATTCCCAGACCAAAGGCACCCCGACGTTGCGCATCGCACCGATCGCCTGGGGTGCGGATGGCTGGCCAGTTGCGGAGAACCGACCATGACCATGGATTTCACACGACGGCTGTTCCTGGCCGGTGCTGGTGCTGCGACGGCTAGCGGTGCGCTTGCACGGGTCGCGGCCAAGGCGCCGGTGCCGGTCAACCCACTGGTCCGACAGCGTGCCGATGCGCAGGTCTTCCTGCACACCGACGGCTATTATTACATGACCGGCTCGGTGCCCGAATACGACCGGCTCGTGCTGCGCCGCTCGCGCACGCTGGCAGGGCTGTCGACCGCCAATGAGCGCGTGTTGTGGCGGCACGAGAAGACCGGGCCAATGTCCGGCTTTCTCTGGGCGCCCGAACTGCACCTGATCGACGGGCGCTGGATCATGTATTTCGCGGCAGGCCCCAGCGGCGGCGGCGAGGACGTGTTCCGCATCCGCACCTTCGCGGTGGTCTGCGACGGACCCGACGCAATGACCGGTACCTGGACCGTGCTGGGGCAATTGACGACGCCGTGGGACAGCTTCACGCTCGACTCCACCAGCTTCGTCCACCGCGGCACGCGCTATCTCGCCTGGGCCCAGCGCGAGCCGGGGATCGAGACCAATAGCAACCTCTATCTGGCACCGCTCGCCACCCCGCTGACGCTGGCGGCGAAGCCCGCGCGGTTGGCGGTACCGACGCTCGATTGGGAGATCCGCGGGTTCAAGGTCGCCGAGGCGCCTGCGCTGCTGGCGCGCAACGGCAAGCTGTTCATGACCTATTCGGCGAGTGCGACCGACGCGCGCTACTGCTTGGGTATGCTGACTGCGCGTGACGATGCCGACATCATGGATCCGTCGGCCTGGACGAAATCGCCGCAGCCGGTGTTCAAGTCGTCGCCCGCGCACAAGGTCTTCGGGCCGGGCCACAACAGCTTCACCGTCGACGAGCGCGGCCGCGACATCCTGGTCTATCACGCGCGCGACTATGAGGCGATCAAGGGCGACCCGCTGTTCGATCCCAACCGCCACACCCGCGTCCAGAGGTTCACGTACAAGCCCGACGGCACACCCGATTTCGGCGAACCGGTTGCCAACGGCCCGTTGCGGTGAGCGGCCTTGATCGCCGGACGTTCCTCGCCGCGGGAGCCGCAGCGGTACCTGCGGCCGCGATAGGCGCTGGCGCGAGTGCTGGCTCGAAGCTCTTGGCGCTGACGCCGCCGATGGGCTGGAACAGCTGGAACAGCTTCGCGACGACGATCACCGAGGCGCAGGCGATCGAGACCGCGATGATCATGACCGAGAAGCTGCTGCCGTCGGGCTATGATATCTTCACCGTCGATATCCAGTGGTACGAGCCGGGGGCGCAGAGTTACACCTACGCGGCCAAGCCCACGCCGGCGATGGACGGGTACGGCCGATTGCTCCCCGCGCCGAACCGGTTCCCGTCGAGCGCCGGCGGCAAGGGCTTCCGCCCGCTCGCCGACCGGGTGCACGCGCTCGGCCTTCGGTTCGGCATCCACCTGATGCGCGGTATTCCGCGGCTGGCGGTGGAGCGAAACCTGCCCGTGTTCGGCACGAAATACCGCGCGCGCGACATCGCCGACACCGCCAGCATCTGTGCCTGGAACCCGGACATGTACGGCGTCGACATGCGCAAGCCCGGCGCGCAGGCCTATTACGACAGCGTGTTCGCGCTCTACGCATCCTGGGGCGTCGACCTGGTCAAGATGGACGACATGAGTCGCCCGTACGACGCGCATGCCCCCGAGATCGAAGCTGCACACGCCGCGATCGTCGCGACCAGGCGACCGATCATCCTGAGCCTGTCGCCCGGCGAAACGCCGGTATCCCGCGCGGATCACGTCCGCCGCTTTGCGCAGATGTGGCGGATCAGCGACGATTTCTGGGACGAATGGCCGCTGCTCGAAGCGCAGTTCACCCGGCTGGAGAACTGGAACGCGTGGCGTCGGCCAGGTGCGTGGCCCGATGCGGACATGCTGCCGCTGGGGCGATTGGCACTCGGCGCGCGCGATACGAAGTTCACCCCCGACGAACAGCGAACGCTGATGACGCTGTGGTCGATCGCGCGCTCGCCACTGATCATGGGCGGCGACCTCCGCCATCTCGACCGCTCGACGCTCGACCTTCTCACCAACCCCGAAGTCATCGCGGTCAACCAGGCGAGCTACGACAACCAGCCGCACTTCGTCGAAGATGGCGTTCGGATGTGGTCGGCCCGTATGCCGCGCTCGAACGATCGTTATCTCGCGCTGTTCAACACAGACAAAACGACGAAGCGCGTGCAGGTTAGGCTCGATATGATCGGGCTGAAGGGACACGTCGGGGTCCGCGACCTATGGGCCCGTCATGATCTGGCAACGGCCTCGGGCATCCTGACGCAGGATGTGCCATCGCATGGTGCCGCGCTGTATCGGCTCAGGTCCGGCTGATACGGTCGGCGCGTAAATTAGCTCTTGCATTGGGGCTCATCTACTTTTAGCGAATGTCGGAGTAATAACGAGCCGATAACAAGGCCGACCGGACGCGTTAGGGAGAGGCCGCATGGCGATAAAACCGTTAATTCTGTGTTCCGCATCGATCGTAGCGCTTACGCTCGGCACCCCGGCCTCCGCGCAGGCCGTCGCTACCACGCCGCAGGATCGCACCGACGTCCCGGCGACCGGAACGCCCGCTCGAACCGATGCCGCCACGACCCAGGACGTCCCGACAGCGGATCAGACCGACCAGGACATCGTCGTCACCGGCGTCCGCGCCTCGATCGTCGGCGCGCTGAACGTCCGCAAGGCCGCGACCCAGATCGTCGACTCGATCGTCTCCGAAGACGTCGGCAAGCTGCCCGACAACAACGTCGTCGAGGCGCTCCAGCGCGTTACTGGCGTCCAGGTGACCAACCGCACCGGCGGCGAAGCGGCGGCGATCTCGATTCGCGGGCTTCCCGATGCGCTGACCACGCTCAACGGTCGCAACATCTTCACCGCGGCGGGGCAGGCGTTCGCGTTGCAGGATATTTCCGCCAACCTCGTCAAGCAGGTCGACGTCTACAAGACGCGCGCTGCGGAGCAGATCGAGACGGGTCTCGCCGGCCAGATCGACGTCGCCACGCGTCGTCCGTTCGATTTCGATGGCTTCGCAATCTCTGGCCTCGCGCGCGGCATCTACAACGAGCAGGCCGACACTTATAATCCGAACGTCGCGCTGCTGGTTAGCGATCGCTGGGAGACCGGGATCGGCGATATCGGTATCCTGGTAAACGGCAGCTATACGCGCACCAAATACCGCGACCAGACGATCACGGCGGGCGCACTGGTGCCGTTCGCGACCGAAACCCCGCCGGCCGGGTCCGGCCTCGCACCGCTGGAGCGCATCTTCCCGGGTGCGAACAACGAGAATTGGACACCTGGCCTCGACCGCGGGCTTGCGACCGCGCCGGGCTCGACGCTCAACATCAACGGCGTACAGACGCCGTATTACCTCTCGCGCGATGCGATCTTCAGCTCGGATCTGTACGGCAAGCGCGAGCGGCCCTCGGCGAACATCGCTCTGCAATGGGCGCCCAACAGCAGCTCGGTCTACACCGCCGAAGTGTTCTATGCGGGCTTCCGCGGTGAGACGTTCAACAGCCTCCAGTTCAGCTTCGTCGACTTCTGGGCCAACCCGCAGCCGGTCGGGCTCTACGACGGTACCAACATCGTCAAGACCCGCTCCGCCAACAGCGTCTACGGCTTCAATAGCGGCGACTACAACCAGTCGAAGACCGACAGCTTCGTCTATGCGCTTAACGGCAAATGGGACGTTGGCTCGCACGGCAAGATCATCGGCGACGTCGCCTATCAGACCAGCAAGGTGACGAGTTCGTTCACCGCGATGCGGACCGAGCGCACCGCCAACCAGATCAACGTCGACTTCAACGCCGGCGGTGGCATTCCGTCGTATCATTTTGACAACGACGCCCTCCTGACCGACCCGGCGCAGTGGAACATCGCCCAATTTTACGATAACGCAAACCGCGACAAGGGCAGCGCGCTGACCGGCACGCTCGACGGCTATTACGGCTGGGATGAAGGTTTCCTTCGCCAGGTCAAGGCGGGCTTCCGCTACGACAACCGCAAGGCCTCGACGTCGGTGCGGACTCAGGATGCAGGCGGTCTGGGGCGCAGTCTCTCGACGCTGCCGTCGGAAGCGCTGTTCACCAATTCCGACTTCTTCGACGGCAAGAGCGATTCCCCGAGCAGTTGGGTGCTGCCGAGCGGCTATTGGCTGCACGACAACGCCGACACAGTGCGCGGTCTATATGGGCTCAAGACGTCCGATCAGCTGTCGCTGCAACGCGTGTTCGATATCGATGAGACCACGCTCGCCGCCTATATCCAGGCCGACGGCGAAGTCTCGATCTTCGGGCGGCCGCTGAAGCTTCAGGCCGGCGTGCGGCACATCACGGTCGATACGGACTATAATTTCTTCGATCGCTACAACAACGGCGCGCAGACCTTCGTGTCGACCGGATCGCAGCGGTGGTTGCCAAGCTTCACCGCGCGCTACGAATTGACCGACAAGCTGCGCGTGCGGTTCAACTACGGCCAGACGCTGCGCCGGCCGAACTTCACCGACATCAACCCGAACTTCAACCTGGTCGGCGATCTGACCAATGTCGGCTATGGCAGCGGCACCGCCGGCACCGCGACGCTGAAGCCGACTCATTCGAAGAATTACGACGTCGCAGTCGAGTGGTATTTCGATCGCAACAGCGCGATTTTCGTGACCGGGTTCCGTCGCGAGGTCGACGGGCTGGTCGTGCCGCTGACGGTCCGCGAGACCATCCTGAACAACGGGATCGTCGCCGGCGCCACGAACTCGTTCGCGATCACGCGGCCGGTCAACGCTTCGAACGGCGTGCTCAAGGGCGTCGAACTCGGCCTGACCTATTTCCCGGATTATCTGCCTAGCGTGCTGAAGGGGCTGGGTTTCCAGGGCAGCCTGACCGTACTCGATTCGAAGCAGAACATCCCGCTGTCGGATGCCGCCGGTAACATCACGGGGCAGGCGTCGTCGCCGTTCTTCGGGGTGTCGGACCTGTCGTACAATGCGACCTTGGCGTATGATCGCGGGCCGGTCGGGGCGCGTTTGTCGTACATCTGGCGCAAGGCGTTCCTCGCCAACAACGAAGCGCGGCTGTTCGCCAATCCGATCGGCGTCTGGCGCAATCCGGAGAAGAGCCTCGATCTCCAGCTGACCTTGAACGCGACCGATCGTCTCGGCTTCACCTTCGACGCGGTGAACCTCCTCAAGGCGAAGCAGCAGACCTATTACAAGTTCGAGGATGTCGGCGGCCCCGACCGCTTCAACCTGGGGACGACGCTGCTCAGCCGTACGTTCGCGGTAGGGGCACGCTATACGTTCAAATGATGATGGCGGGCGGCGGCGATAAAACCGCTGCCGTCCATTCGAAGGAGAAGGGGATATGATCGGTCGCCTGATCGTCAGGCCGATCTTCCGTCTCACTTTAGTGTTGGGGTTCCATGCGCCATCGGTGGCGGCGTCTCCTGCTGCGGCGTTATCCGCCATCGGCTATCCGTGACACGCACCGCATCGCCCGCGCGCGGTTCGCCAACGATGCGCCCTGATATGAAAACCGCATCCCGTTCTTCGAATCTGCCGATCCGAAGCTCGATGCGGTCTATCATCATCGTTGGTCGCTGAACCGCGCGCATCAGCGCGATCTGGGGGCGGACGGGTATATCTTGGCCGAGTTCATCGACGACGTCGGCCGGCAGCGTCAACCCTATGCCAGCCTGAACGTTGCGCCAACGCTTCGTGCCCGTGACTTGGCTCGGTTTGGTCTGCCACGGATCCTGGTTTTCGGTGCCGCACTACTGCCAGTTGGAGTTACACCGTTCGTGCCGCCTTCACCCATCACCCCGCCTCTGGTGGCTGGTCTCGGTTCGCTGACCATGGTTTCGGGACGGGCTTCCCGAGCACTGCAGCGATCGTGCTCATCCAAGATAGTGGCGGGCGGACGGAACGTGGTGCTGCCACCGCCTCAAACCTTTTTGTCCGCAACTCGGTAGCACTCTTGGAGCCGCGGTGCTGGGCACGGTGCTCAACGCCAGCCTTGCACGAGACCATTCGGGAAAGTTGACGCTGGGGCGATCATAGGGGCCAGCCTGGACAGCACGAAACGACAAAGGCTCAGTGGCTATTCAACAGGGAGCCTAGCTCTACATCCTTAGCATTTTGCTTCATTATAGGTGAGCTTATAGTGAAGCGGTTTGGGGAGCCGAGGACTTGTGATCATAGTCTCTTCCACAAAGTCCGGCCCCACTACTCGATACACTGTGGTGCGCTCGTTGTCGGGCGCACGGAACGTTATCAAAACAGCGTCACCGCTCGCTTTTGCGGACACGTCAAAAACCTGCCCGTCGTTGAGCTTCCACTGAGTCAGCTCTCCGCTTGTCGAAACAAGGATCAGCGGCCTGGTTTCATATTTGATCGAGAACCCGCCTGGTGGACTCGAGATTCTAATCCGAATTCCATCGACAGCCATGTTAGCCTTCCGCAGCCTGCGCGAGAAATAGTCGGTGTTGGGAAGGCCGGCGGTAGCGCTCGCGATCGCTCGTTCGACGTTGTCGCTTCGTCCGCCGTCTAGGACGTAGGAACCTGAAACTACACATTGCGGCGGGCTCGCTGATCCAGAAGCCAAAATGGCAGCTCCTGTAGCCGCCGACAAAACCTCATAAATCATCGCGTGCCCCTCAAATCTTGCCGCTCGCCGTGTCGAGTGTAGTGGCGATCCGCTTTAGCGCATAGGTGGCTGACGGCGCGGCAATACGACTCGAGGTAGCAGAATAGCGAACTTCCGCTTTCTCTATCTACACCGCTTATTCACCCCATCCGGGCGCGGTGAGCCGCCATTTGTTAGATTAACGAAAGGCCGAAACCGGGAGGCGGCACGGGAGCTCCAAATAACCGATTGTGGGTCCAGTTCGCAGAAGCGGTGATTCAGCGGGCGACAAGGAGGGGCGCACCGCCGCCAAGCGAGACATGGGCGTCGATGTCAGTGCGCACCAGCGCCAGGCCGGGTACGGCAAAGCTTACATCCACTCCGTCGATTTGCTCGAAGGGTGGCATTATTTTAAAAGTGATCGGGCGGCTGGCGGTGATCGCGTAGAGCCCATCTCCACCCGCTAGCCACAAGCCATCGGCCGCCGCCGTCAGTGCGTAGAAGGGCACTGTCTCAAAAGGGAGTTTCGGTGGATCGGCAGGCCAGCTCTTCTGCATTGTGTACGGTTTGTAGTAGAGGCGTCGGACCTTGTCGCCGCACGCCTCGACCACCTGTCCGCTGGGAAAGAAGTGAATTAGGCCGACGGTGGCCACGACGCAGCCCGGGCGGCCAGGTTCGGGTCCCACGCCGTTGATCGGGCCGCCAAGTCCGGGGACTTCACTGACCGCGCCTGTATTTGTATCGATGCGCTCGAGGCCGCCACCCCACTCTCCCTTCGCGAGCCCCAGCAACAGGGTCGTGCCTGTATCGAAGGGCGCTGTTCGTACGATGGGACCGATGAGCGGCGTCGAGAGGGCGACGGTGCGCTGCCGCGCGCCCGCGCTGACGACGAGGCGGCTCCGGCTCACCGCAATCACACGCTGGTCGGTGCAGCTCAGAGCCTGAACCGCTTCGCCATTGAGGTCCAGGCGTTGCATCGCGTGCCAGGAACGATCCTCGAGGCGGGACAGCTGGCCATCCACGCCGAGGATGACCAGAGCGGCGCCCGCGACGCAGATGTCGGCCGCCGGTCCGGGCGTCGTCTCGGTACGGCGGTTGGTCTCCCCTGGTGCGACGCTCGAGAGCGTGCCGCGCTCTGTAAGCAGCCAAAGGCGATCAGAGGCCCAGACCGCTCGCTTGATGAAGCGGTCCTGTCTGTGCAGCATATCCTGCGGAGTGGGGGCGGCAGGATTCGTCGCTGCGCGCACTGCCGCTTGATGCTCGCGTACGGTCGCGGCGGCCACAGGGGCGGCCGGAACACGGAAGCGCGTCGATGGGATGGCGGCGGTGCTTATCGAGACCAGTTGCGAGCCGAGAAGGTCGATCGGAGCACCCTGCGCGATCACCTCGCGAAAGCTGACGCGCTCAGGACTGTCGGCGCCCGGGAAGCTGCTCTCCTGCATGGCCACGAGGCGCCGGTGGCCGGCCGCGAGAATTGCCAGCGAAGGATCGCGGCTGATGACCAGCGGCATGGCACCGGGATTGTGGCGGGCACCGCTGATGAAGTAGCGGGTGCCCTTCCGGCCGTTGATCGACACTGTGTCGACCGGCAGCCAAGGTTGCATGATCTCCGACGCGGGACGTATGCCCGCGCGCGCCGCCGCGGTGTCCGCCGTCCGGATGACCGTCGGGCCGCCCGGCCCGGGTCTGACATCGTAACCTTTGCCGTTGGTCCAGAGATAATAGCCGCGATCGTCGTTTCCGGCTCGAACGTCACCGTTTGACGCGACCTCTATGATAAGCGCGCTTGCTGTGCTTACCGCACCAGGCCGCTGGTAAGTCGCCGTCACGTCCGCGCCCGCTTGGATGGGCGCGAGCGCAAGCAGTGCGACGCCTAATAGCGATGAATATCGTACCATCCGGCGGCAGCCTTTCTCCGAACGGCCATACTACACCTCCGCCTCACCGAATGGGAGGGCAACAACGATCCGTGCTCAGGCTGAACGAACGTCCGAGGGTGGCGAGGGCGCTGGCGGATACGAGTGTCTGGAAGCGGATCATCATAGCTTGCGCTAACTGCTGAGATGTCACTCAAAATGATGGTATTTATGTCCTTGAGCCAACCCCATTTTTAAAAGCAAACCTAGCGAACTCTTACTCTCGCGTAGCTGTAAATGCCGAATAAGTATCAAGAAGTCGCCGAGCGCGGTCGACGACGGGTTTGTCGATCAGTTTGCCGTCGACGGCAACGGCACCGAACGCGCCGTCGATAGCGGCGACCACGCGGGTGGCCCAGTCCACGTCGGCGTCGGACGGCAGGAAGGCCATGTTGACGATGCCGACCTGACGTGGATGGACACAGAGTTTTCCGCCGAACCCGAAGCGCCGGGCGTGGTCGGTGTCGCGGGCCAGCGCCGCGTCGTCGGTGAGGTCGGTCGAGACGCCGTCCACCGGTGCGGCAAGGCTTGCGCTGCGCGAGTGAAGGACGATCTGGGTGCGGACATGGTCGATCTCCGCGCCATCGCCGTCGATCCCGGCGTCGGCCTGAAAATCCACCGTGCCGAACGATAGGCGGGCGAGTCCAGGCGCGGTGACGAGGTCAGCAAGGTTGAGGATCGCCGCAACGGTCTCGACCAGCGCATGGAGCGGCTTGCCACCGGCGACCTCGTGCATCGCGATAAAGTCCGATGCGCGCTCGGCTTTGGGCAGCATCAGCCCCGCGACGCCTGGCAACGCCGCGAGTGCACGCACGTCGTCTGCATGCCACTCGGTATCCAGACTGTTGACGCGCACGAAGAACCGCGGTGCTGTCAGGGCCGCGAGCGCATCGTGGATCGTATCGCGCGCGGCGACTTTGCGGTCGGGGAGGACCGCGTCTTCGAGATCGATCACCACCATATCCGCGCCGCTCGCGCGCGCCTTTTCGAAACGCTCGGCACGATCGCCGGGGACGAACAGGATACTGCGGGCGGCAATGGTCATGAAAAATCCTCTACAGGCCGGATACGGGATCGCGGCGGAAGGTCTGGGAATAGGAATAACGGTCCGCGGGATGCGTATTGATCGCCATCTCGACGATCTCGCCGCGGGCGTTCAGATACTGGCGGGTCAGGCGGAGGCCCGGCGCACCGGTCTCGGTTTCGAGCAATTCGGCGATCGGCGCAGGGATCGCCACCGCTTCAATATGCTGGCGAACCTCGGCGACGCGCTCGCCGAACTGTTCCTCGATCCGGCTGAAGATCGGCACGTCGCCGACATCGTCGTCGAGCTTCAGACTACGGAACGCGGGGTGGAGATAGATGTCCGAATAGGAGATCGGACTGGTCCCGGCGGCGCGGCGCAGCGCCATGAGATGCAGCCAGGTCTGGCCCAACGTCGCGCCGACCTGTTCGGCGAGCGGTCCGTCCAGCGCGATCGTCTCACGCGCGATGATCGTGAGGCTGGTCTCGTTGGTGTATTGCTGGAGGTCGGAAAGCCCCTCCATAACCTGGCGATACGCAGCCGGGCGCGACAGCCCGAGGACGCGCGTGCCGACTCCGGCCTGACGCGAGACCATGCCCGATTGCACGAGCCGTTTGATCGCCTCGCGCACGGTGAAGCGGCTCGCGCCGAACTGGTCGCAGAGCTCGAACTCGGTCGGCAGCAGCGTGCCGATAGGATACCGCCCATCCTCGATCTCGTTGATCAATGTCTGCGCGAGCTGCAGGTAACGCGGTTGCTGACGAAGCTGGGGCATCGAATATCCATCGGTCGCTTTGTCGGGTGATCCGGACAATAGCACACCGTCCAATGCCTTGGCGTTCGATGCAAGCGCGGGTGTCACCGTACCGCGCCGCGGGTCCGCAGAGCTGCCACGTCGTGATCGGTGTAGCCCAGCGTAGCGAGGATGGCGTCGGTATCCGCACCGAGTGCTGGGGCAGCCTTGTCCGGATGTTCGACGCCGCCCGCGCGGATCGACGAGGCGATGCCGGGCAGGGGGCCGTGCTCGGGATGCTGGAAGTCGACGATCCGCTTCGATTCCGCAAGAAACGGATTGTCGAGCGCCTGCTGGACGTCGAGCACCGGCGCGGCCGGCACGCGGCCTTCGAACAGCTGCATCCAGTCCGCCGTGGTGCGGGTCGACAACACCGCATCGAGATCGGCGTTGAACGCGGGCCTGTTCTCCAGCCGCGCGGCAAAGGTCGCATAGCGCGGATCGGTCGCCCATTCGGGACGCTCGATCAGCCCGCACAGGACCTCGAAGAACTTCTCCTTGTTGCACATCACGAAGATCCAGCCATCGCTGGTCGTGTAGAGTTGGCTGGGGGTGAGCGAGGGATGGCTCGATCGCGACGTGCGTTCGACGGTCACGCCGCCGTTGAGATACCATTCGGCGACATAGTTGAGGTTGCCGAGCGCGACGTCGAACAGGCTGACGTCCAGATCGCGACCGATCCCGCTCGCGCGCGCCGAGACGACGCCAGCGAGGATCGCGAGCGCGGCCGTGGTGCCGGTCATGAAGTCGACGATCGACAGACCGAAGCGCGCGGGAGGCGTCCCCGGCTCACCGGTCAGCGACAGGTAGCCCGCCTCGGCCTGCATCAAATAGTCGTAGCCGGGCCACGCCGCGCGGCTGCCGGTGCGGCCATAGGCCGAGAGGTGGACGCAGGCGATCGCCGGGTTGAACTGCGATAGCGCGGCATAGTCGAGCCCGAGCTTTGCCGGCAGGTCGCCGCGCAGATTGTTAAACACCACGTCTGATTCCGCGACGAGCTTTTCCAGCACGGCGCGCCCGTCCGCGCTCTTCAGGTCGAGGCCGATGCTGCGCTTGTTGCGGTTGAGCGATTCGTAGAAATGGCTGTCGCCCGGCGCGAAGAAGTACGGGCCGACATGTCGCCCGATATCGCCGCCATCCTTGTGATTCTCGATCTTGATGACCTCGGCCCCGAGATCGGCGAGCTGCTGCGTGCCGAACGGCCCTGCGCCATATTGTTCGACCGCGACGATGCGGAGGCCCGCGAGTGGCTGGCTCATGCCGGGTTCCGCGCGATAATTTGCTTGGCGATGATGATGCGTTGCAGTTCGTTGGTGCCCTCGCCAATCGTCAGCAAAGGTGCGTCGCGGTAGAGCCGCTCGACATTATATTCCTTCGAATAGCCGTAGCCGCCGAAGATCCGCATCGCCTCGATCGCATTTTCCAGCCCCGCTTCGGTCGCGAAATACTTGGCCATGCCGGCTTCCATGTCGCAACGCTCGCCGCGGTCATACGCCTTGGCGGCGGCTTCAGTGAGCAGGCGGGCGGCATAGGTGCGCGTCGTCATCTCGCCCAGTTTCAGCTGGATCGCCTGATGCTCGCAGATCGGCTTGGCAAAGGTCTTTCGTGTTTGCGAATAGGCGACCGCTTCATCCAGCGCCGCCTGTGCGATGCCGACGCCGCGCGCCGCGACGTTGATCCGGCCGAGTTCGAGCCCGCCCAGCACCTGCTTCAGGCCGACGCCTTCGATCCCACCGATCAGCCGATCGACCGGCACGCGGTACCCGTCGAACGTCAGCGCGTTGCTGTCGATGCCCTTGTAGCCGAGCTTCTCCAGCTTCTTCGACACGATGAAGCCGTCGCCCTTCTCGGCGATCAGCAGGCTCATGCCCTTGTGGCGCGGCTCGGCGGCCGTGTCGGTCTTGACCAGCAACAGGATGGTGTTGCCCGAGCCCGAATTGGTGATCCACATCTTGCTGCCGTTGACCACATAGTCGTCGCCGTCGCGCACTGCGGTGGTGCGGATCGCCTGGAGGTCGGTGCCCGCATCGGGCTCGGTCAGGCCGATGCCGCCGCGCAGTTCGCCGGTCGCGAACTTCGGCAGGTAATGATCCTTCTGTGCCTCGGTGCCGCAGCGCTGGACCGTCATCGCCATGATCATGTGGCTGTTGATGATGCCAGCGACAGACATCCACACGGTCGAGATCTTCTCGATGATCCGCGCATAGGTCAGCGTGGAGATGCCGAACCCGCCGAATTCGGGCGCGATCATCAGGCCGAACAGGCCCATCTCCTTCATCGTGTCGACGATCTTCTGCGGGTATTCGTCGTCATGCTCGAGCTGATGGACGAACGGCCTAACATCGGTTTCGAGGAACTTGTCGATCGAATCGAGGATCATGATCTCTTCGTCGGTCATCGCGCCATCGGCGGCGATCGAGTTTGCCAGGGTCATACGGATACTCCTTGAGGGGCAGTGGCGCCGGCGAGGATGTCGCCGAGCGCGGAAGCGGGGTGCCGGTCCATGTCGAGCACGGCGGCGCGGATGTGCGCGGCGCGCGTCGCGTTGACCGTGCGCGCGGCGTTCTCGAAATATTTGGCGTCGATGTCGGCGTTGCTGAGCGGCCGGTCGGACGCACCGCGGTTGATCGCCTCGCGGTGGCGCAGCATGCGGCCGTCGTGGGTTTGGACGATGACTTCGCCGGTGAAGTGTTTGGGATAATCGCTGTCCGGGTCGATCGCGTACTCGACGCGCGTCGCCAGATCGAGCACCGCCGGATCGTTCAGTGCCGCCGGATCGAGCGCATCGAGCGTGAACTTGCCCGTCAACAGCGCGGTCGCGACCGTGTAGGGGATCGAGAATTGCGCGTCGTAGCCGGTTCGTGGCGTCCGCTTGGGGGCGACTGGCTCGCAGACGATCGGGATGACCGCCTCGGGTACCAGTACGATGACCTTGGCGATATCGGCCGCGGTCAGATCGTATTCCGTGCGCAACGCGATCGCCGCATCGATCGCGGCATGCGTCATATGGCAGGCCGGCAGCGGCTTCACCGATACCGCCTCGATCTCCCAGGTCTCGCCGAGCGCTTCGGTCGCTTGCGCGAGCAGGGCAGGGGTGGCGTCGCGCAGATACAGCGCATACAGACCGAAACGGCCTTCATACGCAGCAGGCGGTCCGACGAAGCCGCGCTTGGCGAGCGTGGCGGCGGTCAATGCCGAGCTTGCCGCCCAGCCGGGATGCAGGCGCTTGGTCCACGCACCGTCGGCCAGAAACTCCAGACTTCCGCCGGCCATCGACAGCACGATCCCCTGCGCCATCGCGATCTGCTGCGCGTCCAGCCCGAGCAACCTGCCGGCGGCGAGCGTCGATCCGAATGCGCCAATCAACCCGGTCGGGTGGAAGCCGAAGGAGTGGAACCCGCCCGCGCCGACGGCGGCGACCCGCGTCGAGACCTCCATCGCTGCGATATAGGCGACAAGCAAGTCGCCGCCTGAGGCGCCCGCCTTGTCCGCTGCAACGAGTGCTGTCGGGAAGGCACTGACGGTCGCGTGGATGATCCCACGCGAATGCGTGTCGTCATAGTCGAGGCCGTGCGTGACGAGCCCGTTCATCAGCGCCGCGTCGCGCATCGCCAGCGTACGGCCATATCCGAGTACCGGCGCCGTGCCGCTGCCCAGGTCGCCCGCGGCGGCGAACGTTGCCTCGGCCCAGTCTGCGCCGACTGCCGCTAGACCGGTGCCGACTGGATCCAGGATCAGGTAGCGCGCGCGCTCCCGGACCCGCTCGGGAATGGCGTCGAGCGTCAGGCCAGTCGCGAACTCGGCGAAGGTTTGCGAAAGCATCACTTGGCAGCCCCCCCGGTGACCAGCGAGTCATCGGCCACGTCGTCGAGCGACTGGCCGGTGGTCTCGATGTTCAACAGGCCGACCGCGGCGATCATGCAGGCGAGCACCACGCCGACCATGCCGAGCACGCCCTCCAGCCCGAAGCGCTCGAACAGCGCGACGGTGGCATGGGGTGTGACCATCGACGCGGCGCGCCCGCACATGCCGGCGAAACCGGTACCGCGCAGCCGATAGGCAGTCGGGAACAGCTCCGGGATGTAGGCGAACAGCGCCAGCGTCACGAGCGTGTAGATGCTCGACACGAGCAGGAAGCCCGTCAGCGGCACCATCAGGTCACCGTGCGCATTGGGATACAGGAATCCGAAGATCATGATCGCGACAGCCGCCGCGATCAGCGAGGCGCGGCGCGAGATGCGGTCGGCGATGCCGATCGCGACGATCGCACCGAACACGCTGCCGAACGACATCAGCGTCGTGTACCAGAGCGAGGTGACGATCCCGGTACCGTGGCTGACCAGGAAGGTCGGCAACCACGCGACGAAGCCATAGACCGAGACGTTGACCGCGATCGCGGCGAGTGTCGCGGCGATCAGGCGGCGCCGCAGTTTGGAGCCGAACAGCGCGCTGAGCGGTGCGTGGACCTTCGGCACAACACGGACTTCGGGGACGGCGGCGAGGGGGCCCTTGTGCGCGATGACCTCGGCTTCGATCTCGCGCAGCGTCGCCTCGGCCTCGTCGTTGCGCCCGACCGATTCCAGCCAGCGCGGCGATTCCGGCATCTTCTTGCGCATCACCCAGACGATCAGCGCAAGGATGCCGCCAATCGCGAACATGTAGCGCCAGCCGAGCGTCGGGATGACGATATAGCCGACCGAAGTCGCGACCAGCAGGCCCGAATTGACGACCATGCCCATGATCGACACCCAGCGACCACGATAGGCCGGCGGGATGAACTCGCCGAGCGTGCCCGCCGCGACCACCAGCTCCGCACCAAGGCCGATACCCATGATGAAGCGGCAGACGATCAGGAACGTCATGTTGGGTGAGAAGATCGCCGCGATCGACGCGAGCCCGAACAGCGCGAGATTGAACTGGTAGGACGCGCGACGCCCGAACCGATCGCCGACATAGCCGGCCATGCCTGCGCCGATCATCATGCCGAGGAACGTCATCGACATGAACACCGCGGCCTGCGCCAGCGTCGAGAAGCCCTCCGCCTTCAGCGCGGCGATGACGCCGCCCGCAAGATAGACGTCGAACGCGTCCAGGAATGCGCCCGCGCTGATCAGCCCCAGGATACGCCAATGGAATCGGGAGATGGGCAGACGGTCCAGCCTGGCTCCTGCGTTGACGGCGATGGTATCGGCCATGGGGCTACCTCTCTTCGGAATGACGACGGGCCGGGTCTTCGTTGGTCGAAGCTCTCGCAGGCCGCGCGGGGGGCGTCCGGTCACCAAGGGCGACCGGTCAATCGATCGGTCGGGCTATTTGTCGCCGGGAGATTCACCGCGCTTGTAGACCAGCGAGTTGCGCGTGAACTCCATGATCTGCTTGGCGTCCTGGTTGAACGCGCGGGTGCGGGTCGTGACGATTCCCTGCGTCGGCCGCGATTTGGAGTCGCGGATCTCGAGCACTTCGGTTTCCGCGGTCAGCGTGTCGCCGCCGAACACCGGATGCGTCAGCTTGATCTCGGTCCAGCCGAGATTGGCAGGTGACTTGCCGCTGACGTCGTTAACGGTCATGCCCAGCACGATCGCCAGCGTCAGCCCGCTATTGACCAGCAGTCGCCCGAATTCGCTCTTGGCGGCATATTGCGCGTCGCAGTGCATCGGGTGTGCGTTCATCGTCATCAACGAGAACTGGATATTGTCCGCGTCGGTGATCGTCCGCCCGGGGCGATGCTCGTAAATGTCGCCGACGACGAAATCCTCGAGATAGCGGCCATAGCTCGCGCGGTAGCGCTGCTCGCCAACTTTGATAGCCGAAAGGCTCATACATCCTCCTTATCGCTTTGTACGGACATTATCGAACTTATGGTATGCTGGCAAGTCGATGCGAGCGGCGCTTGGCGTCAGAACGCCACTTCGGCCCTTGCCGCGAACGTGTCGCCGCTATCGCGCCCGACGAAACTCCCCGTCCGGTTGTCGGTACGGAAATGGGTATAGTCCGCCATGAACCGGAAATTGTTCGTCAGCGACCAGTTCAGCCCGAGCGTGCCCGCGGTACCGGTGCCGCCGAGCGGGAGGCTCGAACTGTCGAGATCCTCGTAGCGCACCACCGCCTCCAGCGCGCCCCAGCCGCCATCGAGCACCGAGTGCAGCACGTTCGGCGCGACATAGGTGCCGCTGCGCGCCGAATAGGTCGGCGTCTCGCCGGTGATCCAGAACCCGCCATTGATCGACAAGGCCTTGATCTTGCCGCTGCGGAAGGTCGAGGTCGGGCCGCCATGCACGGTCCGCTGGCCATATTCGCCGAACGCGTAGAACGGCCCGAGCGTGCCGCCGAGTTCGAGCCCGAACGCCTTCGATCCGTCCGCCCCGGTCAGCGCCGCGGACTCGACACGGACGCTGTTGTTGAGCGCCCCCGCCATGCCCTGCGCGAACGTGGTCGGCAGCGTCGTGTCGGGAATGTTCTCGCTATACGCCCAGCCGCCGATGTGGATCAGGCCATGCTTGGTGAGGATCGGGTTCCAGTGCGCGCGGCCCAGGAACATGCGGTTGTCGCTGCGCGTGAAATCGCTGTCGATCGCATCACCGTGAACGCCGAGGCTCGCATGCCAGTTCTTGCCGCCCGCACGGCCGACCGCGCCCATCAGGAAGACCTTGCCGCCCTGCGTCGCGAGCGCGGTGGTGTTGATGTTCGTCGTGATGAACGGATTGGCGGTCGACGCGGTGCCGATGTCGATGCCGCGATCGGTGATGAGATTGCCGAACCGGACGTCCGCATCGGTCTTGCCAAACTTCTGGCGGTAACCGACGAACGCCTGCACGACCTCGGTCGCGTTGCGGCGGAAATCGGTCTCGAACTGGTAGAACAGGTGATCGCCGATCGTGCCGATCGCGCCGACGCGGAACTGGCGCAGTGTCGAGACGGTGATGTTGCGACGGTCGAAATCCGACCCGCCGGTAGACGAGATATCCGCCAACAGCCGCCCGCGCATCTTGAAGGTGAACTTCCCGTCGCGGCTGCTGAACACCGGCGCCCCGCGGCTCCAGTCGACCGCGAGATCGGCGGGCAGCGCGACCCCGCCGGCGTTCACGACCTGTGCGTTGCCGACCGGCACGGGGGCGATCTTCGCGCCGGGATCGGCCGTCTGGTTGGCGACCTGCACGCGGGTCGGCGGCAATACCGGGGCTGTCAGTGGCGGGGCCGCTGGTGACGGGGCATTCGCGGCAAGCGCACGACCGGCTTTCGCCTTGGCATTGGCGATCAGCGTATCGGCACGCTCGCGGCTGACCAGCTTGTTCTCGACCATCTCGTCGATCAGCGCCAGCATCGTCTGGTACGACGGATCGGTATCGAGCGGAGACGCGGTCTGCGCCCGGGCTACCGATGGCAGTACCGCGAGCAATGCGCACAGCGATACGGCGTACGAATGACGCATACAGACATCCTCTCGAGATCGGGATCGTCCGTCTTCCGCGGCGCGACATCCAGGGACCAGCTTCTCTGGCGCGAGATAGTATTAATGTCCGTACAAATGCGCTGTCAACATGGATTTCCGCGTTGAGCTGATTCAGCGCGGATCGATCGGGGTCGAGTTGGTCAGGGCATATGCGGGATCGTGGTGCGCGGCGCGAGGTCGGGTCGCATGCGGATCAACCCTTCCTGCGTCACATGCGCGACCGCCCGCCCGTCGCGGCTATGGAACACGCCGCGCGCGATGCCGCGACCATGCCCCGACCACGGGCTCTCGCTGCTATACAGGAGCCAGTCGTCGAGCGGCACGTCCTCGTGGAACCACATTGCGTGATCGAGACTGGCAGTCTGCATGCTGTGCTCGAACATGGTGACGCCGTGCGGGATCAGCGACGCGCTGAGCAGTGCGTAGTCCGACAGATACGCGAGCACGCCGCGGCGCATCGCGGGATCGGTCGGTGCGCTGCCCCGGAACCGGATCCAGACATGAGACACGGGCGTGCCGGGCTCGGTCTGCAGGAACGCGGGCACGCCGCAGGGCCGGATATCGAAGGCGGACGGCTGGCCGAGAAACGCGACGGCTTGCGCGGAGATACCCGCATAGTCGCCAGCGAGGATGTCGAGCGAGCGCAGCTCTTCCGGCGGGGGAAGATCGGGCATCGCGATCGCATGCTCCAGGCCTGCTTCCGGCCGCTGGAACGACGCAGCCAGCGTCAGGATCGTCGCGCCGTTCTGGCTCGCGGTGACGCGGCGGTTGGCGAACGACTTGCCGTCGAAGTCGCGCTCGACCCGGAAGATGATCGGTTGCGTCTCGGTGCCGGCGCGCAGGAAATAGGCGTGCATGCTGTGCGCCACGGCGGGTGCGTTGACCGAACGCTGCGCCGCCATCAGCGCCTGCGCGACGACCTGCCCACCGAAGACGCGCGCGGTTGCGCCGGGTCGCTGCGGTCCGCGGAACAGGTCGGTATCGAGCGGTTCGAGGTCGAGCAGCGCGACCAGTTCGGCGGCGAGGTCGGGCGTCGATAGGGTGTCGGTCATCGCCGCCCGTACCGCGAGCGCGGCCAGCGTCAAAGCCGCGCGGTCAGCTTGGGTCGGCAGCGAGCACCTTGGTCGGCGCGATCTCGTCGACGCGACCGGCGAGGTCGAGCAGGTCGCGGTGCAGCCGGCCCGCGGCAAAGGCGAGCCCGAACACGCGCCCGGATGCGTCGAAATCCAGCGTTGCTGCGGCATCGCTCCGGCGGAACAGGTCGAGCGCGGTACCGAACATCCGATAGCAGGCTTCGACGTCGCCGCGATCTACTTTTCCACGCGTGCGGAGCGCCTCCGAACACCGGGCCGCCAGCGCGGCATGCGCGGTCAGCATCGCCGCCGACGGCTCGGCGAGCGCTGCCATCGCCGCCGGGGGCAGCGGCTCGTCGAGCGCGCGACCGCTCAGCACGAGGTCGTTGCGGATCCGCCAGAGCGTGCGCGGGACGGCGGCGGGGATACCGTGATCGGCGAGGCGCGAGGCGCGCTCGCGGTCGGCATCCTTCATCGCCAGCTCGACCGCGGCAAGCGCATGACGGAGTGCGGCGTGTTCGGGGGACGAGGGTAGCGCGAGCCCGGCGGTCAGCGCGTCGGCCTGCGCGCGCAGCATCCGTTCGATATGGCTGAGCACGGCCAGCGTGCGTGCGATCACCACGCCGTGCGAGCGTGCCGGCAGGATCAGCATCGCCGCCAGCACGCCGATCATGCCGCCCAGGCCGATCTCGATGATGCGATCACGGACGAAGATTTCCACCGAAGAGCCCGGCGGCGCGCTGAGCAGCATGATCGCGGCGGTGACCGGCGCGATCCGCAACCGCGGCCGGACCGACGCGACGAGTGCGGCGATGCCGGTTACGGTGACGAGCACCAGCCCGAGTTCGAGCGTATCGGTCCGCCCGAGCGCCGCGCCGATGCCGCCTAGCACCGCGCCCAGCAAGGTCCCCAGTAACCGATCGGTCGCCGCGCCGAGCGTTCCCCCGATCGACGCCTGCATCACGATCAGCACGGTGAACACCGCCCAATAGCCCTCGTGCAGGCCGAGCGTCTTGTACGCCGCAAACGCTGCTGCAGTCGCAACGATCACGCGGACCGTCTGGCGCAGGCTGTCCGCATTCGCCTTGATCAACGCGCTGGGCCGGAACTCCAATGGCAGCGTGGCTCCCTCCAACTTTCTGTAAAGTAGTCCGCCGGCGGTAATGCTCGTTCCTGCAATCGTAAATCTCCATGATCGGCTTAGCTACAATTCGATTGGCTGACATCGTCGCCATCCGAGCGATGTTTTCGCGTCAGCCTTATGCTCACGTAGGGCGCCAATGATCTGATGCTCGCAAGATCGGCCATGCCGCATCACTCCCCTGCATCTGACGAGATAACTTACCAAGCGGATGACTTCTGAGGAGCAGGTCAAGGGAGATCACCGCACCAGCTATACGTCGCTGGCCCGCGCAAGCTTGCTCCGTACCGCCGTCATGATTGATCGCTCAAGTCAGCGGCAAACATGAACGGATGTCGGAATTCGGAACGGCAAAAGCCGCATCGGGATGACCGAATGTGGGTCTCCGCGGCCGCTGGTCGCCTGATCGCTGCATACCAAGCTCGTCTGCTCCCAAGGTCTTTCGCATCCTGGAACTCGCTGCTTTAGGAGCTCGAAGCCTTTCCGTTTCTCCGTGCCCACCAGCCCATATTGGGAAAGTGTATGCGGGGAAGGGTTTAGGGAAAGCAGTTTACGATGGTGAACGGTCGCGTGGTAAGCACGGGCGGCATACCAGTGAGAGGGCAGTAATGACGGACGCCGCAAGCGTAATTGGCGTGGACCACACAGGCTTCGCTGTGTCGTCTTTGGACGAAGCCGTTCGGTTCTGGACGGGAGCGCTCGGTTTCACACTTGAGCGGCAATCGGAGATGGGGGGCCATTTCCTCCATCAGGTGACAGGTGTCGATGATCCGAAAGTGAGAACGGCAATCGTCAAGGCACAAGACGGCTACGTGGTCGAACTGTTGGAATATTCAAACGGGTTCCAGAACGGGACGGTGCCCAGCGGCGCGGGATCGATCGGCGCGGCCCATCTGGCTCTGACCGTAAAGGATATTCATGTCGCCATTGCCCGTGTCGAGGCAGCAGGATGGAAGGCGAAAGGCAATCCGCTGCCGATCCCGGGTGGTCCACGGAAGGGAACGTTGGTGGCCTACGTTTCAGGCCCCGATCATATCACGATAGAGCTTATGCAGCCGACAGCCCGTTAATGGGCCGGCAAAAGCTTTGACGCCTCATCATCCTTTTTGAAAGCTGGCGAGGCAGCGGGCAGGGCCGAGGCTCAGCACCTTCTTTGCTGCAATACTGAATGGATGGCAGAAGTTGGGGAGCTAGAAAGAGGCCGCGAATGATCGCAAGTGGGTCAATCTGATTTGAAATCTATTTTGAGATGTTAGCAAGAGCCCGAACTATGGAATGTTAGATCGGGCAATTAGGCTGCTTCTCTTGAGTACACTTATGCCAAAAAACATCAGATCCGGTCAAGGCAGCAGGGATTCGGATACACACGCATCGTTTGGGCCTGTTCAGTAGCGCCAGCGAACATGGCGATCTTATTTATGCCGAGAGCTACGCCATATCACTCCGGTTTTCCCGAGATCGAACATGGCCACGTGACAAGGCTGCTGCATCATTCACGCCAGCGAGAGTCAACGTGCGCTCGAATTCTTCGGTCAACAGCGTTAGGACGCGATCGACGCCTGCTTCTCCGCCCGCTGCCAGGCCGTACAGATATGGGCGCCCGATCGAACAGGCGGTCGCCCCTAGCGCCAACGCCTTCACAACATCCGACCCGCGCCTGATGCCGCCGTCGCAGATGACGTCTGGCGCATCGCCAACGGTGTCGCGCACCGCCGCGATCTGGTCGATCGGTGCAGGCGCTCCGTCGAGTTGGCGGCCGCCATGGTTTGATACCATCACGCCGGTCGCGCCCGACGCGATCGAACGGCGCGCGTCCTCGGGTGTCATCACGCCCTTGATCGCGAGCGGCCCGTTCCACTCGCGGGCGAGCCATTCGACATCGCGCCAACCGACCGACCTATCGAACTGGCCGCCGATATAATCGAACAGGCTCATCGGCCCCGACGCGAGCGCGTCGATCTTGTGGCTGACGTTCGCGAGATCGAATTTGGACCCCGTCAGCGCGGGCAGCGACCATGAGGGATGACGCGCGAAGCTCAGCAACGACTTCAGCGTCAGCTTGGGCGGCAGGGACAGTCCGCTGCGCCTGTCTCGCTCGCGGTTGCCGGCTACAGGTGTGTCGACCGTCAACGCCAGTCCGTGGAAGCCTGCGTCCCGGCAGCGAGCGACGAACTCTGCGGTAAGGCCGCGGTCCTTGAAAATATAGATCTGGAAAACCTTCGGTCCGGCGAAGGCCTGGGCAAGGTCTTCCAGCCGCGTCGTTCCCATTGTCGACAGGCTGTAGAGGATGCCGTGGCGTGCGGCCGCGCGCGCTACGGCGAGTTCGGCATGGCCGTGGAACATTCGGGTAAGCCCTGTCGGCGCCAGCATCAGCGGCCAGCGCGATGGCTGTCCGAAGAGCGTCGTGCCGGTCCGGATTTCCGAGACGTCGTTCAGGACGTCCGGCACCAGCTCGTAGTTCGAAAATGCGCTGACGTTTCGGCGCAGCGACACTTCGTCGTCGGCGCCGCCGTCGATATAGTCGAAGATCGGTCGCGGCAGCCGTTTGCGTGCCATCAGGCGCAGATCGGAAATGTTGTTCGCACGTTGAAGTCGCGTCATGGGCCCTGCCACTGATTGAAGTCGGTGCGGATTGCTCCCGTGATCAGGATGTCGGAGAAGCCATTCCAATCTGACCGCATTCGGAGCGAGCTACAAAACCATTCGCTGTGCCCGTCCGCTGCTTGGTTGTGCCTCCCAACGGCATCGGGCGTAAACCAAGTTCCCGGGTACCTTGGGACGAGTCGATGAAGGCAGAGGGATAGAAGCGTGGGTGTACGTCATCGATTGATCGGCAGGATAGCGAGCCTCGTATGGCGGATCGGCAAGCCGCGCACGATCGGTGTTCGCGCGCTATTGCTGGACCGGGACGGGCGGGTCGCGCTGGTGCGGCACACCTATGACGACCACTGGTATCTCCCCGGCGGCGGCGTGAAGAAGGGCGAGAGTATCGCCGCCGCGCTGATGCGCGAGCTTGCCGAGGAAGTGGCGATCGCCGACCCGGTGATCGAGCGGGTGCTCGGCGTCTATCACAGTCGCGGGGAGGGCAAGGACGACCACATCGTGATCTTCGTCGTACGAACCGAGGCGAGCGGTGTTCTCGCCCGCACCGACCTGCGGGAGATCGAACAGGCGGGCTGGTTCCCGCTGGGCGACCTGCCGGAGACAACATCGCCGGCGACCCGACGGCGCATCGCCGAATACCGGCAGGGTGTGACCGGCGCCGGGGCCTGGTAACGCGGGCGCTCGACGGCTCACCGGACTGCACGATAAAAGCAACGATGCGCATAACGTGAGTTCGCGACGTGCTTTGCCGGACTGCTACCTTGGTCCTCCGACCGGAGCCGCGGTCGGGAGGAGAGAACATCGTGAGCCAACCCATCGTCTCGACCGCCGCCGGTATCGTGCAGGGGAGTGCCGCGGGCGACGTGCGGCGGTTCCTCGGCGTGCCCTACGCCGCGGCGCCGGTGGGTGCGAACCGGTTCACGCCGCCCCAACCGGTCGTGCCGTGGCAAGGCGTGCGCGACGCGACGGTGGCCGGACCCAATGCGCCGCAGCGGACCAAGGCGTTCCCAGGCCTCGATACCGTGCCGCTGATTGGTGAAGGCTGGGCGCCGGGCGACGACTATCTGACGGCGAATATCTGGCGGCCCGATGACCACCGGACTGGCCTGCCGGTGATGGTGTTCATCCATGGTGGCGGCTTCGTGATCGGCAGCAAGGATGCGCCGGTGCAGGACGGCAGCACGTTCGCGCGAGACGGCGTGATCTGCGTCGCGATCAATTACCGGATGGGCGTGGACGGCTTCCTGCCGATCCCGGGCGTGCCGACCAACCTTGGTCTGCGCGACATGATCGCGGCGCTGACGTGGGTACGGGACGGCATTACCGCGTTCGGTGGCGATCCGGGCAACATCACGGTGTTCGGTGAGTCCGCGGGTGCCATGGCAATCGCCGATCTTATCGCCTCGCCACAAGCCAAGGGATTGTTCCGGCGGGCGATCGTCCAGAGCGGCCATGGCGGGATGACGCGCTCGGTCCCGGTGATGCAGCGGCTGGTGAAGAAGCTCGCGAAGATCCTGAAGATCACCCCGGACGCGACCGGCTTTAGCAGTGTGCCGTATGACGCATTGATCGACGCGGTCGAGGCGATATCGGCACCGACTGCGCGGATCGATCTGCGCGACGAGGCGGGCCACGAACCGGTGTTCGGGATCAGCCGCTTCGTCCCCGTCCACGGCGACGACGTGCTGCCCCAGCGTCCGCTCGATGCGCTGGCGAACGGCGCTGGCGCGGAGGTGGATCTGTTGATCGGCACCAATGCCGAGGAGATGAACCTGTATCTCGTCCCCACCGGCGTGCGCGACAAGATCGGGCGGTTGCTGGCGACCTATGTCCTCCACAAGTCGCAACCGCATGCGCGCAAAGTGCTGAAGGCGTACGGGATCGGGACGAAGGGCAAGAAGCCGGGGCAGGCGCTGACCGATGCGATGAACGATCTCGTCTTCCGCTGGCCCGCGCGGCGCTTTGCCGAGGCGCACAAGGGGCGCACGCATATGTACGAGTTCGATTGGCGCTCGCCGATGTTCGGCGGCGAGCTCGGCGCGTCGCACGGCATGGAGCTGCCGTTCGTGTTCGACACCCTGGCGTGTGCGACCGGCGAGCAGGGTCTGTGCGGACCCAATCCGCCGCAGGATCTCGCCGAGCGGATGCACGCGCTGTGGATCCGGTTCGCGACCGACGGCCGCCTGCCCTGGGTCGAATTCGATGCCGAGACGCGGCAGGTCTATTCGCTTGTCCGGCAGGAGGCGCGGCACGAGCCCGTCATGCCGGCCGCACCCTTCCTGCCCTGAGGACCGACCATGTATTTCGAAAGACTGAAACTGACCGGCCGCCGTGCCCTCGTAACGGGTGGCGCGGCAGGGATCGGCCTGGCCTGTGCCGAAGCGCTGGCGGAGATGGGCGCGCACGTGACGATCGCCGACCGCGACGAGGCGGTGATCGCAGCCGGGCAGGCGGCGCTCTCGGACAAGGGCTACGCGATCGACGGCGTAGCGATGGACGTGACCGATTCCGCCCGCGTGACTGCCGTTGCCGATCAGCTCGGGGCGATCGATATTCTCGTGAATAATGCCGGCATCGCACGCAGCGAAACCGCGGCCGAAGACGTCGCCGACGAGCATTGGCTGAACGTACTCGACGTCAATCTCAACGGCACCTTCTGGTGCGCGCGCGCCTTTGGCCGGCACATGCTGGCGGCGGGGAAGGGCGCGATCGTCAATGTCGGGTCGATGAGCGGTTTCATCGTCAACCGGCCGCAACCGCAGAGCTATTACAACGCGTCGAAGGCCGCAGTGCATCAGCTGATTAAGAGCCTCGCTGCCGAATGGGCGCCACGCGGCGTCCGCGTCAACGCGGTCGCCCCGACCTATATCAACACCGTTCTCAACAGCTTCGCGGATCGCGAGGGCGAAATGTACAAGCGCTGGATCGACGGCACGCCGCAGGGCCGTCTCGGCGAACCCGAAGAAGTCGCGTCGATCGTTGCATTCCTAGCCTCGGATGCGGCGAGCCTGATGACCGGCAGCATCGTCCTGGCCGATGGCGGTTACAGTTGCTGGTAACGCACCGATCGGCGAAGTCCGCGAGCCGGACGGCATAGCGCGAGACCTTTCATACAGGTAAGCTATCGGATAGCTCTGACTGTAGAAGTAGCCGGCAATGGATCGGCGCTCTACAGGGATGAGGATCCGATGCGCTTTAAGACATTGCTCGCCGCAGGATGCGCCGCCGCCGCCTTCACGACCGTGCCGGCCTTCGCTCAGGACGCCGCCGATACGGCCAAGACCGCAACGCCCGTCAGCTCCGATGACATCGTCGTCACCGCCCGCCAGCGCCAGGAGTCGCTGAAAGACGTGCCGATCGCGGTGACCGCGATCACCGGCGACCGGCTGAAGGAGTTGCAGGTCAACACGGTGAAGGACATCGCGTCCTACACGCCGGGGCTCAACATCAACTCGGACAGCGTCGGTCGCGCGTTCGTCTCGATCCGCGGCATCGGTACGACGCTGATCGATACGGTCCAGCCAGGCGTCGGCATCTTCATCGACGGCGTCTATCAGCCGAACACGTCCTACCTCAACTCGCCAATCGTCGACGTCGCGCGGATCGAAGTGCTGCGCGGACCGCAGGGGACGCTGTTCGGCAACAACACGCTGGGTGGCGCGATCAACGTCATCACACGCCAGCCGGGCAACGAATGGGAAGGGCGGTTCGACGCCGCGGTCGCCGGCACGGACAATTACGCGTCGGTCTCGGGCTCTGTCAGCGGGCCGATCGTACGCGACCTGCTGCAGTTCCGAATCGGCGCGTCCTATCACGAGCAGGACGGCTTCATGCGCAACACGCTGACGATCGGCGACATGAACCCGCTGAAGCAGCAGAGTGTCGGCGGCACGCTCCGCTTCACGCCGGCCGACTGGGCGGTGTTCACCGTCAACGGCAATTACGACCGGACCGCGGGCGGCAGCACGTCGTATATCCACGTCGCCGGGCCGACCGATTACCGCCTCGACGGCGCGACTAATGTCCTCAACCGTGCGGTAATCGACTATTACGGCGCGAACGTGAAGGGTGAGTTCGATGCCGCCTCGCTGAAAACCAAGATCACCGCGATCGGCGCCTACAACCAGAAGAATGTCGCCGGAATCAACGACGGTGATTTCAGCGCGGTCGACCTGCTCCGCACCCGCGGTGGTTCGACCTTGAAGACCAAGACCGCCGAACTGCGCTTCGATACGCAGTGGAGCGACGCGTTCTCGACGTTGATCGGGCTGTACGGCAACCGCTACACGCAGACGAGCGACCAGCTGACGACGATCGATTTCCGCGCGCTGCTGGGGCCGACCTTCCCAGTGCCGGCCTCGACCACGCCGTCGTCGACCTATGTCCGCAACGATACGCGTGCGATCTTCGCGACCGCGTTCCTGAAAGTCGGCACGCTCGATCTCGCGGTAGGTGGCCGTTACGATCACCAGAAGCTGGTCGCGAGCCAAGTCAACGGCACGACGCCGTATACAGCACCCGAGTACAAGAAGGACCAATTCCAACCGCGCGTCACGCTGACGCAGCACTGGACACCGGCAGTGATGAGCTACGCGTCGGTCGCCAAGGGTATCCGCGGCGGTGGCCAGAACGGTCCGGGTACGCGGCCGGAGGATGCGACCTACAAAGGCGACAATGTCTGGACCTACGAACTCGGCACCAAGTTCGACGCGTTCGACCGTCGCCTGACGATCAACGCCGACGTGTTCTACAACGACTATAAGGACTTCATCGGCCAGAACTCGCTCGCGCCCAACACCAGCGGGGGATTCGTCGCGATCAACCTCAATACCGGCACCGTCGAAAGCTACGGCGCCGAAGTGGAGGCGCATCTGCGCGTGACGAACCAGTGGCGGATCGATGCCGGCGCATCCTATCTCCATGCCCGCATCACCGACGACAGCCAGTATTTCGCGACCACCGGCGTCCACGTATCGAGCGATCGGATCATCTTCACGCCCGATTACAACTTCAACTTCAACACGACCTACACCGTGCCGGTCGGCGAGAATGCGGTGCTGCTCGACGCCGGGATCTTCGGCAAGGGCAGCCGGGTCGGCTCCTCGCTCGACCCCAATGTCGCGCCGAAACTGTCGGCCTATGCGATCACCAACGCCTCGCTCGGCTTCCGTTTCTCGAGCGGCCTGACCGTCACGGCGTTCGGCACCAACCTGTTCAACACCAAGTTCATCGAGAGCTATATCGACAAGTCTGCGCTGGTCCGCGCCGGGCTCGCGCCGCTGGCGTCGAACCTCGCGATCCAGGGCGACCGCCGCCGCTACGGCGTGCGCGCGAGCTTCCGGTTCTAGGATGACCATGCAATTCGAACATATCGAGCGCGCACCGCTCGACCCGGCGTTCGTCGCGGCGCTCAAGCAGCGGTTCGGCGACGCGCTCCAGATGAGCGACGCAATGCGGCTCCACCACGGTAGCAGCGAGGCGCATTTCGCACCGATGCTGCCCGACGCGGTCGTCTTCGCGCGATCGACCGAGGAGGTGGTCGATCTCGTCAAGCTGTGTACCGCCGCCAAGGTGCCGATCGTGGCGTTCGGGGCTGGCACCTCGATCGAGGGCAACACGCTGGCGGTGCAAGGTGGCGTGTCGGTCGACCTGTCGGAGATGACGCAGATCGTGTCGATCAACGCCGACGACTTCGACTGCACGGTGCAGGCCGGTGTCCGCCGCGAGCAGCTGAACGAGCATATCCGCGACCTGGGGCTGTTCTTCCCGATCGATCCCGGCGCCAATGCGACGATCGGCGGGATGGCCGCGACGCGCGCAAGCGGTACCAACGCGGTGCGCTACGGCACGATGCGCGAGGCTGTACTGAGCCTGCGCGTGGTAACGCCCGACGGTCGCGAGATCCGCACCAGCCGCCGCGCGCGCAAGTCGGCGGCGGGCTATGACCTGACCCGGCTGTTCGTCGGCTCCGAGGGTACGCTCGGGATCATCACCGAAGTGACGCTGCGGCTTCATGGGATACCCGAGGCGATCTCGTCCGCGGTGTGCAGCTTCGACACGCTGAACGGCGCGGTCGATACGGTGGTGCAGGCGATCCAGATCGGCGTGCCGCTCGCTCGCGTCGAGATCCTCGACGACATGCAGATGAAGGCGGTCAACGCCTGGTCGAAGCTCGATTACCCGGAACTGACGACACTCTTCTTCGAATTCCACGGCTCGCCGCGCTATGTCGACGAACAGGCCGAGACGGTGCGCGAACTCGCGGCGGCGAACGGCGGCGGCGACTTCCGTTGGTCGAATCTGCCCGAGGAACGCTCGAAGCTGTGGAAGGCGCGGCACGAGGCGTATTACGCTGCGGTCAACCTGCGCCCCGGCGCGGTCGGCTGGGCGACCGACGTGTGCGTGCCGATCAGCCGCCTGGCGGAGTGCATCGGCGAGACGAAGGCCGACCTCCAGGCCTCGTCGGTCCCGGCAACCATTCTCGGCCATGTCGGCGACGGCAATTTCCACGTCGTGTTCTCGATCGATCCGGAGTCCGAAGCCGAACTGGCCGAGGTTTCGGCGATCAATTCACGGATGGTCGAGCGGGCGCTGGCGATGGATGGCACGTGCACCGGGGAGCACGGCATCGGCATCGGCAAGCAGGACTGGCTGGTCGCCGAACTCGGTGACGCGGTCGAACTGATGCGGACGCTGAAGCATGCGCTGGACCCGCACAACCTGTTCAATCCGGGCAAGATCTTCGCGTTCTGAACGCCGTTCCGATATCGAACGCGCGTCATAACAAAGATCGTGGAGAGAATGATGGACAGCCTGCACCTGGTGGATCCGACGCTGCGCCCGCTGCTGGAGATGTTGCCGCCGATATCGCTCACTGCCGATATCCTGCCGGCAATGCGCGACCGGCCCTCGATGTTTCCCCCGGCCGACGAGTCGCTGGCGACGCTGGAGATCCATACGGTTCCAGGGCCTGCCGGAGCCCCGGATATCGACCTGCACGTGTTCCGCCCGGTGGGCGTCACTGGCGTCCTGCCCTGTATCTATCATATCCACGGCGGCGGCTATGTCATGGGCAAGGTCAGCGACTATGATCCTTTGGTCCGCCCGCTGATCGCCGACCTCCAATGCGTCATGGTGTCGGTCGAGTATCGCCTCGCGCCCGAGACGAGCTTTCCGGGTCCGATCGAGGATTGCTATGCCGGGCTCGCCTGGACGATCGCCCATGCCAAGGAACTCGGCATCGATCCGGCGCGGCTCGGCGTGATGGGGCAGAGCGCAGGCGGCGGGTATGCCGCGGCGCTGGCGCTGATGGTGCGCGACCGTGGCGAATATGCGCTCGCGTTCCAGCACCTGATCTACCCGATGCTCGACGATCGTACGTGCACCGCCGCGCCGCATCCGTACGCCGGCGAGTTTATCTGGACTGCGCAGAGCAATCGCTTCGGCTGGAGTTCGTTGCTCGGCCACGCGCCCGGTGGCGACGACGTCTCGCCCTACGCCGCACCAGCCCGAGCGACCGACCTCGGCAACCTGCCGCGTACCTATATCGCGACCGGTGCGCTCGATCTCTTCGTCGACGAGGACATCGACTACGCGACGCGGCTGATCCGAGCGGGCGTGCCGGTCGAGCTTCACGTCTATCCCGGCGGCTATCACGCCTTCGATGTCTTCGCCGACGGTCCGGTCTCGCAACAGGCGCGCCGCGACAGCCACGAGGCATTGCGCCGTGCGCTTGCATAAGGAATCCGCATGACCGATTTCGCCCGACCGATCGAGGCAACCTCACCGCCGTTCGCAAGGACGCTGCTGCCGTTGCTCGCGCTCGCGCTGGCGATGGCGGTCGGCTTCACGATGATGGGCTCGTTTGGGACGGTCCAGGAGGGCGCGAAAGCCGAACTTCACCTGAGCGACTATACGCTGAGCCTGATCCAGGGGCTGTCGGCGGCACTGCCTCTCGCGGTGTTCTCGATCCCGATCGGTATCCTGGTCGATCGCTACAACCGCGTGCGAATGATGATCGCGCTTGCGCTCGCGTGGACGCTGGGGACGGTGCTCACCGCGTTCGCGCAGGGCGTGCCCGTGCTGTTCGTCGCGCGCATGCTGACCGGGATCGGCACGACCGGCGCCTTGACCGCAGCGCTGTCGCTGTGCGCCGACTTTTGCGTTCCAACGCAGCGGGGCAGGGCCATGCTGATCGTCAACCTCGGCAAGTCGCTCGGCGTTGCGCTCGCCCTGGGCTTGTCAGGCGCGCTGTTCGGCCTGTTCGCCCATGGCGGCGCGCCGTCATGGTTCGCAGGCATGATGCCGTGGCGCAGCGTCCATCTCGGCCTTGCGGTCATCAGCGTGTTTGCCATCCTGCCGCTGTTGCTGTTGCGCGAGCCGGCGCGACAGGAGGTCGCGGCGGGCACGCATGCGCCTTTCAAGGTCGTCGCTGGTGAACTCTGGGCGCGTCGCGTGTTCCTGATCCCCTTGTTCATCGGCCAGATCAGCGTGGTGATGGCCGATGCCGCCGCGGGGATCTGGGTCTCGCCGGTCCTGTCGCGCAATTTCCACCTGCAGCCCGACCAGTTCGCCGGCTGGATGGGCACGCTGCTCTTTGGCTCGGGCGTAGTCGGTGCGATCGTCGGTGGGCTTTCCGCCGACCGGGGACAGAAAAGCGGACGGCGCGGTGGCCTGCTGATCGGTGCGATCGTCGCCGCAGCGGTTGGCGTGCCTGCCGCGCTGTTCCCGATCATGCCCTCGGTTCCGTTGTTCGGGGTCGCGGTCGGCCTGCTCGTGACGTGCGGCGCGGTGACGGGCGTCGTGACCTCGGTGGCATTGACCGTTCTGATCCCCAATGAGCTGCGCGGACTGTGCATCGGCGCGTTCATCGCGATCGCCGGGCTGATCGGCTACGGCCTCGCACCGACGCTGGTCGCGGCGGCAAGCGGCATGCTGGGCGGCGAGGCGCATCTCGCGCAGGGTCTCGCGATCGTTGGCGTGGTGACCAGCGCGATCTCGGTCATCGCCTTCACGATGGCGATGCGGCGCGCGCCGGTATCGGCAACCACCTGACCTGTAAGATAGCTCTTGTACGAGCTATCCGATAGCTGCATGATCGACTCAATCCCGGCAATCGGGAACAGGAGATCGGTGTTGGGTGAGGATAGCATGCAGAAGGAACGGGTCACGGTGTCGCCAGAGATGGCGGCCTTCATCGGCGAGGGCCTGGTCGACCCGGCGGCTGTTTCCGCCGACGCGGTGGTCCTCTGCTTCACACTCGGCGATGACGCGCCGGCGCAGGTCACCGTCACCACCGGCACGGTTCCCTCGGAGGAGCGCGCGATCCTCGTCCTTGCGGTCGAACGTGGCGCCTGCCTGCGGGTCTTCGATTATGCGCCCGACGCGAACATCGCGTGCCATCTGCCGAGCGAGTTGCGGATGATGGTCGCGGCGATCCTCGATTGCACGTTGCCCGAACCCTGGCGCAGCACGCATCGTTCGGCAAAATGCATCGAGCTCCTGTCCAGCACGTTTCAGCGGATCGTCGAGGACGACCTCGTTCCTCTCGCGGGCGCCGGGCAATTGTCCGCCCGCGACAGCCAGCGGATCGTCGCGGCGAAGCGGATGATCGACGAGCGCTGGGGTGAGAAGATGACGCTCGATTCGATCGCGCGCGCCTGTGGACTGAACCGAGCGAAGCTGACGCGCGGCTTCCGCGACATGTTCGCTTGCACGGTCGCCGACGCGCTGCTCGACCGGCGGCTCGGAGCGGCGCGTCAGCTGCTGATCGCGACCGACCTGCCGGTATCGTCGATCGGGTACCAGTGCGGCTATCTCAACAACGCCAGTTTCACGCGTGCCTTCTCGCGGCAGTTCGGCGCGACCCCGTCGTCGCTGCGCGCACCACGGCTTGCGGCATGAGCGCGGCGAGCCTGCGACTGGTCGAGGGCGGCTCGCTCGTCGATCAGGCAGTCCATGCGGTCCGCACGCACATCCGCACGAACGACATGAAGGTCGGCGACACGCTGCCGTCCGAAGGGCATTTCGCGGCCGAGCTTGGCGTCAGTCGGCCAGTATTACGAGAGGCGTTCGGTGCGCTTGCGGCGTTGCGGCTGATCGACGTCGGCAACGGCCGGCGCGCGCGAGTTGCCGCGATCGATGGTTCGGTGATGGCGACGTCGCTTGATCACGCGGTGGCGACGGCGCAGATCTCGATGGTGCAGATCTGGGACGTGCGCCGCACGCTGGAACTCCGCACCGCCGAACTCGCCGCGATCGAGCGCACCGACGACGAGGCACGGACGATCGTCGGCCTGGCCGAGGCGATGGAAGCGGCCGGTACCGACGTCGACGCGCTGACCCGCCACGATATCGCGTTCCACCAGGCGATCGCGCAGGCGGGGCGCAACATGCTGTTCTTGCAGATCGTCCGCTCGTTCGCGCCGATGATGGTCCATGCTGTGCCTGCCGCCTGGGCAACGCGAACAACCGCACGGCAGCGTACCGCCGTGTTGGCGCACCATCACGACCTGGCGCGCACGATAGCCAATCGTGATCCGAAAGCTGCGATCGCCGCAATGAATACGCATTTCGTCGCATCCATCGGCGATCTGTTCGCCCGTCGTGAGAATGGTAATTAGTCGGCGTCCACCATCTGGATGGAAGGGCTGTAGCTGACGATAATAGAGCGTTCGTATCCGGGACGCCATCGACCGCACTTGAGCATCGGCGACTGCGCCTGGGCACTAAAACCTAGTCTAACTCACGAGTTCACGCCGAACGATACCTAGCAAAAAGCGTAGTAAAAATCCCGCCAGTGGCCGGATATTATAAAGTCTGGCGCGTTGGAATTATAGGCAATCGAAAACGCCAAGAGCGGATGAATGATTGGGGAGCGACGATTTGACGAAGTCCCCAATCTATTGTGCGCTACTTCTTCTTGCCGCTCTCGCCTGAGGCGTTCGATACAGCCGTTCCTGCGGATTTCACGTCTTTGCCGACGCCGTTGACGGTATGGCAACCGGTCAAGGACAGGCCTGCGGCAAGGACGATCAGTGTAAATGCTTGTTTCATATGTTTCCCAATTTAATGCTTGAGGTGAATCGTGCCAACACGGCGCGAAAGGGGTTTGGCCCGAGAAGATTCTTCGGTATCTACCGACTTCACGCCGGCATTAGTCTGCGATGGCGAAATGCCGGTAAGTTTACACAGCGTATCCGTGACCGAAATTTTGGCCACGTTGGAAAGTTTGCTGGTATCCTTCTGCATGATGAACGCTCCCTCGTTCGGTGGCTTGGCCAAGTTACTGTTATCTAACCAAAGGCGAACGCAGCCGACAGATCGATTTGTCGTGCCGAAATAGTATTTTCAACATGAGCGGCGGATGACAGCGTTGTTCCGAGTCCCCCAGGCGCGATTTTTAAAGCGTGGGCATTTGCATGATGAAGGGGATATGCCTTCAGTTCGATAGAGCGTCGGTGGCGCATGCCAGTAGCGCAACACGATTGCTTCCGGTGTCAAACCCTCGCGCGCGGCCCCAGGCGGCCGCTGCCACTCTGCGATTGACGCCGATCTTGCTGTAGACGCGAGCGACGTGGTTGCGGATCGTGTTGCCGCTGACTTGCAGTGTACGTGCCATCGTCTTGTCGTCCATTCCCTCGCAGATCAACGCCAGCACATCGCGTTCGCGTGCAGTGAGTTCGCTCAATCCCGATGCGCCATCGTCTCGCGACGGTGCGGACCGAAGCGCCATATTATCCAAGATGGCATGGCTGAGCCATTTGGATTCCGAAATCGTCGCTTCGATCGCCGCGGCCAGACTGCGTTCGTCGATCCGACGACTGGTCACGTCCTGAAACGTCCACAGGGCGTAGGCTTTGCCGACGACGAGGATCGTGGCCTCGGAAATGACGCATTCGAGATGCTGTCCGCACTTCGTACGGACGAAGCCGGTTGCAATTCCCGATGGCCAGATATCGATGTCGTCAGTCGATCGACCGGATAGTTCGTTGAGTGAGTAGCCGAGCAATGAACAAAAACTCTCATTCGCAACTGTCACGACGTTGTCGGCCGGATCGACGATCGTCATGCACGCCGACGAGGTTGTGAACGCGGTTTGGACGCTTGTGCGCAGTTGATCGTGGCAGCGTTCAGTCTCTTGCCATGCCCCAATATCCGTGAAGGTAAACAGCATGCACGGCTGGCCGGCGACGGTCACGGGCTGGCCTGTGACGATCACGGGCCGGTACGTGCCGTCAGGCATAGCCAGACGAGCCCGGGTTTGCGGGATCGTCTGCGCGTTGACGAGCGCGCGCTTCACCAACTCGTAATTCGCGAGGCCCTCAAGGATGTTGCGCTCGTACATCGAGCGTCTCCGCCAATCCTCGTCCGCGCTATCGGTAAGCGCAAGAAAACGGCGGTTGACCATCACGTAACGCAGGTCCCGCAAGCCGCAGACGATCGCGGGGGCGGGGTTCGACTCGATCGAGCATTCTAGCCGCGTTGCGTGTTCGGGCGCATGCCACATAGTGCCCGCGAGGGTGTGATGGGGGCGTGTGAAGATATCCAGGCAATCGTTCGTCATGGTCGTCCCTCGTCGTCACGAAGATACGCCTCAGTTAATCGATAGATGTAATGAAAAATCTGTCATACCAAGAGTGCCCCATTTTGATACAAAGTAGAGATGTATGGTAGTTCACAATCTGTACGACAGATAAGGTGAAAGGTAAGGGTCGGTTACTTATGCCGATATTGGGAAGCTTAACTATGATATACACTCAAAGCGGTTCGTTTAGTGTCGCCTCGAGACGTGCGTTGCTGTCTACCCGTTGCACTACCGCTCGCCGTCCTCGGGATTGCCCGATGGTTTATCTTTCAAGCGGTGCAGTATTGCGGTCATCGCCGACCATCAGTTCGACCGGTGTATCGCCGATCGGCCCCGGCGACTGATCTTCATCGGTATGCGCGAACAGCCAGCGACCAAGAAGGCCGGCTACGGCGGCGCCACCCAAAGGAGCAATCCAGAACAGCCAGAGCTGCGACAGCGCCCATCCGCCGACGAACAGCGCGGGACCCGTGCTGCGCGCCGGGTTCACCGACGTATTGTCGATCGGGATCGAAATGAGGTGGATCAGCGTCAATGCTAGACCGATCGACAGTGGTGCGAACGCTGCCGGGGAGCGCTCGTCGGTCGCGCCGAGGATGACCGTAAGGAAGCCCGCGGTCAGCAATGCCTCGGATAGGAATGCGGTTGCCGCGCTGTATCCACCCGGCGAATGCACGCCATAGCCATTCGCGGCGAACCCGCTCGCGACCAGGTCGAATCCTGCGGTGCCCGATGCCAGTGCAGCCAGTGCCGCGCTGCCCAAGATGCCGCCGATGACCTGCGCGATGACATAGCCCGGCAGGTCGCGAACGGGAAAGCGGCCGGCGACCGTCAAGCCGACGCTGACGGCCGGGTTGAAGTGGCCGCCCGAGATGAAGCCGACGGCAAACGCCATCGTGAAGACCGTGAGGCCGAACGCCAGTGCTACGCCAGCCATGCCGATCGTGCCGGGAACGCCCGTGCCCGCGGCAAGTACCGCAGCGCCGCATCCACCCAGGACCAGCCAGAACGTGCCGATGACTTCGGCGGCCAACCGTCGCGCGGTAGCGATACGGCGGGGTCGGGCTACCTGACCGACGGGCGTACCAATGGTCGATGCGCGCTGGAGGTGTGGACTGTCGGCCATGTCTTTCGTGCCTAACATGGGGTGCATCGATGAGCGCCCGTCGGTCTTTGGGGTGGCGGGCAGGGCGCGGCGATCGCTGCCCGGCCCGCCGTTGGGAATCGGCGTTTCTGGCTGCTTACTTGCCGCGCAGGGTGTTGATGACCGCGATGCCGAGCACGCCGGCTAAGGCTGCAGCGGTGAAGGGGCGTTCCTTCGAGAATTGGCGGACATAGTCGAGCAGCGGGCGGATGTTGTCCTCGACGGCATCCTTGGCTTGGCCAACAGTCTTCTGGATGGTGCCGCCGAGTTGGTCCTCGGCACCTTCGCTCCGCAGCGACTTGTCGCCGATCGCGCCGCCGAGCGTCTCCTTGAGCTTGCCGCCGACGTTGGCGGCGGTGCCGTTGAGGGTATCGGTGTTCATAAGAGTTTCCTTTGGTTCTCTCGGGAAGGGCAGTCAGATCAGGGGGCGGTCGGTAAGGTCCTGGACGTCGCCGCGGTCATCCTGACGGGCGAAATTGCCGTCCGACTGGCGATCCATCGACGCCATTCCTGAGGGGGGCGTCGTGCGGTCGCTGTCGATGGCCGGGTTGGCGCGGTCGTCGGTCGACTTGGCACCGTCGAGCATCCGCTTCACGGCATTCCCGGCCGCATCGCGACCACCCAGGCCGAACGCCAAGGCAAAGGCCACTGCGATCGCACCGAGCAGCAACCCGAACGCCAAGTTGATGATGTCGTCGGCGAGACCCATGAAGCGCAGGCCGATCGCCGTGCCGAGCACGATGATCGCGATCCGCACGACGGGGGCGGCAACGCGCGTGCCATGGTCGCCGTTACGCTCGATCGCGTGCGCCACGAAGCGGGCAATGACGACCGATGCGAAGATGATGATCGCCCCGAACACGACCTGCCCGAACAGCGTCAGCACCTCGGCCATGATCTGCGAGCCATAGGCGAAGTTCAGCTGGCGGAAAGCTTCCATCAGGCCGAAGATCAGGATCGCGACGAATGCGCCGGTGCCGACCGTCTTCGAGGGCACGAACGACGGACCGGTCGACTGGCTGGTGCTGCCGAGCTCGCGGTTTTCCGTGTTGCCGAAGATGCCGATCGAACCGATCGTCCGGTCGAAGCCGGTCGTTGCCAGGAACTGCGTCAACAGACGCGACGCGAACTTGGCAATGACATAGGCAACGGCCAGGATCATGCCGGCGGCGATGACGTGCGGAATGGCGTCGAGGATGATGCGCAGCATGGCGGTTGCCGGCTGCGAGATCGCCGCGATGTTGAGCGTGTCGAGTGCCGCGATCGAGACCGGGATGATGATCAGCGCGAACACGATGCCACCGATGGTACGCGGCAGCATCGTCGGATCGGTCGGCGTGGTCGCGCCGACATGCGTCGAGAAGCGCTCGACATGGCTGGCCGTGATGACCGCCTCGACCGCCTTCTTGGCGACCTTGGCGAGCACGTAGCCGAGGAAGAAGATCAGCGCAGCGCCGATGATCCTCGGGATGGCCGTGCCGAAGCCCTGCAGCATGTCGCCGAGCGGGCCGGTTGCGCCGGCCAGACCGAGCGGCTGGGTCGCAAGGAACAGCGCGATGAGGAGGACCACCCAATAGGCGGCATCACCGACCTGTGCGCCGATTGTCGTCGGGTTGCGCGGGTTGGCATTCGGCTCGTTGGCATGGATCGCGAGCGGCGTCTTGTTGACGAGCTTGGCGACGCCCCATTTCACGGCGCGGGCGATCGCCCAGCCGATGACGAGGATGATCAGCGCCGCGATGATCCGTGGTGTCCAGATCTCGACATAGCTCCAGGCTTGCGCCCCGAAATCGCGAGTGTTCGATACCACCGTATCGCCCGCATAGGTTACGTCTTGCATGTGTGGTGTTCCTGAAAACGCCCATCCGGGACGTGTCTTGCATGACGCCGCCGCCCCGCCGTTTCGGGCGCGTGCAGCGGCGCGGTTGGCGTGATTAAAGTGGCGAGGCGGGGTCCGTCAGAATGCCGCACGCCGCAGCGGCCTTGCCGACTTCCAGCGGAACCTTCGGGTCCCTCACCTGCGCGGATACGCGAATGAAATCGCTGGCGGTCAGGCGCCCCGGTGTCGTGTCGCCCTGGCGCGATGCCTTGGCGGCGCGGCCGAGCTGCTGAAGCTGACCGAGCGATAGGTTAGCCTCGAGCCGATCGCCGACGCACTGCGACTGGGCAGGCTGGAAGCCATAGCCTTCGAGCGAGGTCGCGATCTTCGCCGACGGATTGACGCACCCGGTTAGCGCCATCGTCGTGATGCCGACGGCAACAAGCCCGACCCGGGAAAGACTACGATATTCTGTCATAAAAGCCCCTTTTGTTAGGGGTCACACAGTCAGACCGGAGCAGCCGACAATCTGATGATCCCAAGCGCCAAACCAGCGAGGCGGACCAAAGCTTCTAGTATAATCATCAACTTGCCCGGTGCAGAAGTACCAATAATATCAAAACTCTGCCGACAACAAGGTATTGGTATCGTCGGCCTCGATGCGCGCAATACAGTCGCGCAAATTTTTCGTGCAGGATGCTCGTCCTGCTATCAACCGTGACCGCGGCACGGTGGCTATGCCACTCGACCCGGGCAGCGTCGCAAGCACGGTAGCGCGGTCTGAACGACCGGTTGTGGGCCCCGTAACGTGTCCGAATGGCTGACCCGCTGCGGAGCTTGGGCACGGCCCAGTCTACGCGGGCTAGTTTGATCGATTACACGCCGACAGAACGCCACTGGCCAACCGGGACTTCAGGGCATTGGGCACCTGTCAATGCTGACCGTCGTGCGGGGCATGGTCAAGGAAGCAGCTTGCTATCCAAAAGAAATTGCGCAGGACTGCGCGGCATGAAGCGCGTGCAACGTCTTGTAATCCTTGGCGGAGGAACCGCGGGGTGGATGACCGCCGCGGCCTTGGGCGCCACGTTCGGCGACCTGGTCAAGATCAGCATCCTCGAATCTGACGCGATCGGGACCGTCGGTGTCGGCGAAGCGACTATCCCGACGATCCACTGGTTCAATCAGTTGATCGGACTGGAAGAGGCGGCGTTCGTCGCGGCGACGAAAGCGAGTTTCAAGCTCGGCATCGAATTCGTCGATTGGGCGCGACCCGGCACGCGGTATTTCCACCCGTTCGGCCGCTACGGCGTCGATCTTGGACCCGTGCCGTTCCATCAGCACTGGCTGCGGGCCAGGGCGGATGGGCTCGATCGGCCGCTATCGGCCTATTCGCTGGCCGCGCAGCTTGCCGCTGCCGGCCGCTTCGCGAAGCCCGTGGACGACCCGCGGTCGATCCTGTCGACGCTCGGCTATGCCTATCATTTCGACGCCGGCCTCTATGCCCGCCATCTGCGTCAACTTGCCGAGAAGCGCGGCGTCGTTCGGCACGAGGGCCTGTTGCGCGACATCGAGCGTGATCCCGAAACCGGCTTCGTTACCGCCTTGACGAACGACCGAGGCGAGCGGCTGGAAGGCGATCTCTTCATCGACTGCTCGGGGTTTCGTGCCCTGCTTATCGGCGAGACGATGGGCGCGCAGTTCGAGGACTGGTCGCATTGGCTGCCCTGCGATCGCGCAGTCGCCGTTCCGTGTGCGCGCATCGCGGCGACTACGCCGTTCACGCGGTCGACGCTGCGCCCCGCCGGCTGGCAGTGGCGGATCCCGCTCCAGCACCGCACCGGCAACGGCTATGTCTATGCAAGCAGTTTCGTGTCGGACGATGAGGCGGTGGCGACCCTGCTCTCCAACCTCGACGGCGAAGCGCTGGCGGATCCACGCATGCTTCGCTTCACCGCAGGGTTTCGGCGCGAGGCATGGCGCGGCAATGTCGTCGCGATCGGGCTGGCATCAGGGTTCCTCGAGCCGCTCGAATCGACCAGTATTCACTTGATCCAGAGTGGCATCGCCAAACTTATCACGCTGTTCCCGGATGCCGATTGCGACCCCGCGCTGGCACGTCAGTTCAACACTCTGTTGGCGCGCGACATGGACGGCATTCGCGACTTTCTGATCCTTCACTATCACGCCACGCAGGGCCATGACGCGCCGCTCTGGCGACACACGCGTCACATGACGCCGCCTCCCACGCTGATCGACAAGATGACGCAATACGCGCGTGCTGGACGGCTGATGCTGAGTGCCGACGAACTGTTCCGCGAGGCAAGCTGGCTCGCGGTGCTGGAGGGGCAAGGGGTGGGCGCCTTGGGCCATGCGCCGTTGGCCGATACCCTCGATGCGGTGACAAACCGCCGCCAGCTCGACCAGATCGAGACCGTCATCGCACGCGCGACGCCGACGCTGCCGTTGCATGACGTGGCGATCGCAGCGCTAGTTGACCCGCAGGTCGCCGCGCGATGACGACGCCCGACGTGCGGGCACGTCGTATCGGCACGGAGGGGGAACCCGTGGTCGTCATCGACCACTTCGTCCCCGATCCCCACGCGCTGCGAGTTTTTGCCGCGACCCAGGATTATGGCCCGGCAGGACGACACTACCCCGGCATCGCCGCGTCGCTTCCCGATAGCTATATGCGCGATCAAGGGGCGCTCATCGCGACGATCGCGAAGCAGGTTTTTGGGATGTCGGCCGGGCTGTCGCTGCTGGAGGCGCGCTTCTCGATCGTGACGATGGCGCCGTCCGCGCTGTCGATCGAGCAACGCCTGCCGCACGTTGATGCGGTGGAGCCTGGACGGCTGGCGCTGATCCATTATCTCGTGCCCGACGAAACCGGCGGTACCGCGTTCTACCGGCATCGTTCGTCCGGGTTCGAGACGATCGACGCCAGTCGCCGCGATCCTTATTTCTCCGCGCTCAACCGGGATCTGGCGAAGCACGGCGCACCCGAGTCCTATATCGCCGGTGACACCCCGCTGTTCGAACGGATCGCGCGCATCGACGGCGTGTACAATCGGGCCCTGCTGTATCGCAGCAGCCTGCTGCATTCGGGTGAGATCGCGGACGGCGTGACGCTGGCGTCCGACCCGCAAACCGGACGCCTGACGATCACGGGCTTCTTCGCCGGTTAGCGAGTTCCGGGCGGCTGCACGGCCAGATAGACCGTGCTCCATAATTGCGCCGCGTTCGATTCGTCGACATCGGCCTTGCCTGCACCGAAGGCGACGATGCGGTAGCCGCCGTCCTTGTACGTCCACGACCAGAGTTCCGATCCGCGGATCGTTCTGCCTGCAGCGATCGCGCGCCACAAGGCCGCCTGTGCCGTCCTGAGACGAGTCCGGGTCGCCGCGGGCAGGTCAGTCCGGTGCAACTGGCGTTCAAGCCCCGCTGCCAGCAACGCCTGCTGCCACGACCAGACGACTGCGCCGTGATATGCCGCGGGCGTAAAGCCCGCCTGTGCCGCCCCATCGGCGAACGCTGGATTGGCTACCAGCAACCCGATGTCGGTCATCAGACCTGCCGGGAAGGGCCGCATGATCCCGCCGACAAAAGTGTCGAGATCAATAGAGGTCGGTCGCCCGAACAACAGCGTGAAGCCTTCGTCCGAATTGACGATCTTCACCGGCGCGCCATCGGCGCCCAAAGACAGCGCATGAAATACGACCGGGGCCTTGCCCAGTGCCGCCAGCGCCGGGGCTGCGGGCACGCCGAGGGTCGCTGCATAGCGCCGCACGTCCGCCGCGGCCGTTGCAGCAGGGATTTCGACACGGAACAGCGTGGGCGCCTTTGTCCGCCAGACGTCGGCCATCGTGCCGGCCCGCCCAAACGCCGCGCGATCGCGCGCCGACAGATATCTGTCGAGTAGTCCGGCGTGCATGAGGCGGTCTGCCGCTTCGATCGCCGCTGGGACTAGGGCAGCGTTCACGTCATAGGCATAGATGCCGCGTCCAAGACCTTCATTGCTGTCGCGCCACTCGCCGGTCATCCGGCCGGGCTTGATCGCGACCAGATTGCGGGCTGATGGCGCTGCCGCGAACGCGCTCGCCCGCGCCAGCACGAAGCGGAGATTGCGGACCAGTGCCGCACCGACCGGCTCCCGGCGCCCAGGCTGGCTCTCGCTCGCGAGGGGTGCGGCCAGATAGGCGGACGCACGTGCTTTGTCGGCCCCGAGCAGATAGTCAGCGGCGACCGGCCCGAGCATGTAATCGTCGTCGACCATGCCATAATCGAGATCGGCGGCGTCACCGCTGCGGCTCGTCTTGCGATTGGCGAGGATCGCGAATTCGCCAATCCCTTCTTCATGCGCGACTTCGCCGCCAGCCGACAGTCGCGCGATGACGGCATTGAGGCCCGCTTCGATCGCGACGGGTTTTAGCGCGGGCATCAGCAGCCGCAACGACATCAGCGTGTCGCGCCCGAAATAGGTATCGAAGCGCCATGAACCCGCCAGGAACTTCTCCCGGTAGCTGAGAAACGCGAGTGCATTGCGCGCGGTGGGATCGGCGGCCGCCGTCGCATTGAGCAACTCCACAGCCGGGATCGGGGTCAGCGGTGTGTCGCCGGTCAGCGCCGTGATCTCCAACCGAATTTGCCCGTTCGCGCCGGCAACGATCGCGCCCTGGTCGATCCGGCCCTCCATAACCCGTAGCGTCAGCTCATAGCCTGCCGCGCCGTCGAGGCGCTTGCGGCGCCACGTGATCGTGTCCCCGGCGATTACCGGCGTCGCGGTGAGCTCCTGGGGAAACGTACCGACCGCCTGATAGTCGCGCAGGAAGCGGATATTGGACAACACCGCCTGCTTTGGGATCAACCGCGGCGCATCGACGGTCGCGACCGCGACGATGCCGTGCAGGCTCCCGCGGTTCAGCGGTAGCGGCGCCTGATCCAGCCGCCAGGTCACGGGCTGCGCAGTGTTCGCGAACCACAGGCCGACACCGCTGTTACCCGCGGGAAACGCTACCAGGATGCGCGGATCGTCGCCGTTGCGCAGCAGGACGTGCGCGGCCACCGCCTTGTCGCGGACGAAGGCGTTGAGGTTCTTCCCCTCGGTCAACTGATACGCAAGTTCCGGTCGACCCGTGATCGGCGCCGCGGCGCAGGTGAGGAGTGCGAGGCCACCTGCCATCGCCATGCGCGCTATCGTCTTCATGATTGTCACTCCGCGAAAAGGGGCGGCAGAACAGTCGCCTGCTCGCCGCCCCGTTTGAACCCTCACATCGCCGGTCGATCAGAACTTCAGCGTCACCGATCCGCCATAGGTCGTACCGACAATGCCGCGGGCATAGAAATAGCCATCGGTTACCGCCTGAGTCTGGCCCTGGCGCGGATTGCCCTCGGTCAGGCCAACGACGTTGAAGATGTTGTCGGCGTTGAAATTCGCCTGGATCCGCTCGTTGACGTTGATCGTGATCCCCGCGCTGGTCACGCCGTAGCTGGGCAGCGCGACCCCGTTGCCGGCATCGGCGAAGATCCGCCCGACATATTTGTAGCGGCCGTACACTTCGCCCAACCCATTCGGCAGCTTGATCGCCGGCGTGATCGTGAACAGCTTGGCGGGCGTCCGTTCGGGGCGGTTGCCTTCGTACTGCGCACCTTGGCTGACGCCGTCGATCTCGAGGTTGAGCAGCTTGGGTTGCTGGAACACGCCCTGGAAATCGACCGAGAACCACGTGACCGGACGGACGTTCACATCCACTTCGACACCGCGCGTGCGCAGGTCGGCGTTGATGTTCTGCTGTTGCGACGGGTTGGTCGGGTTGGCGAAGTTGTAGTTCTGGTTCTTGAAGTTGGTCTGGAATACCGTCGCCGAGCCGCTGATGAAGCGCTGGTATTGATAGCGGACGCCAGCCTCGTACAGCTCGATCGTCGTGATCGGATCGGTGTTGTTGGTCTGGAAACCGTTCGCATAGCGCGCGTAGATCGCGAGGTTCGGCGTGAACTGATAGTTCGCGCCGGCGGTGTACGCTGCCTTCGACTGCGTCCGCTGCGTCCGTGCAAAGGTCCCGTCGAAGGTCGATCCGACCGTGCGGATGAGGCCGGGCACGTTCGGCTGCACCGGCTGGTTCACCGCTGCTGCCTGACCGTCCAGGAACGTCGCGGAGTCGCGCTCCCAGCGGATGCCGCCGTCGAGATGCAGGTCGCCGATCGACAGCTCGTCATTGGCATAAAACGAGACGGTGGAGTCCTTGCGCGTGCGGATGCCAGCGCCCCAGTCGCCATACGAAACTAGGCCGTTATCGGACAGCGTACCGACGACGCCATTAGCCGCGTTCAGCGCGACGATGTCGTAGATGTCGCTGTTCGACCGCACGTCGTTGACGACGCTTGCCGTCGCCGACTGGTCCTGCTCGCGTGTCACGTCGTAATACATCGCGCCGACGGTCAGCGAGTTCTTGAAGCCGCCGCTCTCATATTCCCACGTGCCGCCGCCGTTGAGACCGAAATCCTTGCCGTCGATGTAATCGTGGTTGAGTGTCGTGCGCTGGAGGAAGCCGTTGCCGTTCAGCGCATTGAGTTCCGCAGTCTGGTTGCTGCCCAGCACCGTGCCGGTCCGCAGGTTGCGGATGCCGAAGCGCGTCGCGGTCGGAAACGCCGTTCGCCCCGCGGTCAGCAGGTCGTTGATCGGCGAACCGGCGCCGGGCGTCAGATAGTTGACCGCGCTGGTCAGGCCGGCGTTCCCGGTGCCCGAGCCGGGGAACAGGCCGTTAAAGTCGTACGAATATTTCAGGTAGCGACTGTGCAGGAACAGGTTGACGCTGTCGCTGACCGGCGTCTCCATGTCGATGCGGAACTGCGCCGTCTTCGCCTTGATGCCATCCTGATAGCGGAATTCGCGGAAGCCGCTTGGATGCGCGAAGGTCGAGACCGGGACCTGGATGCTCTTGAACGCATCGCCGCCGACATTGCCGAACTGGGTGCTGAGGCTCGGGATACCGCTCGGCTCGCCATCAATGAAGCGGTACGGCTGATCCGCGTAAAAGGCATTCTCGATATCACCGCCCTTGGCCGAGATCCGGATATAGCCACCGGCCTCGGGGCGATATTCCAGCGCGCCCTTGATGCGCCAGCCGCGATAGTCGAACGGGTTGTCGCGCACGCCAGGGCTCGACTGGAAATAGCCGCCGATGTTGAACGCCAGCTTGTCGGTGATAGGCGACGACAGGTACATTTCGCCGCGCTTCTGGCCGTAATTATAGTAGCTGCCGCGCGCCATCGCTTCGGTACGCGTGAAGTTCGGCGACTTCGAGATGAAGTTGATCGTCGCGCCGGCACCGTTGACGGTCAGCACGCCCGACGAGCCGCCCTTCACCGCTTCGAGGCGATCGATGGTCAGGTCCTGGTCGAAGAAGAAATCGGCACCGCCGCCGCTGTACAGGATCGGCATGCCGTCCTCTTCCAGCTGGATGAAGCGCTGGCCGCCACCTTGCAGGCCGCGCACCGAATAATTGTTCGAGACGGCGCCCGCGGTCGACTCGACGAAGATGCCGGGGATCAGTTCGAGCATGTCCGCCGTCGACCGTGGAGCCTTGCGGTCGATATCGGCGCGCGAAGCGAGCGTGATGTCGGCGGAGGCGGTGATCAGCGGACGGTTGCGCGTGGTCTGGCCGGTGACGACGATATCGGGGGTGGTGGAGTCGTCGGCAGCGGTGGCAGCCTGGGCCGGGTCCTGCGGGATGGTCGCGGCCGTCGACGCGGTCGGTTCTGCGGTCTGCGCATAAGCCGGGAGCGACACGGTCGCGCAACCAGCCAAAAGGAACACGCGAAGCGCGCGTCGATCAGTCATCATAGCTCTCCCAACGGCCAGCTTTTCTAATGAAGCCAGTGGGATACCCTGTAATCCCCGCGCCGGTTCGCGCCAATCACCGAAGTGAGACTTGAGGTAGATTAAGTTGCAAGTGTGGCGAATCGGTCGCACTCGCCAGCGCATCGAGGCCAATCTGTAAACTCAGGAAGCATCTGCATCCGCTCCGGGCAGCGCTAGAACGGACCGTTCCTGGCAAAATACCGGTTGTGAATTGTGTAGTTCGTCTTTTTCGTCACGCGGTCGCTGCTTTGCACGCTACCGTTCATGCCGCTACCAAAGCGGCATCGGGAAAGGGGCATGCGGTGGCGAGCGTTGAAATCTGCGGACTTTCCAAGCGTTTCGGAGACACGACCGTGCTCCAGTCGACCGACCTGGCGATCGAGGAGGGCGAGTTCGTCGTGCTCGTCGGGCCATCTGGGTGTGGCAAGTCGACGCTGTTGCGGATGATCGCGGGCCTTGAGATCCCGAGCGCGGGGCAAGTCATGATCGGCGGACGCGACGTGACCGACGCAGCGCCGTCAGACCGCGGGCTGGCGATGGTGTTCCAGTCCTATGCGCTGTATCCGCATCTCACGGTTGCAGAGAACATCGCATTTCCGTTGAAGGTCGCAAAGGTCGCCAAGCGCGAGATTGCCGAGCGGGTTGCGGAGGTCGCGGCGATGCTCGATCTGTCGGAGTTGCTCGACCGGCGGCCGCGTGCCTTGTCGGGCGGACAGCGCCAGCGCGTCTCTATCGCCCGCGCGGTGGTACGGCGGCCGAAGGTGCTTTTGCTAGACGAGCCGTTGTCGAACCTCGACGCCAATCTGCGCGCGCGGATGCGTCACGAGTTTGCGCGGCTGCACCAGCAACTCGGCGCGACGATGATCTACGTCACGCACGACCAGCTCGAAGCAATGACGCTCGCCAACCGCATCATCGTGATGAGCGAGGGGCGCGTCGAACAGGTCGGGCCGCCGATCGAGGTGTACCGGCGGCCGGCGAGCCTGGCCGTCGCGGCGGCGATCGGGTCGCCGGGCATGAACCTGCTCGCGGCGACGATCGCGTCGGTCGACGGGTCTGGCGGCACGGTGCGGTTGGCTGGGGGCGAGATAGTGAGGACCGGGGCGATCATGCCTCCGGCCTCGGTCGGCGCGGTGGTCACTCTCGGCGTCCGGCCCGAACATCTGCACGTCGATGATGCGGGGCCGTTCGTTGGCGCAGTCGAGCTGTTCGAGCGACTCGGGCCATTGTCGTTCGCGCATCTCGGCGCACGCGGCGCGGCGGATACGATCGTCGCGCAGTTGCCGGGGGATCGGTCGGTGACTCTCGGGGAAATTCTCCGCGTCGGGGTAGCCCCCGAGGACGCGCACGTGTTCGGCGCCGATGGTCGCGCCTATCCCTTCACGCTGCCGCCGAGCAGTCCGGTCAAATAGTAACGCTGCATCGCGAGGAAGAGCAGCAGCACCGGCATCGTTGTGACCACGGCCGCGGCCATCATCAGCTCGCCGTCCGCCGAATGCTCGCGCGCGATCGCGGCGACCGCGACCGGCAGCGTGTAGAGATGCTGGTCGGCCAGCACGATCAGCGGCCAGAGGAAGTCGTTCCACGAGCCGAGGAACATGAAGAGCGCCAGCGTGACCACGATCGGGGTGAGGAGGGGGAGGACGATGGTCACGAAGATCCGCGCCTCGCTCGCGCCGTCGATCCGCGCCGCGTCGATCATCTCGTCGGGAATCGCCAGCGTCGCCTGCCGCACGAACAGGATCGCGAAAATCCCCGCAAGGCTCGGCAGGATCACGCCGGCATAGGTGTTTACCAGCCCGAGTTGCTTGAAGATCAGGAACAGCGGCAGCATCGCGACCTGACCGGGCACGACCAGCGACGCGATCAGGATCTTCAACAGCCGCTCTCGCCCGCGGAACCGCAGCTTGGCGAACGCATACCCCGCCGGCACCGTCAGCAGCAGCCCGAGCAGCGTCGAGATCGCGGCGACCGCGATGCTGTTGATCAATGCGGGGACGATCCGGTAATCGAACCACGCCCCGTCGATCAGCCGCCGGACGAGCAGTTCGTGGTAATTCTCCAGCGACCAGTGCGACGGCCACACCGGCGTCGGCAGGTTGCTCGACTGGCCGCGCGGCATGAACGACACGATCACCATGTAGAGCAGAGGGGCGATCGTCAGCGCGGTCAGGGTCGCCACCGCGGCATTGGCGAGGATCGCCCGGGGTTTCAGAGCCATTCGTAGCGCCTCCCGATCCGCGTCTGGACCATCGTCAGCGCGAGGATCATCAGGAACAGCACGAACGCGACCGCGCTCGCCTGCCCCAGGTTCCACCATTTGAAGCCTTCGTCGAACATGAAATACAGGATCGTCGTAGTGCTCTGCGCCGGCCCGCCAAGCGTCATCACATAGGGTTCGGCGAAGATCTGGAGGAAGCCCGCGACGCTCATCACCGCGGCGAGCAACAGCGTCGGGCCGATCGCGGGGAGGGTGACGTGGCGGAAGCGGCCCCAGCGGCCGGCGCCGTCGAGCCGTGCGGCCTCCATCAGGTCCTGCGGCACCGCGGACAGCGCGGCGGTGAAGACGATCATGTTGTAGCCGAAGATCTTCCACGTCACGAAGATCAGGATTGCCGGGATCGAGGTGTGCGGGTTGCCCAGCCAGTCGACCGGCGCCGCCCCGATCGTCGCCAGCGCGCGGTTGATGAGCCCCGAGCGTTCGTTGAACAGGAACCTCCACACCACCGCGGTCGCGACGATGCTGGTGACGTAGGGCGCGAACAACAGCACGCGCCAGAGCGGCTTCCACCGGACCGTCGCGTCGTTGAGCAGCAGCGCGACGGCGAGCGATGTACCGATCGCCATCGGTACGCCGAGCACCGCGAACAGCGCAGTATTGCCGATCGCGCGCCAGAACAGCGGTGTCGAGAACAGGTCGACGAAATTGCCGAGCCCGACGAAGCGCAGGTTCGCCCAGTCGGCGAGCGCGTAGATCGAGTAATCGGTGACCGACAACGCCATCGCCAGCGCGGTCGGCAGGACGAACACCAGCGCAATGATCGCGAGGACGGGGGCGGAGAATAGCCAGGCGGCACGTTCCTGACGGGTCATGCGAGCGTCCCCGCCTCGACCAGCGCGCGGCGCTTGGCCAGCAACTGGTCGACGCGCGTGTCGAGCCGTGTCAGCGCCTGCGGGATCGTCTGGACGCCCCGCACGACGCGCTCGGCGGCGAACTGTATCTCGAGCTTGATCCGCTCCCACTCGATCACCTTCGGCGCGGCGGCGGGGAAGCGCATCTGCTCCTTGAACGGCGCGAGTATGGGCGCGCGGAGTTGCGGTGACGACCAGGCGCTCAGGCGGGCGGGGAGATTGCCGATCAGGCGCTGGTAGCGGAGTTCGCTTGCCGGCGAACTGAGATGGCGGACGAGCGCCCACGCCTCGGCCGGGCGCGGCGTCGAGGCGGAAACGCATAGGCTGGTACTCAGTCCCGATACCGCGCCGAGCCCATGCGGACCGGCGAGCCGCGCCGTACCCCAACGCTCGGCGGGGATCTCCGCGGCACGCCGATGGAGGTCGAGCAACGTCGTCGGCCCGGTCGGCCAGATCGCAAAATAGCCCTGTGCAAAGGCCGCGACCGGGTCCTGAATCTCGGTGGAGAGCGCTTTTGGCGCGAGCCCTTCGGCGAAGAGCCGCACGTAGTAGGCGAACGCGGCCCGTGCTTCCGGGGTCTGGAAATTGCCGCGCGTATCGTGGTCGCGGAGCATCGTCGCGCCGGTCTGGCCAAGCATCGTGATGAGCGTGCCCGGCCAGTTGAGCAGGAGCATGAATACGAAGTCGTCGGGCCGCTGTCGCTTGATCGCATGCCCCATGCGAAGCCAGCCGTCCCAGTCTTCGGCAGGCGCGGCATAGCCTGCTTTGGCAAGAATATCCCGGCGGTAGAACTGCGCCTGAGGCGCGACCGACCACGGCACCGCGAAGTCGCGACCGCCGACCTGCGTAGCATCAAGCACACCGGGAAACATGTCGGCGACCAGAGCGGGCGAGGGGATCGGGGCGATCGCGTCGATCGTCGCGAACTCCTGCACCCAGCCGTTATACAGCATCAGCACGTCCGGCATCGCGCCGCCGGCTTGCGCGGTCAGCAGCTTCTCGTGACTGGCGGTCGCCGGCAAGGATTGAACGTCGACCGCGATCCCCGTCGCGGCGGTGAAGGCGGGCATCAGCATCGGCGAATAGTCGCCCTCGTAGCTCATCGCCCAGAACTTCAACGGTTCGGCGCCGCGCGTGCCGGCACAGGCCACCAGGCCGAGCGTCGGCAGGAGTCCCAATACGTCCCTCCGCGTCCAGTCCTGCGCCTGCTCCCCCATCGTCGGATCGTGGCGCATCGCAGCGTTCCGCGCCACCCCCTGCATAAGGCGATAACCGCCGAAATATTGCGCCAGGTTAATGCCTTGGCAGCGTTTGCAAAGTCGATGACCTTGCTCCGCAGCCGACGATGCGCCTAAGCCGAGTGCAACGAACGCCGGCGGGGGCCAACGCCGGCGAACAGGGAGAGAAGTCATGCGTATCCTTCGCCGCCGTCATCTGCTGTCTGGCGTCGCCCTACTTGCCGCGACTTCTGCTCAAGCGCAGGTCATCCCTCAGACTACCAGTACGCCGACCTCCGATACGCCCGCGCCCGCCGCCGTCGATCCGGCCCCGGATCCGGCAAGTGAGATCGTCGTCACCGGGTCACGCATTGCGCGCCCGGACTACGAGGCGCCCAACCCGATCGTCTCCTTCAGCGCCGCCGACCTCCAGAAGTCGGGCAACACCAACGTCACCACCTTCCTCCAGCGCGTGCCGGCGCTCACCAACTCGCGCGACAGCACGCGGACAGCCGGCAATTCCCAGGCCGACGGCAGCTTCGGGCAGGTCGGGCTCAACCTGCTCGACCTGCGCGGTCTGGGGCCCAACCGGACGCTGGTGCTCGTCAATGGCCGCCGCCATGTCGCCGGCCAGCCCGACACCGCTGCCGTGGACATCAACGCGATCCCGACCGACCTGATCGAGCGCGTCGACGTGCTCACCGGCGCGGCGTCCGCGGTGTATGGTGCGGACGGCGTCTCTGGCGTCGTCAATTTCGTCCTGAAGCGCGATTTCGACGGCGTCGCCGCCCGCAGCCAGTTCGGCATCTCCGAGCGCGGCGACGCCGCCAACCGCTTCGCCTCGCTGATCGCAGGCCGCAACTTCGCCGACGGTCGCGGCAACCTGACGCTTGCCTATGAGTATAATGCCGACCAGCCGCTCGCGAACGACGACCGCCGGTATTTCGCCCAGGGCGACCGCCAGTATTTCGTCAACCTCGACAATTACGACCCGACGCGCGCCGGCAGCTACAAGATCGGACCGGTCGGCGACCTGCGCTATCCGTACAGCTCGAACCAGGGCATCGTGTATATCGGCGACCAGACATTCCGCGGCGACGGCGCGTTCTACACGCCCGGCCGATTCCTGCAGAACGACGGCTACTCGGTCGGCGGCGACGACACGCCGGTCGCGGGCTATATCGGCGATATCTTCCCGCGCACCCGCCGCCATGCGGTCAACGCGCTGACGCACTACGACGCGTCGGACGCGTTCAAGATCAGCCTGGAGGGCAAGTTCGTCCAGTCGACCGTGACAAGCTTCGGCGGTTATGGCGGCAATTATCCGGCGACCATCGCGCTCGACAACCCCTACATCCCGACCAGCATCCTCGCCGCGGCGACCGCCGCCGGACTTGGCTCGGTCGACGTCAACCGCAACAATTTCGACATCCCGCGGCGTGGCGAGGAAGACCGCCGACGCACATATCGCGGCGTCATCGACGTCACCGGCCGCATCTCGGAGCATGCCAGCTACGACGTGTCCTATACCTATGGCCAGACCGACGTCCGCGCGACCAAGCTCAACGACCGCCTGAACGATCGCTTCCTGAACGCGCTCGATGCGGTGCGCGCGCCGGGGGGAACGATCGTCTGCCGTTCGGCCGAGGCCCGCGCGGCCGGCTGCGTCCCGGTCAACACGTTCGGCGGCAACACCGTGAACCCGGCCTCGTTCGGCTATTTCCTTAGCAACCCGGCCAGCAATGCGCGACTGACTCAGCACGTCGCTAACGCCTCGCTGAACGGCGACTTTGGACAGTTTTTTACACTGCCCGGCGGCCCGGTCGCATTTGCTGTCGGTGGCGAATATCGCCGCGAGTCTAGCAGCTTCCGTCCGGCGCAGGCGATCACCGACAATCTTTTCTACCAGTTTGACGAATACATCCTGCCGACCCCGTCGAGCGGCCATTTCGATGTCTGGGAAGCGTTCGGCGAGCTTAACGCGCCCATCCTGAAGGACGTGCCGTTCGCCAGCCTGCTCTCCGTCGGTGCGGCCGGACGCTATTCGGACTATTCGACGGTCGGCTCGACCCGCGCCTACCAGTTCAACGGCATTTACGCGCCGATCCGCGAGATCAGCTTCCGAGGCTCGTATGGTCGCTCGGTCCGCGCGCCCAACATCGGCGAAATCTTCCGCCCGCAGACCGGCAGCAGCAACTTCTTCTCCGACCCCTGCTACCTTAGCAACCGCACGCTCGGCACGCAGTTCCGCACCGCGAACTGCCAGACGCTGATCACCGGGGCAGGGGGCAATCCCGCGAATTTCACCGCGCAGAACAACCCGAACGCGACGATCTTCATCCCCGGCACGCAGCAGGGCAATCCGGACCTGCGCGCCGAAGTCGCCCGCACCTGGACGGCGGGCGTCGTGGTGCGGCCGATCTCGGGGCTGTCGATCGGGCTCGACTGGTACGACTTCCGGTTGCGCGACGCGATCAACACGCCTGATGCGAACACGATCGCCTCGCTGTGCGTCGACCAGCCGACGCTCGATAACGCCTATTGCAACGCGATCAGTCGGGAGCGCGGCACCGGGTTCATCAACGGCTATGTCGTCCAGCCGCAGAACGTCGCGGCGTTCCGCACCGCCGGCGCCGAACTCAACATCGCCTATCGTTTCCGGACGGCGCGAATGGGGGCGTTCGATATCCGGTTGGTAGGCGGCTATCTCGACAAGCTCGAACAGGTCGCCACGCCCGGCGCCACTACCGAGGACAATGTCGACCAGCCGTTCCGCCCGAAATATACCTTCACCTTCTCGCCGAGCTGGACCGCGGGGGCGCTGACCCTGAGCTACAATCTGCGCTGGCAGGACGGCGTCCGTCGTTTCGCCAAGGCCGATACCGACGCGAACCCCAGCCTCGTCGATCCGCGCTATTTCCGGTACAAGGAGCTGTGGCAGCACGACGTGCAGGCCGAGGTCGCGGTCGACGCGCGCTTCTCGTTCTACGGCGGCGTCAACAACCTCGCCGACCAGAAGCCCGATATCGGTTTCGAGACCAACGTGCCGATCTCGCCGGTCGATCGGTATTTCTACGCGGGGGCGAAGGTCCGGTACTGAGACGCTTGGGAGTTGACCGCGGGGGACGTCTCGACGACGGACGGCGGATTGCAGAACTGAGAAAAGACGCCCGTGCTGACCGAAGACATGCTGCGCCTCATCACGATGGAGGAAGGGGCGTTTATCGATCCGAGCTGTACGGTCATCGATCCGCATCGTCTGACGCTGCGCAAGGGTGCGTTCGTCGGCCCGGAAGGACTGATCGACGCCGGCGGTGGCGTCGAGATCGGCGAAGCGGTGCGAATCAGCTACCGGTGCACGATCATCTCGCTGACCCACCACATCACGCGCTCAGTCTGGCGGCGAGGTGTCGACGGAGATCGACTCCGACCCGTTCTCATCGAACGTGGCTGCTGGATAGGCGCCAACGTCACGCTTTATCCGGGCGTCATTGTACGAGAGGGGTGCGTGATAAATGCAGGATCGGTAGTTGCAAAATCTACCGAGGCGCACGGGCTGTACTGTCCGCCCTACGCTGCTCGGACCAAGGACCTTGAGTTCGACTGATTGTTGAAATCTAAGCCGCCGATCTGCTTTCCAGCACGCTTCAAGCTGTGAAGACATGTGATCCGGACCGCCGAGAAATGGCGATCAGCCGAATGATTTGATGCCTGGAGTTGGGAAGCGTGGGAAGGGGCGTGGATGGCGGACTATGGGTCAGCTCGTTAATCCAGAGCAGACGGTTCGAACAGGGCATGAGGTGTTACGTTAGCTACCGAAGCGGACGAAAGAACGCCCGTATTTCAGCCGCAAGCAGGTCCGGTTTCTCCAGCGCAGCAAAATGCCCACCGGCTGGCATTTCGTTCCAGCGTTGCACGTCGAAGACCCGCTCCACCCAGGAGTGCGGTGGCATGGCGATCTCGCGGGGAAACACCGATACGCCAAGCGGGGGTTTGACGCGCTCACCCTGCTCGAACACGAGAGGGCGCAGCCGGTTTTCCTTGTAGAGCCTGAGCGATCCGGTGAGGGAACCACCGAACCAATACAGCGAAATATCCGTCAGCAGGTCGTCGAGCGGGATCACGCTTTCGAGGTCCCCGTGGCAGTCGGTCCAAGACCTGAACTTCTCCGTCACCCAGGCCGCGAGCCCGACAGGGGAATCCGTCAGCGAGAACGATAGCGTCTGTGGTTTGGTACCTTGGAGGGCCGCATAGGCTCCCTCCTGCGCGGACCATTGCGCGACGTGATCGAGATACGCCTGTTCCTCGAGTGTGACGGGCGCGGTGCCGGCAGTTGTCGGGGGGCGGTAACTGCCCGGGATGATGTTCAGGTGGATGCCGCGGACGACGTCGGGGAACAGCCGTGCCAGCCAGACGGACACCCCTGCACCGATGTCGCCGCCCTGCGCGGCGAACCTGTGATAGCCGAGCTCGGCCATGACCTTGCGCCACAGCAAAGCGATTTCCCGCGAGCTGATGCCCCCTCTCGCCGGCGCGGGTGAGAAGCCGTAGCCGGGCAGAGATGGCACGACGACATGGAAGGCATCGGCAGGATCGCCGCCATGTGCGCCCGGGTCGGCGAGCAGCGGGATCAGCTGTTCCATCTCGACGAACGATCCCGGCCAGCCGTGCGTGATGACGATGGGTATCGGGCTGGGGCCCACGCCACGCCGGTGTACGAAATGGATGTCCTGATCGTCGATCGTGGCCATGAACTGCGGCAGCCGGTTTAGCCGTCGTTCCTGTAGCCTCCAGTCGAACCGGTTCTGCCAATGGTCTGCAAGCCGGCGCATGAACGCGAGGCTTGCGCCATCGTCCCAGCTGTCATCGTCGATCGAGCGCGGCCAGCGCGTCGCGGACAGTCGGTTCTGTAGGTCTTCGAGCGCAGCGTCCGGCACGTCTATCGTGAATGAAACGGGCGGCATGACTGTCTCCAAGCTCTGAGCGCCTCTATTCTGACCGCGGTTGAGACGCGACGGCCGCTCGCTTGGGGTTTTTTCCGGCATAGCAGGCCGATCGGACCGTTGCTTCTTTTCTGCCTTGCCAAAGATCGGGCGCGCGGACCTAACGGCTGCTTCGACGAAGAACCACGCACGTTCGCGATCAGCGCAACGCTAGATCGCTTGCGCCGCTAGCGATCAGCGCAACGCTAGATCGCTTGCGCCGCTAGCCACCGTAGCGTTCGGTTTTGATAACGGAGGCGTCGAGGCCGGCCAGCAGCGCGCCCTCGGTCGCGATGTTGACGAAGCCGTTGGACCCGCAAACGAAGACGTGGCTGGGCTTTCGGTGGAGCCGAGCCACGACGTCCTGCACCATCACGCCGTCGATCCGTCGCCCGAAGTCCGATGCGCGAACCGGTTCTTCGCGCGTGATCGCCAACGCCAGGACGAATGCCGCGTCGCCGGTCGCGGTGGCATGAAGCTCGTCCGAAAAGAGAACGTCTTTGGCGGTCCGGGCGGACAGCAGCAGCGCCGTTGGCACCGCCGGGGACTGTGTGCGGCGTTGTCGGATCATGGCCATCAACGGCGCGAGGCCGGAGCCGGCACCGATCAGCAACACCGCGTCCACGGCAGGTTCAGGCCACAGGAAATGGCCGCCAAGCGGACCACGAAGTTCGATTTCATCGCCAACCGCCGCGACATCGTGGAGAAACGACGAGACTTCGCCATCCGGCAGCCGCTCGATCGCGAGTTCGATGATCGGGGACGAAATTGTCGCCGACGCGATCGAGTAGCTACGCATCGCGCTGTAGCCATCGGGCGCGGTTAGCCGGACATCGACGTGCTGCCCTGCGATGTGCGCGAACGGTTCGCGCAACCGCAGGAAGACGCTCTTGATGCTCGGTGTCTGCTGGACGATGTCCTCGATCGTGCATGACTGCCACGGCAGGGTTTTCGCACCGCCCTCAGTCATTGGTGTATCGCTGCTCGCGCCACGGATCGCCGTAGATATGGTAGCCATGCCCCTCCCAGAATCCCGGCTCGTCCCGCGTCGTGAATTGCAGCGCATTCACCCATTTGGCCGACTTCCAGAAGTAGAGATGCGGGACGAGAAGCCGCGCCGGCCCTCCGTGGTCGCGTGAAAGCGGCTTGCCCCGATAGGTGAGCGCGACCATCGCCTTGCCCGATAGAAGGTCTGCCAGAGGCACGTTGGTCGAATACTTATCGTAGCAGTGCGCCAGCACGAAATCGGTGGGCTGATCGAGCCCGGCATCGGCGAGGATGTCTTCGACGAGTACGCCCTCCCAGGCGGTATCCAGCTTGGACCAGGAGGTGACACAGTGAATGTCCTTGGTCACCTTCGTCTTCGGCAACGCGTTGAACTCGCTCCAGCTCCAGACTTTGACGGGCTTTGGACCGACCTTGACCGTGAATTTCCAATCGGAAGGCTTCACGTGCGGCGTGGGGCCGGCGGACAGGACGGGGAAATCCTCCACGAGATGCTGGCCCGGCGGAATCCGGCTCGACTGATCCCCGCCCGAGCCGCGGCCCGTAAATCCTCTTGTGACCATTGCCAATTCCCTTGCTTGTCACGACAGTTGAAACTGGCTTCGATTTGAGATCTCTTGCAGACTCTTAGCATTCGCAACCGGCCAAACGATCGGCTGCCAAATATATGCCGAGTTCTGTATTAGAATAGCGATGATATCGTCCGCTACGAAGCGTGATGATTGCATGGGGACTATAGCGGCATGCCATCCTGATTTTCTAATACCCTGTTGCTATAGTTTCCATAGCATCGCAACGCCGCGCCCGCATAGAGGTTTCGATCCCGCTCGACGAGCCGGCTGCCTCGATTTCACCCTCCTCGACATACGCGAGGCGGTCGGCGAGCTATCCGGTATGTGCGATGACCGTGCCGGCGGTGGATCGTGGCGACGGCCAGCAACGCCGCGACATGCGTTGCCGAAGGAGAGCACGCTGCATCTCGCACGGATCGCGCCCAATTGTTTTCATCCGTCGCATCTTCTGTTTCGTTGGAGAGCTAATCGGTCAGGCCGCGTTGAAGCAGCGACGACGACGAAGCCTCGGCAAGTCAGGTACCAAACGAAAAAATTCTTCGGGTATGGTTGCGGCGACGCCCGTTCTCACTTGAACGTCCGTTGCTTAAGGTAGCCAACCAGCAATGCTGGCGTCGGCGTAAAGGCGCGCAGCCCAGAGCCGCTGGTCACGGCGTTCGTCATGCCGTCTCACCCTCCGCCATCCGGCAAGGCAGCTTTCGGCTTCACCGGCTGAAAGAGCGCCAGTGTCCGCTCGACTTCGCCGAGGTTTTCGACATTGCCCGCGCCGCGGCCCTTCGCACTGCTCCGGCTGAACGGGCTAGTGTATCGGTTTGCCAAGGAGGTCGACGATGTCGGCTTAACCTGGGAGCGTCCCTGCATCGTCGACGGCGGCAAGTTCACCCGTGGCTTCGCTTTTGCGCCGACCCCGTTCGAGCCTCGCGTGCCGGCGACCGTCCACGCCTTCGTCAAGGCCGCCGGTGCGTCTGAAAGCCGGACATAGGGCCGCGCTGCCGCAAGCCAGCGACCGCGCCGACCTCTTTCCAACGGGACGAGCTGTTCGCCAAGCCGAAGCTCGGCGAAGGGGGCAGAGGGGTAGGGCCGTGTACCGATCAACGATTTCGGTCGCTGTCATCCTGCCTTCACGATCGTCTCATAAGCCGCTCCGGAACTGCAGACGGGGGCGTGGTGAGCAGCAGAGCATTTCTTGTCGATGGTATCGGCAACGGCCCGTTACCCAATCACAGGCTGGCGCTGGAATATCCGGATGCCGAACTGGCGGGCGCGTTGCGGCGTTTCGTGCGAGGTCGGTTGGATCACCATGCCGATGGCGACGATGTGGTGCAGGAAACCTATCTCCGGCTGTTCGCCTATCAGGCGACCGCGCGGGTCAACGACATGAAGGCGCTGTGCTTTGCGATCGCGCGCAACCTGCTGCTCGATCATCACCGCGCCGCGCGGCGCTCCACGCATGTCGAACTCGACGAGGCGATCATCTGCCCGCAGCCGACTGCCGACCGGGTGCTGGCCTTCCGTCGTGCTGTCGTAATCATGGCCGACGCGCTCGAGCGTATGCCGCCGCTGCGCCGCGAGATCTTCCTGCGGAAACGGCTCGACGGTCTTAGGACCGACACGATCGCCCAGAGCCTCGACATGAGCATGGCGGCGGTGGAGAAGCATGTCGTCCGCGCCTTTCAGGACCTGCGTGGCGCGCTCGCCAAGCGCGGCTTCACGATGGACGCCGGCGCGTGACCGCCGCCAGCAGTGGACCGTCGGTGAGCGAAGCCGCGCTCGCCGACGCGTTGCAGGCGGCGGCGAAGCGTTGCGGTCGCCTCTCGGACGAGCAGGTCCGGTCGCTCAGGCGTCGACGGCGATCCGCCATCGCGGCAGTCGCAACGGCGCCGATCGCCATCGCCCTGCTGTTCATGGGCGCCGGCTCGTTTGTCGGCAAACCGACTGTGGCGCCGGTTTCGACGCGTATGTTCGCGACCCGAGCGGGAGAGCGCACGACGGTGACGCTGGCAGATGGCTCCACCGTTTCGCTCAACGGCGCGACACGGCTTCGGGTTATCTATGCGGACGGACAGCGCCGCGCGGAATTGCTTGCGGGACAGGCGTTCTTCGACGTGCGGCATGACGTTTCTCGCCCCTTTGTCGTACGCGCTGGTGCCAGCGAGACACGCGTCCTCGGCACCGCGTTCGACCTCGATCTGACCCGGACTCAGGTTGCACTGGCGGTCTACCGCGGCGCGGTCGGCTTCGACCCGGTCGGGACGCCGCGCGGTGTCGTGGTCCGGGCCGGGTACCGCAGCGCCGTCCGTGGCGGTGTGGCGGCAGCACCGACGCGGTTCGATCCGGTGCTGCCCGACTGGCGCAAGGGCTGGATCGACACGGCGGGTATGCGCCTGGACGATCTGGTCGAAATTCTCGACCGCCAGGGGGGTGTCAGGATCGCACGCCCGGCGGAACCGCTGGCATCGACGACAGTGTTCGGGCGGTTTCGCACCGACCATCCGGATCGGCTTCTGAACGCGATCGGCAGCGGGTTCGGCTTCACGGTAACCGAGCGGCGGGGGACGTTGACGCTAGAAACCGCGCGCTGACGAAAAACACTGTCCGGATTTGGCGGCGCCGGCCGTCTTCCCTCCGGGTGGCGTCTGATGGCGCCAAGACGGGGGAATATGATGACGCGGTTTCACGGAACGTCGGCACTGGCCTTGGTAGCGTTCGCTCTAGCCGCACCGACGGTGGCGGATGCGCAGTCGACGGGCGCACGGATGTTTGCCATTCCCGCGGGCGATCTCGCACGGGCGCTGTCAGCCTATTCGAGCGTCACCGGCATGCAGGTCATCGCCGCGCCCGCGCTCGTTCATGGGCAGCGGACCAAGGGCGTCAGCGGACGGCTTACCACGTCGGCTGCGCTCGCGATGCTGCTACGCGGCACGGGTTTGCGTCCGGTCGAGAGCAACGGCGTGACGATCCTCCGCCGGGACCAGGCACCGCCAACGCCAAGCATCGTCGGCTCGCGTGCGCCGGTCGTCGTAGCCGCCGCGGCGCAGGCCACCACGCTCACGCGGGAAACGCCGGAGACCACCCCGGACATCGTCGTCAACGGCTATCGTAGCAGCTTGCTGGCCGCCCAAGACCTGAAGCGTCGCGCGGTCGGGACCGAAGACAACATCGTCGCGTCCGACATCGCCGCGTTTCCCGACATGAACCTCGCCGAGGCACTGCAACGCGTCCCCGGTGTCGCGATCACGCGCGACACCGGCGAGGGGCGCCAGATCGCCCTGCGCGGTCTCGGCCCCGATTTCACGCGCACGCAGCTGAACGGCATGGAAGTCCTCGGCAACACCGCCTCCGGCATGGACAACCGCGGCAACGTCAGTCGCAGCCGCGGCTTCGATTTCAGTCTGTTCGCGTCCGAGCTGTTCAACCGCGTCAGCGTGCAGAAAAGCTACGCCGCCAACCAGGACGAGGGCGGCATCGCCGGCACGGTGCAGCTCTTCACCGCCAAGCCGTTCGACTATGACGGCCAGAAGATCGTGCTGTCCGCAAAGGCCCAGACCAACGACCAGACCAGCGGAGTCACCCCGCGGCTCGTCGGCCTGTTCTCGCAGCGCCAGGGTGATTTCGGTGCGCTCGTCTCGGTCGCCTATTCGAAGGTTCGCAACAACGAATATGGCTATCGCAACTGGAACTGGGGCAAGGTCACCTACGGCGCGAACAATATCGGTCCGGAGATCGACGCACCGACGCGGGCACTGTTGCGCGGCGGCACGATCTTCGCGCCTCAGGCGCAATCGCCATCGACCTGGTACACCGATCGCGAGCGGATCGGCGTCACGAGCGCGCTGCAATATCATCCCGGCGAGAATTTTAAGATCGACGTCGACCTGCTGTACGGACACCTTGCCGACAAGCGCGACGACTGGGCAATCGCGGCAGGCGGCTACAACGCGCTGACCGGCAACGTCAGCGGTACGCAGGTCATCCGGTCCGCGACGATCCAGCGCAATTCGCTCGTCGCCGCCAGTTACACCGGTATCGATCAGCGCACCGAGCATCACCGCGTCGAGAACCAGACCGATTTCTACCAGGCGGTGGCGAATGTAAGCTGGGACGTCGGCGATCGGCTGAAGCTGACCGCGCTCGGTGGGTACCAGAAGTCGAATTTCGTGCAGCCGACGTTCGACAAGATCTTCCTGCAGGCGCGCAACACCGCGTTCAGTTTCGACATGCAGCCGACGATCCCGGTGAACACCTACGGCTTCGACCTCGCCAACCCCGCGAACTGGAACGTCCAGCGGCTGGTGACGCAGGAGAACATGATCAAGAGCGACTATCTCAACGGTCAGCTCCAGGCGGTCTACGATCTCACGCCGATCCTGAAGCTGGAGGTCGGCGGCGAATACAAGCGCTTCACCAACAGCGGGTATCAGTATCTCACCAACATCTTCTATGGCACCGCGGCGACCAGCGATCGCGCGATACCCGACGCACTGAAATACGTGATCAACCGCGACAGCCTGCTCCCGTATATCGGCGGTGACATCGCCGGGATCTACGCACTGCTCGGCAACAACCGGGACCTGACCGCCGCCAACCTGACCGCGGGCAGCGACTTTCGCATCCGTGAAAAGACCTGGGCGGGCTTTACGCAGCTCGATCTCGATACCGATATCGGGTCGATGCGGCTGCGCGGTAACGCAGGCGTCCGCTACTATCATACCGACCTGGTCTCGAGCGGTTCGCTGGCCACCGCGACCAACGGCGTAACGACGCTCCAGCCGGTGACGGTCGGGACCAGCAACGACGATTGGCTGCCCGCGCTCAACGTGGCGCTCGACATCACGCCGAAGCTGATCGCGCGCGCCTCCGCCAGCCGCAACGTCAACCGTCCCGGCCTCCCTCAACTTGCCGCGGCGGGGACGCTGACCGTGGCGCCGTTCGGTGGGTCCGTCTCGGTCGGCAACCCCAATCTCCAGCCGTTCCGGTCGACTTCGGCGGAGGCGGGGCTCGAATATTACATGGATCGCAACGGGTTCGCGTCGGTCGGGTTCTTCTGGAAGGACCTCAACAGCTTCATCACGTCGGAGACGTCGCAGGTCCCCTATAGCGCAACAGGCTTTCCGGTCTCGCTGCTGCTGCCCGGCCAAGACGGCACGACGCCGTACAACTACACGCGCCCGATCAACGGAGACGGTGCCAGCATCAAGGGTATAGAGGCGGCGTTCCAGCACGACTTCACTTTCCTGCCAGCGCCGTTCGACGGGTTCGGCATAGTCGCGAACGGCACCTGGATCGATGGTGATCAGACCGCGGTCTACAACGGCGTCGTCAAAAGCATCCCGCTCTACAATCTGTCGAAATGGGCGGCCAACGCGACGCTGTACTTCGAGACCGAGCGCTTCGGTGCGCGGGTCTCGACCGCGTATCGCAGCCGGTATCTGACGGGGGCAGGCGGCAATGCCAATGTCGGCGACGGCATCCGCCCGACCAACAATGTCGATTTCCAGATTCGCTACAGCCCGGTCAAGAACCTGCGCTTCGTCGTCGAGGGGATCAACGTCACCAACCGGCCGATCGAGCAGTTCACCGATCTCTCGACCGACCGGACGCTCGTCTACACCCGCAGCGGCCGCATCTTCACCTTCGGCGTGACGACCAGTTTCTGAACTCCACGTCCGCGGCGTGTTCGCCTCGGACGAGAGCGTACGGCGTACCTCACGACATCCTGCAACGGGAGTTTGTATGAAAAGCCATGTTTCGACGAGCCGGCTATCCCTGATGATCGGCACCGCCGCTGCCATGCTGGTGGCGCAGGCGACGCCCGCATTCGCACAAGGCTGGCCGGCGCCGGTCTCGCCGCTGCTCGAACGTGCCACCGCGCTCGACAAACGCTTCCAGCCTGCGATCGACTTCGACACCGACGTCTGCTTCAACGTGCCGGCCGTGGACGCGGCAGGCGCGATCAGCCCGGCGGCATCCACTTACGCCACGCGACCACCGGCATCGTGCCGCAGCGCCAGCCATCGCACGCAGAGCAACGTCTATGCGCGCAGCCGCTGCAACAACGGCTATTGCGGGCGGGTCTACAGCTATTTCTGGCAGTCCGATTTCTCGCACGCCTATGACTGGGAATCGATCATCGTCTGGACAACCGACCAGGGCACCGGCAGCCGCGTCGTCGGTGTCACGCGCGGCGATCATGGCAAATGGGATACGCGCAGCGGCGATCAACTCCGCTTCGTCAGCGACCCGAGCGGCGAGCACGCAAAGCTCGTCTTCCATTACGAGACCTGGGGCTTCTCCCATCTGTGGCGCTTCTCCAAGACCGACGGCGGCGACGAGCCCGCCGAGAACGGCACCGGGCAATGGCTGATCCAGCCGCTGGTAAGCTGGAACGGCTATCCGTCGGTCGGGGTCAGGAACGCGGTTTCCAACTATGATTTCAAGGGCGCGAATTTCGATAACAAGGACGCCCGGTTCGCAGGCACGCTCGCGGCCGCCAATGCGAGCGGCATCGCCCCCGGGTTCGACGCCAACCTCGATGCCGGCGGTGACTCGCCGGGATGCCCATCGGGCTCCACCATCTGCTGATCGATACCCTGCGCCGCCAATGTCCCGGCGGCGCAGGTTCCTTCAACACTGGGGAGGCCGTATGCAAAGCGTTCGTTTCCGATCCGGTGCGGTGTTGCTCGGCGTGACGTCGATGCTCGCCGTGAGCGGGATAATCGCCGGATGGCATCCTCGTGCGCGTTCGGATCCGGCAACGGGGATCGTCGTGGTCCGCGGCGCGCCTATTACCGCCGCCAAGGCCGTACCGCTCACCCCGATCAGGCCTACCCGCGTCGCACCGACCGCAATGCCAGTCGAGACTGCGGTTGCGGACCTCCGCCGTGTGTATCCCCTGCTATCCGAGGTCGCGATGGAATGCCGGGCCAGGCAATGCTCGCTGACCGCGACGATCCGCCCGCTGGTGTCGCAGAACGATCTGGATCGGCGACAGGAAATGTTGCTCGGCGGACTGGCGACCGCGCTTGCCAAGGACGGCTATCGCATGGCGGTCCCGTTCGACATGGACGAAGTGGCGGACAACACATTCCATATCCGAGCGCGCGTGACGGCCGATGATCATCCGTGACCGGCGCCCTTTGCTTCGGCCCTGCACCGCTCCGCGTCCGGTGCAGGCGCTTTAATCTCGGTGAGTTCCGATCGCGCCACGTCCATCTCACGCCTGAAGTCCGGCGAGGTGTGGAGCATCGCGACCAGCACCGATCCTGCCATATAGCCCGCCTCGACCGCGCTTCGGCTGTGCGATCCGCAGATGTAGCGGCTCTCGCCATATTGGCGTCCACGGCGCAGGATCCGGGTGGCGCGATCCGGCATCAGTTCGGCGAGGATCAGCGCGGCGGACCACCCCGAAGTCGTGTGGCCCGAGGGATAGTCGCCATTGCCCGCCAGATGCGCGGTCTTGGGTTCGCAGATCGGCAGGTCGTCCCTCAGGTACGGACGCTTGACGGCAAAGCCATCCTTGGCGCGGCCGACCATGCCCTGGTCGCTCATTCGCGCGAAGATGCGGGTGAGGGCAGGGGACGACGTCGTATCGAGCGTACGGCCGATCGCGCAGGCGAAGACGGTGAAGCGGTCGTCGGTGACGTCGCGGGTTGCCATCTCGCCCCGCGGCGTACCGAGCGGCGCGCGCGTTTGCTGGAAGGTTGCGCGGTCGTCGGCATCCTGCGGCGAACCGGGCCTGGGCGGGGCGGGCAGGACCTGCATCAGGTCCGGCATCGGCTGGTTCGCGAGATAAGCCGCGGGACCATCCGCCGCGCCTGTCAGCGCGAGGACCGCGAGCAGCGACAGGCTGCGGATCACTTTGCAGCGCCTTCCAGATCGCCGCAGCCCTTGGGACGGCGCACGGGGTTGCAGCGCGCGACCAGATCGCCGGGCAGGGCAACGTGATAGCCGCCGGGCAGCCGCGGATCGGGCCAGAGATAGTCGGTCGAGACATATTGCGCGCCGCCTGCCAGCGCGGTGTCGCGTGGGACGATGTCGTTAGCGCGAGCTTCGCGCGTGTTGGCGTCGGCGCGGGTGCGGACCAGGAACCCGGCGGCGACGTCGCGGCGGATCCGGTCAGCATCGCGGACCGGGTCGTTGAGCGTCAGATAGGCGGCCGCAGGCGAGGCTTCGTCGGTGTTGATGAAGAACACGCGCCCTTCGAGCGAGCGCCGCTTGCCCCGGTACACTGCGACCTTGGCGGGCGGCTCGTCGAGCGCGAACAGGAATTTGCCGCGCGAGGACTCCAGCAACGGCCAGTTGTCCGCCAGCACCGCGTCACGCAACGTCGGATAGCGACCCTGCACATCGTCGGGCACGATCAGCTTGGCCGGCGCCATCACCGAGCGAATTTCCGCATCGAGCGCATCATACGCCGTCTCGTCGAACGGCAGCGCGTGGATCCCACCCCGCGCGGCGTTGCGCTCGTCCTTGGCGTTGAACATCAGCAGGATCGGCACGTGACGCGGATGCTTTGCCGACCAGTCGCGGATGATCGTCAGGCATTCGGTCAGCAGGACGCAGCTCGATGCGTTGTCGATGCCGGGGATGTGCAGCACCTTGAAGCCCGGCCGTCTGAGCTTCGGATCGTTCGAGCCGCGCGCGTAATGCCCGCCCTGCGGATCGTAGTTCACGTCGATCTCGAGTTGCCGGGCGCCGGCATCGAGTTGCTCGACAAGGCTACGATGCGAATAGTCGAGCGCATCCGCCATCGCCGGATCGGCCGCACGGACCTTCGCCATCGTCGTGGCAGGCATCGGCTGTTTATAGCTGTTATGCGTGCCGATCACCGCCACGTCGTTGATCCGCAGCGGCGGCGCGGTATCGCGCGCCATTGCCGTTTGGGTAAGAAGACCGAGGGTCAGCCCCGCCAAGATCGATCGCTTCACGGATACTCTCCCGATCAGAATTTGAATAACACCGAACCCTGCACTGCGCGGCCGAAGATCGGTCGTGCGAGGATCACCGCACCATCCGCCGCCCCCGGCACGAGCTGCTGTCCGCCGCCCTGGCCCAGCCCGAGTGCGTTCGACAGGTTGGTGCCCTTCACCTGCACGGTGACGTTCTGCGTCACGTCCAGTTCGGCGCTGGCGTTGAACACCGAGAACGCCGGCAGCTTCACGAGGTTGGAATCGTCGTTGAACTTGTCGCCCTCATACCGCCATTCGCCCAGCACGCGCAGCCGACCGCCGATCAGCGATACCCGTGGCCGGATGCTCGCCATCACCTTCGGCATGCTCGACGGGCGATTGCCGTCGAACGAGGTCGTGACGGGCGCTCCGGCGACGATCGTGTTGTAGGTGTAGTTCTTGAACTTCGGCTCCTGGTAGGTCGCGGTCGCCGAGACGTCGAACCAGCGCACCGGCTTCAGGTTCGCTTCCAGCTCGACCCCGGTCGTGCTGACGTCGCCATAGTTGATCTCCTGGACGATGCGTAAGCTGGCCGGATCGATATAGGTGTTGGTGAACTGCACGTCCTTGAACGAATTGTAGAACAGCGTGGCGTACAGGCTGCCCCAGGGCTTCTGGAACTTCACGCCCGCCTCGGCCTGTTCGATCGACTGGCTGCGGATGCCGGTCGGCAGCACGTTGTCGCGGTACTGGCCGATCTGCGGCAGGCGGTAGGTGCTGGTGTAGCGACCGAAGATGCCGGCTTCGGGGATGAACTGCCAGTTGGCGCCGATCGTGTAGCTGTGATCGCTGAACTTCGGGTCGAAGCGGTTGAACACGCCCGAGCCGTACAGGACGTTATCGTCGGCGAGCGTGTCGGCATTGCCGAGGTTGAAGCTCTTCACGCCTTCCGAATAGCCGTGAATCCAGATCGTCTCGTAGCGAAAGCCGCCATCGACGCGCAGCTTCGGCGTGACCTGCCACTCGTCGGATATGTAGAACGCGACGTCTTCATACCCGCCATAGGAATGCGCGAACCGTGCCTCGTAGCGCTGGATACCGGTGTCGGTGACGCGCCCCACCACTTGCCCGGCCGCGTTTACCGCGACGATATCGAGCAGCCTTGCGTTCGGCGCGACTTCGGTCAGGCCGACGCCGTCGTTGCGGTCGTGCGCCCAGTCGGCGGTGGTGCCGTACAGGCCGAGCTTCACGTCGTGGCGACCGATCCCGGTCTCGTAGACATGGCCGAGTTCGATCAGGCCCATGGTCTCCTTGATCGGATTCTGGATCGACTGGAAGGTGTTGACCCCGACCAGGCCGTTGCCGTTCGCATTGGCGCCGTACGCACTGCCGTCGTCGTTATAGACCAGCCGCACGTCGGTCGCGCCGCGGCCTGCGAACGCCTTGACCGCGTTGGCACGGACCGAGGACAATTGCGCCGCCTGCGTGTTGAGGCTCTTCAGCCCGCGCGCGTTGCGATCGGTGGTGGAGTCGCGATAGCGGAACCCGCCGCTGATCGTCGTGCCGTCGTCGAACTCGGTATTGCCCTTCAGCGTGAATTGCAGGTCGCTCGTCTGGTTGAACAGGTTGAACTGCGCCTTGCGGATGCCGTCGGGCGTCTTGATCTGGACGCGACCGTCCTGCGGCCCGGTCAGCGTGTCGTCATGGCCGTTGAACGGCGCGAGCGGCTTCAGATCGTCGCCGTTGCGCACCAATGGGATGGCGTCGAAGAAGAAGTTGTTATCTTCCATGTACTTCACGCCGAACGAGATGCTGCCCCGCGCGAAATCCTTGGAGATCAGCACGCGGCCCTGGCCGCCGTTGTTCGCCGCCGGCCCCGGATCGCGGATGCCCTGGTCCTTGTTGTAATAGCCGCCGACCGAAAAGCGCCACCCGTCCGCAATCGGCCCGCCGAGCCACGCGTCGCCGCGGATCTGGCCGTAATCGGACGTCGTCAGCTTGAGCAGGCCGCTCAGCTGCGGCGTGCCCTTGCGCGGGATGAAGTTGACGAGGCCGCCGGGCGCGTTGGCGGCGAAGATCGAGGACGGGCCGCCGCGAACCGCCTCGATCCCCGAATAGGTCTCGTCGATGCGGAGGAACTGGTCGACATTGACCCAGTTGATCCCGGGATCGTGCTGGATCGGCAGGCCGTCCTCGTACACCGCGAGCGACTCGTAGCCGCCACGCGGGATGCCGCGCACGCGCGTGTTGTTCGCACCAACGCCGCCTGAGGAGTCCGCCCACACGCCCGGGATCTGCTGCATCGCCTCGGCCAGGTTGCCGATCGCGCGCTCGCGCAGGTCCTTCTCGCTGATCGTGGTGATCGAATAGCTCGCATCCACCTTCTTCTGCGCGACGGTGCCGAGGCGGCCCGTAACCAGGATCTCATCTCCGGAACCGGCATCGGGCGCCGACATAGTGTCTTTTTGTGCGATCGGCGCTGATTGTGCATCGACCGGGCCGGTGGCGACGGCGATGGCCATCAACGCCGCGGTCCCCCGCAGTATCGTGATCGTCTGCATGGTAACTCGAACCCCAATGTGTCCCGGCCTTGCCGGCCGACGTGTCCACAGCGCTATGGGGGCGGGCTATGACGGCGGAACTACGGTAACATTACTGTCCCATGATGATTGCGTGACTGGACGGTGACGGGTGTCATTCCTGGCCGCCTTTAAGGGGCGCGGTTTCGCAGCGGGATCGCAGACGCTGCTGTCACAATTGGGTAAGATGCTCGCTGTAGCGACAACTCACAAATCTTCGCTCGAAAACGTTACCAGTCTGGGACTCGACCAATGACAAGAACCGGAAGCACTTCCGAACGCACGTTGCGTAAGGATGTATTGGCAGCGTGCTGTCTGGCCGCCGGTCTGGTGGGGAGCGGCGCAGCGTCCGCTCAAGCGCGACCCGTAAAGCCCCGCAACGTCATCGTGTTCCTGGGCGATGCCGGCGGTCTGCCGACGCTTAACGCCGCAGGTATCCTTGCGCACGATAAACCGCAATCCCTGTACATCCAGTCGATGCCGCATGTCGGCTTATCGGACACTTCGTCGCTCAACCGATGGGTGACGGATTCCGCTGCGGGCATGACTGCGATCATGACCGGGCGGAAGACGAACAATGCGATGGTATCGGTCGTGCCGGCGAGCTCGGGCGGCGAGGTGAAGCCGGTCAAGACGTTCCTCGAATATGCCGAGCAGCACGGTCTTTCTACCGGGGTCGTCACGAACATGCCGATCTGGGATGCTACCCCGGCAGCGTGTTACGCGCACGTCGCGTCCCGCAAGGACAAGGACGAGATTTTCCGTCAGATGTTGGCGCCCCGGTTTGGCAACGGTGTCGACATCCTGATCGGCAAGGGCCGCAAGGACGCGGTCGCGTCCTTTGGGAAGATCCAGCAGACGCCCGAGCAGGCCTTTGCCAAGGCGGGGTATCGCTACGGTTCGGATCCGGCGCTCGTTCGCACCGCTGCGCGGGCCGCCGTTCTGCGCGACGACGATTACGCGCCGCTACCGGCCGTCGAGGCAACGATCGGCCAACTCGCGCGCAACCCAAAGGGCTATTTCCTGATGGTCGAATGGGACATGCACACCGATAATCCGCAAGCGGGGCTGCGCCATGTCATCGAGATGGATGACATGATCCGCCGCGTCAGCGCCATTGCAGGCAAGGATACGCTCATCCTGTTCACGGCCGACCACAGCTTTGGCCTGCGCATGTCGGACGGCGATCGTGACGCACCGCTCGCCGAACAGTTTGCCGCGGCCGCGGCCAAACCAGGCGCCACGATCGCGAGCAACGACGTGATCGGGGTCCAGGACGGTCATACCGGCGAGGAAGTCATCGCCGCCGCCTCGGGGCCTGGGGCCGAGACTATCCATGGCTTTTTCGCAAATACACATCTGTTCGACGTCCTCCTGAATGCCATCGGATGGACGAAGGAGTCTTGAGCGATTTGACGTCGCGAGGCGGCAACGCGGTCATGGAAGAAGGGTTGTCCGGATCCAGGCTGTGGAAGAACCTGGTGGCGTACCGCGGCTTCCTTGCGGTGATCCGGATCTGGTGGAGGGGTGAGGCAGCCTGACGCGAAACGGCGTCACGCGGATGAAACGTGACTGGTCTAGCGACTGCCGGTGAACTTACGGTCCCTGTCGTCGTCGATGCGCCTCCCAACCAGCTTGACGGCGACCGCGCCGGGCATCGCCGCGTTCTGCGTGTATTTTGCGATGTACGGGTTTCGCAAGCCAATCGCGGCAGCAGGGTTCGACGGCGTGCCGGCCGTGTTTGCCGGGCTCGACTACAAGACGGCGCTGATCCTGTCCCAAGCGGTCGGCTATGCGCTGTCGAAGATGATTGGCGTGCATGTCGTGTCGGTCCATCGGCCGGAGCACCGCACGCGCCTGATCCTGTCGCTGGTCGGCGCGGCGTGGGCGGCGTTGTTGCTGCTGGCGCTGTTGCCTGCCCGGTTTGGCCCGCTGGCGATGCTGCTGAACGGGTTGCCGCTCGGGATGATCTGGGGACTGGTGTTCAGCTATCTGGAGGGGCGGCGCAATTCGGAGGTGCTGGCGTCGATCCTGACCGCGAGCTTCATCTTGTCGTCGGGCGTGACGCGGTCGGTCGGCAGCCTGTTGCTGGAGCACGGCGTCAGCGCGTTCTGGATGCCGGCGCTGACCGGGCTGATCTTCACGCCGCTGCTGTTGGTGGGCGTGGCGGCGCTGACGCGTTCTCCCCCGCCGGATGCGGCGGACTCGATCGCGAGAGGGGTGCGTAGGCCGATGGATGCGGCAGCGCGGCGCGCGTATCTGAAGCGGCATTGGGTGCCGGTGACCGCTTTGGTTGCGGGCTATACGATGCTGGCGGCACTTCGGGACCTCCGTGACAATTTCGCGCCCGAGCTGTGGATGGCGCTCGATCACCCGGCGACGCCTGCGCTGTACGTGGCGACGGAGATACCCGTGGCGGTGATCGTGCTGCTCGGCCTGGCGATGCTGGGGCTGGTGCGCGACAACCGGTATGCGGTGGTCACGATCCACGGCGTCATCATGGCGGGCGCCGTGATCCTTGGCGGATCGATGCTGGCGTTGCGCGCAGGGGCGATCGGGCCGGTGACCGGCATGATCCTGACCGGCATCGGGATCTACCTCGCCTATGCCCCGTTCAGCGCGATCCTATTCGACCGCATCATGGCCGCGAGTCCGTCGCCTGGCACCGCGGGATTCCTGATCTATCTGGCGGACGCGTTCGGCTATTCGGGCAGTATCGGTCTGTTGCTCATGCGGAGCACGACCGCCCCTGGGCGGAACTGGCTCGGGTTGTTCCTCGATGCCGGCGTGCTGACCGGCGCCGCGCTGCTGGTGCTGACGTTCGTCTCGGCATTCTGGTTCGTCCGCCATCCGCCGACGCGGTGAGGGCGATCAGAGGGTGTGGAGCCGGACGCCGGCGCGTGTCGCGGCATCGGCGATCGCCGGTGGCGCGGGAAGGTCGGTAACAAGATCGTGGACCTGCGCGAAGTCGGCAACATGGACGGTGCCGGCGCGGTCGAACTTCGCCGCGTCGGCGACGACGATTACTCGGCGCGCGCCATCGAGCAGCGCGCGTTTGTACGCCGCCTCGTCGGGTTCGAAATCCATGAAGCCGCGCTTCGCTTCGATCGCACCCATCGACAGGATCGTCGCATCGGGCGAGAAACAGCGCGAGTAGCGAATCGCCTCGGCATCGAACGTCGCGCGGTAGTCCACGTTGACCGCGCCGCCGGCCAGGAAGACGCGGATCCCGTCGCAACCGAGCATGTCGCCCGCCACCTCCAGGTTGTTCGTGACGATCGTCAGTCGTCGCCGATCGGCGAGCGCGCGTGCAACCCAGCACGAGGTGGTGCCCGAATCGATCAGCACGGTCATCCCGTCCTCGATCAGCGTTGCGGCACGCCGCGCGATCGCCTGCTTTGCGTCCGCCTGGGCCTGCATCCGCAGCCGGTACGGCGCCTCCAGGCGATTGTCGGGAAGCTTGACCCCGCCGTGCACCTTGTACGCGCGACCGCTCGCTTCCAGTTGCCGCACGTCGCGCCGGATCGTCTCGTCGGACACAGCGAAATGATCGGCGAGCATCGTGATCGAACACGAGCCCCGCGCTTCGAGCAACGCGACCAGACTGGCGATACGATCCGACTGCGTCACACGGCTTCTCCTGTACGGCCTGTTTCTCCGCATCTCCCGTTGGGTACAAGCCACAAAATACCAACAATATCCACACGATGTCACAGCCATGTCACACGGCGCTTGCAAGGGCTGCGTCACAGGATGCCCGGCAATACTCGGACCGTGGCAAGGGGAAGACGACATGACCAAGTGGATGATGGGGGCTGCGATCCTGGCGATCGCGGCGACGACGAATGCGCGCGCGCAGACGACCGTAACGCCGTCCGCGACGCCTGCTGGCGATCCAGAACAGCCGCGCAGCGACGAGATCGTCGTGACCGGACAGTCGACCGCATTCGCAAACACGCGCGTGACCACGGCTATGATCGAGCGCCAGTCCGCGCTCGCCAGTGTCAACGACGTCATCAACGAATTGCCCGGCGTGTTCGTCGCGGAGGGTGACGCTTTCGGCTCGTCCGACTGGGCGACCTCGATCAGCATCCGCGGCTTCAACAGCGGCGGCGGCGGCGGCCAGCAGATCGGCTCGACGATCGACGGCCTGCCGAACGGCGGCTCGGGCTATGGCGGAGGATCGCGCGCCAACCGGTATATCGACGTGCTCGACCTGAAGACCGTCAACGTGTCGCAGGGCACTGCCGACATCTCGTCGCGCTCCAACGAAGCGCTCGGTGCGACGCTGGATTACGTGACCTCCGATCCGACGGCGGACAGCCGATTGCGCTTCACTGCCGCCGGGGGTGATTTCGGTGCGCGCAAATTCTACGTACGCGGCGATACCGGCACCATCGCGCCGAATACTACCGCCTATGTCAGCGCGTCGACCTCACGCGTGCGCGACTGGATCGGCGGATCGGGCAAGACCAGCCGCGACCATATCGACGCCAAGGTGCTGAGCCGTGTCGGCACGGTCGATCTGACCGGCTTCGTCTCGTACGACGATGCGGATGAATCCGAGTTCGGATCGGTTTCGCCCGCGCAGTTCGCGAACGACCCGAACCATGACGCCTATACCGACAGCTGGACCGGGCTGCCGTATGTCGACCAGGCCTATCGCCCGACCTCGCGCGCGCTGCGGAAGAACCTGTTCGGGTATCTGAAGGCCCGTACCGAACTCGGCGAGGTGAAGCTGCAGGCGGCAGGCTATTATCACCGGATGCGCGGCCGCGGCGATTTCGCACCGCCGTACCTTGTCGATGTCCGCAACGACGGCAGCGGCAACCCGGAAAGTGAATATGTCGGCGGCCCGACGGTGCGCGGCAGCGACGCGCTCGGCAAGATCTACTTCGTCACGCCGACCGGTGCGGCGGCGACCCTGACGCCAGGGTGCGTCGGCACCAGCGGCGTGCCCGCCGAATACTCGCCGACCTGCTACGCATCCAACGCGACGCCAGTCATGTCGTACCGCCACACCCACTACAAGAACGACCGCATGGGCTTCACCAGCGACGTCGACTGGCAGCATGACTTCGGCGTGGTGCAGAACCAGTTCCGCGCGGGTTTCTGGTTCGAGCACAGCCGCGCCAACCAGCTTCGCGACTGGCACAAGATCACCAACGCGCGGGTCGGGCCAGCCTTCGACGGCACGCCGTATTACGTGCAGTTCAGCACCGACTACGGGCTCGACGAAGTGATGTATTATGCCGAAGACGCGGTGACTTATGGCCCGGTCACCGCACGGCTCGGCGTCAAGCAGTTCTTCCTCGACCAGAGCCGCACCGAACTGCTCGGCAATTTGAGCGCGACGTCGATCCAGTCGCATTCCGATCCGCTGATCAACGCCGGCCTGACCTATGCGACGCCGTTGCAGGGCATGGAGCTGTTCGCCGGCTATTCGCAGAACTTCGCGGCGATCGGCAACGGTCCGCTCGGCCAGCCGCCCGAGACGATCCGCAACCTGCGGCCGGAAACCGCGAACAACATCGAGATCGGCGCACGCTACAACACCGGGCGGATCCAGGCGTCGCTGACCGGCTACGATATCAAGTTCAAGAACCAGATCGTCTCGATCTCGTCGAACCTCGTCACCGGCATCGACTATCTGGAACAGCAGGACAGCGTGTATCTCAACGTCGGCGGCGTGAAGAGCCGCGGTATCGAGGCGGCGCTCGCCTACCGCGTGCTGCCACCGCTGACGCTGTCGGGCAGCTTCACCTACAACCACGCGACCTATATCGGCACCGGCAACGCCGCGCAGGATGCCGATGTCGGCGTGACGCCCGGCCAGCAGGTGATCAATTCGCCGCGCACGATGTGGGTGGTCTCGGCGGACTATAAGAAGTCGATCTTCAAGGCGGGTATCGCCACCAAGTTCGTCGGCGACCGCAATATCGACACGCAGGGCAAGGCCCAGGCCGGCAGCTTCACGCTGGTGAGCGGCTATGTCGGCGCCGATCTGGAGGCGGTGAGCGAGCAGCTTAAGGGCGTGTCGTTCACGGTGCAGGCGACCAACCTAACCGACGAACGCTATCTGTCGAGTGCCGATGGTGGCTCGGCGTTCCTCGGCACGCCGCGGACCGTGACCGCGTCGCTGTCGCTCGACTTCTGATCTGAAATGGGCATGGTTCGTCGGCGTTTGCGGACCATGTCCTTCACATGTGGATTGCCCCAATGACCGACGTTTCCCGCCGTTCGCTGCTAGGTGCCAGCCTCACCGGGGCGGCGCTGTCCGCGTTTCCCGCGGCGATCGCACGGGCGGCGGCGATCGCGCCCAACGTGAAGACGGGGTCGATCATGGATGTCGAGCATGTCGTCATCTTGATGCAGGAAAATCGCGGTTTCGATCATTATTTCGGGTCGTTGCGCGGCGTTCGCGGGTTTGCCGACCGGTTGCCGATCCCCGTGCCTTCGGCGGCCGATGCGATGAAGCCTGCGCCGGTCTGGTATCAGCGCGACCGGACGGCGGCCGGCGGCTCGCGTACCGTCCTTCCGTTCCATCTAGCCACGCGCACGAATTTCGACCTGATGCGGATGGAGGGCACGCCGCACAGCTGGCCCGATGCGCAGCGCGGCTGGGACGAGGGCCGGATGGCGCATTGGCCCGAGGCGAAGAGCCAGCGCGCGATGGGGCATTACCGGCGCGAGGACATCCCGTTCCAGTTCGCGCTCGCCGAAGCGTTCACGGTCTGTGACGCGTATCACTGCTCGGTCCAGACCGGCACGAACACCAACCGCCTGTTCTTGTGGAGCGGCGCCAACGATCCCGGCGGCACGCTGGGTGGCCCCGCGATCGGCAATTCGCACGACAGCTTTCCCGAGGACGGCGGCAATGCCGAGCCGTATCGCTGGACGACGGTGGTCGAGCGGTTGCAGGCGAAGGGCGTCGACTGGCGCATCTACCAAGACATGGCGGACAATTTCACCGACAACCCGCTGGTCGGTTTCGCTACGTTTCGCGACGCGCACCAGGGTAGCGGGGATCCTGCATTACGTGACCGTGCGCTGACGACACGCGGGCTCGACATGTTGCGGGCCGACGTGCTCGCCGGGCGACTGCCGCAGGTGTCGTACGTGATCGCCACCGCGAAAGGCTCGGAACATCCCGGTCCGTCGAGCCCCGCGCAAGGCGCCGCCTATACCGCAGAGGTGCTCGACGCGCTGACCGCGGATCCGAAGGTCTGGGCGCGGACCGCGTTGCTGGTCATGTTCGACGAGAATGACGGCTTCTTCGATCACGTCCCGCCCCCTGCGCCGCCATCGCGTTCGGCTGACGGCACGCTACTTGGTGGCTCGACGGTCGATCTGGCCGGCAGCTATCACACGGAACCGAGCAAGGGCGATGCGGCGCTCGATCTCGCCGCCTATCGTGGTCGTCCCTACGGACTTGGCCCGCGCGTGCCGATGTACGTCGTGTCGCCGTGGAGCCGGGGCGGGTGGGTCAATTCGCAGGTGTTCGATCACACCTCGGTAATCCGCTTCCTCGAAAAGCGGTTCGATTTTCACGAGCCCAATATCACGCCCTGGCGCCGCGCGGTCTGCGGTGACCTGACCTCCGCGTTCGACTTCACCGCCGCAGATCCTGCGCCGTTCGCCGCCATGCCCGATCCGCGTACCGACGCCGCGCGGGCTGCCGCGATCCCCAAGCAGGTAAGCCCGCAGGCACCGGCCGGTTCATCGCCTCCATGGCAGGAACCCGGGATCCGTCGTGCTCGCCCGCTACCGTATGCGGTGACCGTCGGCGAGACAATCGCCGATGGCGCGATCACGCTTCGCTTCGCGGCGGACGGCACGCAGGCTGCGGTGTTCCACGTCTATGATCGGACCAACCTGACCCAGACGCCGCGCCGCTTCACGGTCGAGCCCGGACGCGCATTGGATGGGCGCTGGCCGTTCGATCACGAAGGCCGCTACGATCTCTGGGTGCTCGGTCCGAACGGGTTTCACCGACACTTCATGGGGCACAGGGACGACCCGGCGCTGTTGTCCGGGCTGATCTGGCGCGCGACCACGACCGAGATCACATTGCTTCTTCCCGCCGGGCACCGCACGCACGAGCTGATCGCGCGGACCGAACGCATCGGCGCGACGACCCTGGTAACGCCGCTGACCGAAGCCCAGCGTAGCTGGCCGCTAAGCAAAAGCCATGGGTGGTACGACATCACGATCGGTGCAGCGAAAGTCCCCAACTATCTAAGGCGGGTATCTGGGCGCATCGACGCCCCCGACCGAATTACGTGTAGTGATCCGTTCGTGATGGTTCCGCGGGTCTGACCCTCGTCAATTAGTCTCGACAAGACCGTGCATTCCGTAACCGGGTTTTGCGGACATCGGATACGTCGCTTAGGCTGGGTTGCGATCGGACTTGGTGACCCTGGCTGGAAAAAGCTTTCGGATGCCTACGGCAGCGCTGCCGACATCCCGGAACAGCTTGAAAAGCTGCAGCCCTTTCCGGGGGTGGATTGGCACGTGGCATTGACGACGCCGATTTCCATACGACCGAAAGGTCATATCGCGCCTCGCATGACCGGGTGGAATGAGGGGCGCGCCGGACGACGACACGGCGCGACGATTTCTGATCTTCGGCCTCGGATGGTGGCCGCGGCGGATCGTTGCGTCAGTCGAACCTTGGCAAACGCACTAATTTGCTCTGATTCAGGACGAACAAGATGACCGATACCAAGCATGATATTGTCGATACTGCCGTCGCTGCGGGTTCGTTCACGACACTGGTCGCCGCAGTCGGCGCCGCGGGGCTGGTCGACACGCTGAAGGGCGAGGGGCCATTCACCGTCTTCGCACCGTCGGACAATGCATTCGCTGCGCTGCCGGCCGGCACCGTCGACGATCTGGTCAAGCCCGAGAACAAGGCCAAGCTGACCGAAATCCTCCTGCTCCACGTGCTGCCCGGTACGGTGATGGCGGCGGACGTGAGCGGCAAGGTGCTCGACCCGGCAACCGCCGGCGGCGCAACGGTCCATGTCGATGGCACCGACGGCGTGACCGTCAATGGCGCCAAGGTGGTGACCGCCGACATCGCCTGCACCAACGGTGTGATCCACGTGATCGACAAGGTGCTGCTGCCGACCGGCTGAGGACTCCACAATCCGGCACCGGGGCAGCAACGTCCCGGTGCCACCGGTTAAAGACATGCGGGACGGTTACGATCGTCTTTGCCGGCATTGGAGGCCTATCCTGCGCATGAGCGATCACGCGTTCGTCGAGGCTATGCACGGCTGATCAGCGCTCGCGTGGTTACGCGCTGGCCCGCTGCCGGTGCCACACGATCCGGGCGGCAGCTTGCCGAGCAGATGCTGGCAGCCGCGTAGCGCGCATGCCGCGCGCGGGCCGTTCAGACCCCCGCCAGCCCCATCGCCAGCGCTCGATCATCGCCAACCTTCGACGGCACGCCGCCGACGATCCGCGGATCGATCGCGAAGTCGCGCGCGATTTCGCGCGCGGTCATCTTGGCGGACATCATCACCGAGGGCGTGCCGCCGCCGGGCTGCGTGCCCTGGCCGACCAGATAGAGGTTCGCGACATCCTCGCTACGGTTGTGCGGGCGGAAGAACGCGGTCTGCGTCATCCGTGGCTCGACGCCGAAGCCATTGCCGAGATGCGATCCCAGCACCTCCTCGAAATAGTCCGGCGTCACGAAGCTGCGATGGACGATCCGCTCACGCAGGCCGGGAATGTAACCGCGTTCGTCGAGGAAGGTCAGCACCGTGTCGGCAAAGCCTTCGCCGACCGCATCCCAGTCGATATCGCTCTGGTTGTTGGGGACCGGGATCAGCGTGTACGCCGCGTGGTGCCCCGCCGGCGCGAGGCTGGGGTCGGTGATCGTCGGGATGTGGAGATATTGCGAGAAGTCGTCGGCGAGGATCTTGCGCTCGAAGATGTCGGTCAGAAGCTCCTCGTAGCGCGGGCCGAGAATGATGTTGTGGTGGCGCAGGTCGGGGTCGCCGTCCTGCATCCGGTATCCGAAATAGATCACCATCAGCGACATGCTCTGCTTGCGGAACTTGACCAGCGCGTCGCGATTGATCCGCCGGTGCGCCTTGTCGACAAGCTTCAGATAGGTGGTCGCATAGTCGGCGTTCGAGACGACCAGATCGGCCGCCAGCGTCTCGCCGTTCGCCAGCGTCACGCCGGTCGCGACGCGCTTGCGGCCGCGCTTCTCCACCTCGATCCGGTCGACCTTGGCGTTCAACCGCACCGATCCGCCGAGTTCCTCGAACTTGCGGACCATCGCCTTGACCAGCGCGCCGGTGCCGCCGACCGCGAAATGCACGCCCCAGGTCTTTTCGACGAAATGGATCATCGCGTAGATTGCGGGGACCTTGAGCGGGTTGCCGCCGATCAGCAGCGGTTCGAAGCTGAACACCTGCCGCATCTTGTCGCTCTTGAAATATTTCGAGATCAGCGAAAACAGCGGCTGGATCGCGCCGAGCTTCAACAGGTCGGGAAGGACGCCGACCATCGAGCCGAGCGAGCCGAAATAGGTGTAGCCGAGCTCGAGGAATCCGCGCTCGAAGATGGCGCGGGCGGCTTCGTGGAAGCGTTCGTAGCCGTCGAGATCCTCAGGGGCCAACCGCGCGATCTGTGCCCGCACGTTGACCGGATCGGCATCGTAATCGAAGAAACTGCCGTCGTCGAAATAGATCCGGTAGAATGGCAGGATCGGCACGATGTCGACGTAGCGCTGCGTGTTGGGGCCGCCGCTTGCGCCTGATACGATGCGGCTACCCTCGGCGAGCACCGATGGCGGAAAGTCCGGTTCGTCGAGCATCGCCGCGTCGCGCTCGAGCGAGAACAGCTCCTCGATGAAATGCGGAACGGTCAGCACGGTCGGGCCCATGTCGAAGACGAAGCCATCGACGCGGCGGACATAGGCGCGGCCGCCGACATCGCCGAGCTGCTCGACGATCTGCGTATCGAAGCCGAGGCTCTGCAAGCGGATCGCGCAGGCGATGCCGCCGATCCCCGATCCGATTACGATAGCGCGCTGGCGGGTCATGACGGTCGTCTTTCCTGGGAGTCGGGAGAGGATCTGCGGCGCTCCACGAGCGGTCGTTCGATCCCGTGCGATAACCGCGGATGCGGCACCGCGACAGGGGCGAACGGCTGCAACGCCCGATCGGTGCTGGTGGGGGCAGACCCGCGGGTGGGTTTCGCTACGCTCTCGTCAATCGTGTCACGATACGGACTTTGGGCCGTATCCCGTGCCGGCCAGCGTCGCGTCGCTCGACGAGAGGATATGATCGCACGGCAGCGTATCGGGGATCGCATTGCCAATCGGGGTAGGTCGGACCCGTCCTTTGGTCCGTATTGCCTGGCGAACGCCTAGTGCCGAGACCGCAGACGGGCTGATGGTGAGTGATTGCGCGCCCCGAAAAGGCGCTGTGACTCCCCTTCAGGCCCGTCGTTTCAGGATCCCGAACGCTTGTCGGTGGCCGGCAGACGGGAGTGTATGATGCTAGGAGAACCAAGATGACATCACGGATCGCGCGCACATTGGGCGTCTGCCTCGCACTGTCGGTTGCGGTGCCGGTTATTGCGGTCGCGGCTAACCCGAAGGTTGGCGGTGCCGCCATGTATGCCAGCAAAACCATCGTCCAGAATGCCTCTGCCGCCAGCAACCTGACGACGCTTGTTGCCGCCGTGAAGGCCGCCGGTCTCGTCGAGACGCTGTCCGGCCCAGGCCCGTTCACGGTGTTCGCACCGACGAACGCGGCCTTTTCGAAGCTGCCCGCCGGCACGGTGACGACGCTCCTCAAGCCCGAGAACAAGGCGCAGCTTGCGGGTATTCTGACCTACCACGTCGTGCCGGGGAAGATCACTGCGAAGGATGCGCTGGCCGCGATCAAGGCCGGGGGCGGCAAGGCGACGCTCACCACCGTGCAGGGCGAGGCGCTCACGGCGCGCGTCACGAACGGCAAGATCGTGCTGACCGACGCCAAGGGCGGCAAGTCGACCGTGACGACGGCAGACGTGATGCAGTCGAACGGCGTGGTCCACGTGGTGGACACGGTGCTCATGCCGTGACGTAATTCGTGGCGCCGGTGTGTCCGGCGCCACGTCCACTCTGCCCCCGGCAGTAGTTACAATACGCGTTGCATAGGGCCTTGCATGAAGTCTTTCGGAGAAGATCAGGCAGGCGCCTCGAAGGAGGACATCGTCGCCGATCGGTCCTTCAAGCCGACAGTGGGCGAAACCGAGCACACTGTCGCGTCGATCGGCTTTCATGTCGTCGAACGCATTTTACTCCTGCTCGTCGCGCTGATGACGATCTGCGGTGCCGCGACCGAGATCTATCAAATCTACCAGACCCGCTCGATCAATCTCGCCGATATCCTTCTGATGTTTCTCTACACCGAGGTGATCGGCATGGTGAATGTGTTCTACACCGGCAAGGGCGCGACCTTCATCTATCCGATATTCATCGCGATCACCGCGCTGGCGCGGCTCATCGTGCTGCAAAGCAAGGACATGGCGCCCGAAAATATCGTGTTCGAGGCGAGCGCGATCCTGCTGCTTGCGGTGGCGGCGATGGCGATGACGCGCCTCAGTCGATCGACGGGTTAAATCGAGCGATGGATGGGGCGGCGTTTCATGGCTAGGGACGAGGGCGGGTTGTTGAGCGGCCTTAGCCGCTCACGCCACGTGAAGGACGAAAACGGCGCAGCGCGTCTGGCCGGCTAGCGACGGACATTTATGGTCTGCCAGAAGATGGTAGGGCCGACCGCCGATTTGTCGAATTCGAAGGCAGGTCAGGAAGAATTTTCATGGCGAGACCATTGGAGTGGTTCCCTCACCACGCCATGGGGGGCCTCGAGACCGCAACTAACGGAGGCTCGGTGCATGTCGAGTGAAGACATAGGGCGTAAGACCTTCGTGGAGGACGATTCTGGTCGGTGCCGGGAGCCGGTCGAGGCGAAGCTTCAAGATTGAGCGGGTACCGTCTACGTCGAACCCGATGTCCGGAACGGCGCCAACATATACCTGTGGCAGTATGTACGGCCCATCCGCGTCTTGGGCTACGGTATAGCGGATCTTGCGCTGGCCGTTCAGTAACATCTCGCCATCGGTAAGCGTGATCGTTCCGCAGTAGTCGTTGACAAAGGTCCCGTTCTCGCCCTTTCCCACTGCGGAATTCGGCAGCATAATGGCAAGGCAAGCAACTAGCGCCACCCCAAGCACCACGGTTCCAAATGTGATCCAGCGCCTCATCACTAGGTTTCCTTGCGTAAGCCTGACGGTCTGTAGGTGAGGCGCTCGGCAAACACGACAGTTTTTGTTGGATCCCTTGTGCTGCCTTCGCCTCCACTGTCCGCTTCCACTTGCGGCGCGTCGCATTGCTGATGGTCTGGATCAAGAGATGGGGGAACGCGATCATTTGTATATTTTTGCTGGAGCTCGCGCTCGACGACCGTTGGCTAAGAGTAAGGTATTTTGAACAGCCTCAGCCGATCACCTAAATTACCAAAAGGCTCAACGACGAAAAATGGGTCGTCGCTGCACTGGAAAAGCGGCCGCTTTCTCGCATCCAAAACCGCAACAGAGCGCACTCAGCGGTCCTCTGACTCAGGCGATTGAGCGAGGTCACGGGGCAGTTGTAAGACGTGACCTCGCTCCCGCGGTGTGAACATTTGCGTCATGGAGGCAGCTCTCCGGTCCGCCACTTTTGCAGGATCAGGGAAGCGGTGTGCTCGGCGGAGCGATGAACCCTCCGGCCATTCGTCCGTTCGCATCGAGGAAAGCAGACATCAATACTCCACCGTTGGCGAAAACCAGATTGTAGACGTCGTCCCCCATTCTGCCCTTCCCCCGATACGTGATCGACTTCAACTCGCCCATGGATTTGAACATGGGTTGTGACATCGGCATATCACTGCGCACCAGATCGCCGAATTTCGGGGCAAGCTTGTCATAGTCCGGGGAGCCGCTCGCCAGACCAGCGACAAGGCGCCTTACTGCAGCTTCAGTGCCAGGGGATGGCGCCGCCGAGGAAGGAATGCGGTTGCCTGGTTGCAGTATGCCGCCCGCCATTCTGCCCTCGGCATCGAGCGTGGCCGACATCAGGACCTCACCGTTGGTGAAGACAAGGTTGTAGATGTCATCGTTCTTCATGCCGCGTGAGCGAAACGTCATAGATTTGAGCTCGCCGAGGGCCTTGAACATGGGGTGGGTCATGGGCAGGTCGCGGCGAACGACCTCAGCGAACCCAGGCGAAAGTTTTTCGTAATTAGGTGAGCCGCTCGCGAGACCGGCGACAAGCTGCCGCAGCACAGCTTCGGTGCCTGGTATTGGCGCTGCGGTCGCTGACGTTGCCGGCGCCGCATTGGCGACGGCGGGTGGAAATGCCTGTTGGCCGCCAGGGCCAGAGGCCTGGAGCCAGACGATGAGGGCGGCTGCCGCGACTAAGATCATAAGGATCGCTCCTGAAATCACGTAGGTGGAGGGGCGCTGCTCACCCCGCGTGATCGGCGGGTGCGGAATGGCGGCGGGAACCTCCTCAACGATCGTGCCGGTTCCGGAAAGGCCGGACGCTTGGGGTACCAAGCGGTTGGACTCGTCGGCTGCTGCCACCAGCTTTGCCGCCTCAAGCGAGGACGACACGCCCAGCTTGGCTCGCGCCATCTTAAGGCGCTTTTCGACAGCGTGAGGAGAGACGCCCAGATCCAGCGCCATCTCCTTGGCCGTCTGATGATCCAGACAACGCTTCAAGCACTCCCGCTCACCTGTCGTCAGGCGCAGGATCGCGGCCCGCATGCTGTCGTCGATCTTGTCTGTCTTCATGCCGGCCATGGTAACGCCTAGGGAGAAAGTACCAACCATGGCGTCTGGTACCGCTCTAGTACTCTGACTGGGTACCAGCCCGTTCCGGCGGCATTCCGCGCTTGCCGATACACAACCGCGATACGTCGAGGCCGGTGGTACCGAGTTTGGTTTAGTCCATAATTGCATACCTTGCGAAGTTCATGTGCCGAACGAGCGGCGTGGTGATGCAGTCCGATCGATTGTCGTATCGCGCTTGTGTCAATGCCGGTTCGCGGTCATCCTGTTGTAATGAAACGCTTGCTTCCCCTCGTCCTCCTCCTCACCGCGGCGACCGATCCGGCACCACCGATTCTGTCCGCCGCTCGGATCAAGGCCGATGTCCGCACGCTCAGCGCCGATGATTTCCATGGCCGTGGACCGACGCAGGTCGGCGAAGCGGTAACCCTCGCGTTCCTTGATGCTCGGTTCAAGCAGCTTGGTCTGAAGCCGGGCGGCGATGAGGGATATCGTCAGACGGTACCGATGCTCCGCTGGACTCGCGATCGTGCCAATTTCACGCTTGATCTGGGGGGCGCCAAGCGGGCGCTTACACCCGGCACCGACGTCGCGGCGAGTTCCCGGATCGTCGGTACCGCCGGGTTGGACCACGCAGCCATCGTCTTCGTTGGCTATGGCGTTGTCGAACCGCGCCTCGGCTATGATCCGTATCGCGGCGTGGATGTGCGCGGTAAGGTGGTCGTGGCGCTCGCGGGCGATCCGGATGTCGAGGCGGGGCGCGATCTCGGCTTCGGCGGCCGGGCCTCATCCCCCGCGGTACGCACAAAGCTTGCTGAGGCGCAGAAACGCGGTGCTGCCGCGTTCTTCCAGATCCACGACACGTTCCCGTCGAGTTACCCATGGCTTCAACTTGCAAAGGGCGATGCCGTCCCGGGATATGCGCTCGACACCGGCAGCGTGCCGGCTGCATTCGGTTTGCGCGGAACCCTGCGCAATGACATCGGCATCGCGCTGCTCAAACAGGGTGGTCTCGACTATGCCGCCGCAAAGCTCGCCGCGCAGAAGGCCGACTTTGGGGCAGTCGAACTCAAAGGCGCGTATCTCACCGCGTCGACGACTGTCTCTCTTGACCGTGTCGTCAGCCACAACATCGTCGGTATCCTGCCCGGCACGGATCCAGCCGCCGGCAGTGTGCTCTACGGCGCGCACTGGGATGCGTATGGCGAGAACGCGTTCGATCCGCCCGCGGACCGCATCCGCAATGGCGCAATCGACAATGGTACTGGGACCGCGACGCTGTTGGAGATCGCCCGCACCTTCGTGAGTGCGAAGCGACCCCGGCGCTCGGTAGTGTTCGCCCTGTGGACGGCAGAAGAGAAGGGGCTGCTCGGCGCAAGCTGGTATGCCGAACACCCTGCGCTGCCGCTCGCAATCACGGCGGCGCAGTTCAATCTCGATCCGCATGTCGTCTTGGGCCGGACGCATGATCTCGAACTGATCGGTGTCGGTAGGACGCCGCTGGAAACCGACCTAGCGCGCGTCGCTGCTGCGCAAGGGCTCAAGATCGTGCCCGAGGAAAACACCGAGGCAGGCTGGTACTACCGGTCTGATCACTACGCCTTGGCACAGAAGGGCGTGCCCGGCGTGTATTTCCGTGCGGGCCGCGATCTCGTCAATGGTGGTCTCGTTGCCGGCGAGCGGGAGCGAGCGCGCTACAACGCGGCATGCTATCATCAGACTTGCGACGAATTCGATCCCCGCTGGGACATGACGGGGGCCGCGCAGGAGGGCAGCGTTGCCTATGAGCTCGGTCGCGAGATCGCCACGGGACGTAGTTGGCCTAGCTGGTCCGCGGCCGAGCCGTTTGCAGCGGAAAGAGCAAAGTCGCAGGCAGCCCGACAGCCTTGATTAAATGGGACTTCTTGCAGCCACGTTTGCCTGCGCCGTATAATCGGCAGGGGGAAGCGCGGAAAGTCGCGTTTAATTCCGGTACTAGGTATTGCCAGTCTATGCTCGGGCCGAGAAGCACCTCTAAGGGCTGGTTCGACGCCAGCATCGACAGCAAGCCATGATTTACATTTTTGCGTCACCGAGCAGGACTGATCGGCTCGGTGGCCAGTTCCCACTCGTTGACGAACCGGTCAGGAGATGGGCATCATCCTTACCCATGCGCCTCGCGTGCTGTCCTTCAGCCCGACGCCATAACCGTTTCACGGTCTCTAATCGGCCACGCGCAAACCCATGCGACGGGCGCCGTGCAGCGCGGACATCATATGCGCTCGTTGAAGTAGGTAGTGTCTATCCGATGCCGCTTCAGGATCGATTGGAACCCGCTCCGCATGCGCGTAGCGTGCTTGTCGGTGACGGATCCTACCCAGGCGGTCAGGACGAGCATCAGACAGGCAAGGAAGGGCAACAGCCTACGCATCGGTCAGCGGTTGAACACTAAATTTGTGTCCTCGAGTCACCATCACGGATATGCCAACGCGTGTAGTGTACTGAACCGGGATGGCTGGCGTGAGTGAGATGGATGTGCGCGGTGCCCAGCGGCTTGCCGCACTGGCCTGCTATGAGGTTCTGGATACACCGCGCGAGCCCTCGTTCGACGAGCTCGCCGAGCTGGCCGCAAAGCTCTGCGACACGCCCATCGCGGTCGTGAACCTGATCGGTGACGAGCGTCAGTTCTTCAAGGCGGAGACCGGTCTCGGCGTACGCGAGACGCCCTATGACAGCTCGTTCTGCGCGAAGGCGATTCTGGAGGATGAGTTCCTGCTGGTGCCGGACACCACGCAGGATAGTCGCTTCGATCGCAATCCTCTGGTCGTCGGTGAGCCGCATATCCGGTTCTACGCGGGCGCCGTTCTGAAAACGGCGGAAGGCGTACCGATCGGCACGTTATGCGTGCTCGACTACCGCCCGCGAGATTTGACCGCGCTTCAACTGGAGACGCTACGCGTTCTGTCGCGTCAGGTCATGGCGCAACTGGACCTGCGGAGAGCCGATCGCGAGCGCGAACGGCAATATGCGGCGGCGCAGGAGAGCGAGGCGCGCTACCGGACATTGTTCGAATCCATCGAATCCGGCTTCTGCCTGGCCGAGGTCGTGCAGCATAATTCGGCGGGATTGGTCGACTACCGCATCACCGATGCAAACCCGGCATTCTATCGACAAACCGGGTTCCCCGAAGCCATTCGCGGACATTGGTTGCGCCAAGCCGTCCCCGATCTCGAGGAGCATTGGTACGAGACATACGGACGCGTCGCGCGCACCGGCGATCCAATCCGTTTCGAGCAAGGCTCGGACGTTCTAGGCCGATGGTTCGACGTCTACGCGTTCCGGGTCGGCAGCGCCGATGATGGGCGCATCGCGATCCTGTTCAACGACATTTCCGCCCGTCGTCGCGCCGAGGACGCGCTGCGAAGCCTGAACGAGCGGCTGGAGCAGGAGGTGGCCAGCCGGACGGCGCAGCTCCAGCTATCGCAGGACATCATTGAGGCCAGCGTCGATCCGATCTGCGCGTTCGACACCGACTATCGGCTCATTGCGTTCAACCAGGCGCACAGCGACGATTTCTACCGGATCTACGGCCATCGCGTTCAGATTGGAGAGGTTTTTCCCAACCTGTTTTCAGACGATCAGGCGCCGATCATACGCCGTTTCATGGCGCGCGCCCTGGCCGGTGAAAGCTATACGGTAAGCCAGGAATTCGGGGATCCCGATCTCGCCAAGTCCTGCTGGGAGGTCTCCTATTCACCACTGCGTGACCCAGCGGGGACTGTGATAGGCGCGTTTCACTACGCCCGGGACATATCGGTCAGGCTTCGCGCGGACGCCGAACTCGCCGAGACTCAGGAGGCGCTGCGCCAAGCCCAGAAGATGGAGGCGGTAGGGCAGCTGACCGGCGGGCTGGCGCACGACTTCAACAACCTGCTGACCGGGATGATGGGCAACCTCGAGCTGTTGCAGTTGCGTGTCGCGCGCGGGCGGCACGACGACCTCGACCGGTTCGTCAATGCGGCACAGGGGGCAGGGCGACGGGCCGCGTCGCTGACGCAGCGGCTGCTTGCCTTCTCGCGCAGGCAGACGCTCGATCCGAAGCCGACCGATGTGAACAAGCTGATCTTCGGCCTCGAGGAAATGCTCCAGCGTACGGTTGGCGCGACGACCGATATCGAGATCGTCGGCGCAGTCGGGCTATGGACCGCCGAGATCGACGCGGGCCAGCTCGAGAATGCGATCCTGAACCTGTGCATCAACGGTCGCGACGCGATGCCCGACGGTGGTAAGCTCACGATCGAGACCGCCAACAAGTGGATCGACGATCGCACCAGCCGCGAACGTGATCTGCCGCCGGGCCAGTATATCTCGCTGTGCGTGACCGATACCGGCACCGGCATGAGCGCGGAGACGATCGAGCGCGCATTCGAGCCCTTCTTTACCACCAAGCCGATCGGTCAGGGCACCGGACTCGGCCTTTCGATGATCTACGGTTTCGCGCGGCAGTCCGGCGGCCAGGTACGCATCTACTCGGAGATCGGCGAGGGCACGACGGTGTGCATATACCTGCCGCGGCATCACGGTGATGCGCTGCTCGACATCGACACCCAGACCAGCGCGCTGGTCGATGGTGGAAACGGGCAGACGATATTGGTCGTCGACGACGAGGCGACCATTAGGCACCTGATCGACGAGGTCCTGGACGATCTTGGTTACACCGTCATCGGCGCGGGCGACGGTGCGGCTGGCATCAAGGTGCTGCAGTCCGGGGCGAGGATCGACCTGCTGATTACCGATGTCGGGTTGCCCAACGGCATGAACGGCCGCCAGGTTGCCGACGAAGCGCGACGGCTGAGGCCGGGATTGCAGGTGTTGTTCATCACCGGGTTTGCCGAGAATGCGGCCGTGGGGAACGGCCATCTGGAACCAGGTATGGAACTTCTGACGAAGCCGTTCACGCTGGAGGCGCTGTCGTCGAAGGTCGCCGCGATGTTGGCGAGATAGGGCGACTAGTGCTGACCGGCTGACTGTCTTTGGTTGGGGGCAGTGCTACCAGACCAAATCAGCGTACGGCATCTTCCGGAAAGTACGGATCAAAATCGGGCTCAATGTCGCAGGTCGCGCAAGGTGTCGACCGAGGGGACGAGAGCAGGGTAATTGCCGCCTGTCCTCGTCCCAGGGTCACATCATGCGCTTTGTCGCGCCGTGTTACGCAAGCTCAATCTTCCCGTTCATGCCGGGCCAGTCTGAGTAGCCGACGGAGCCGCCGCCATACCAATAATCCTTCGGCGCTTCGGCCAGCGGGGCGCCCGTGCGCAGCCGCTCGACGAGATCGGGGTTGGCAAGGAAGGGCCGGCCGAAACTGAACAGATCGGCGTTGCCATCCGCCAGCGTTTGCTTAGCAAGATCGAGCGTATACTGATTGTTGGCGATGTAGGCGCCGGAGAAGCGCTTGCGCAGCTCCTGGAAGTCGACACCTTCCGGCTTGTCGCGCGTCTGCTGGGTCACGCCTTCGATGTCGTGGATATAGAGCAGCCCGATCTCGGACAGCGCGTCGACGAATGTGTCGAACGTACGGCCGACCTGGCTATCGAGCGGGGTCTTGCCAGGCTCGGTCGTCGCCGGCGAGATGCGGATGCCGACCCGATTGGCGCCCCAGACCTCGACCACGGCACGGACCACGTCGAGCGGAAAACGCAGGCGGTTCTCGATCGAGCCGCCATAGTCGTCGGTGCGCTGGTTGGTGCTGTCGCGGATGAATTGCTCGAGCAGATAGTTGTTCGCGGCGTGGACTTCGACTCCATCGAAGCCGGCGGCCTTTGCCTGTTCGGCGGCATGCCGATAGTCCTCGACGATCGCGGGAATCTCGTCCGTTTCGAGCGCACGCGGCGTGACGAAATCCTTCAGGCCGTCATTGGTGAAGGCTTGCCCTTCCGGCGCGATCGCGGACGGCGCCACCGGAAGCGCACCGCCGTGCAGATCGGGGTGCGAGATGCGGCCCGTGTGCCACAACTGAAGGAAGATCTTGCCACCACGCCGGTGGACCGCCGCGACGATCGGCTTCCACGCTGCGACCTGCGCGTCGGACCAGATGCCGGGCGTCAGCGCGTAGCCACGCGCCTGCGCGGAGATGTTCGTCGCTTCGGTGATAATGAGGCCGGCATCCGCGCGCTGCGCATAATAATCGGCGGCGAAGGTGGGCGGTTTGCCCTCCTCGTTCGAGCGGCTGCGCGTGAGCGGCGCCATGACGATACGGTTTTGCAGGTGCAGGTCACCGATCGTGACGGGTTGCAGGACGGGGCTGGCAAGCTGATCGGACATGGCGGTATCTTCCGTAGAATCAGGGAGAATTCGGGCGGGGCGAGGGTGTAACGCGCGAGCTGCTACTTGATCCCGACGCGACGCCGAGACGGTCGAAGTTTCGGGCAGCGTGCAGGTTAGCGACGGTTGTTGAGTTCCGGCACACCGCTGCTTCGGTTGGCGTAGGCGGCGAGGACCGTCAGGCGGCGTTGTAAGCGCTGCCAGAACGCGTCGGCATGCACATCCCGTTCTTCAAGCGGCGCTGCATGTGCGGACCTCTACCAAGTGATCGCTAACTGGCTAAATATGGGCTTGCGTCCAACGCGTCAAGGTCTATCTACCACTTGGTTGGTTTGCAGGATGGGTAATGCGATTGGCGACGTCGAACTCCCGGGAAGCCGTGCTCGCCGCGGCAAGGCGCAGCGCGATGGCGCGCGGCTATAACGGCCTGAATTTTCGCGACATCGCAGCCGAGGTCGGGATCAAGGCGCCGAGCATCTATCATCATTTCGCGACCAAGGCCGATCTCGGCGCGGCGGTCGCGCGGCGCTATTGGGAGGACACCGTCGCGCAGCTAGCGGCGATTTCGGACGAGACGCCAGATCCGCTCGAGGCGCTGCACCGCTATCCGGAAATCTTCCGAAAATCGCTATCGAACGACAACCGCATCTGTCTGTCGAGTTTCATGGCGGCGGAATATGACGATCTTCCGGACCCGGTGAAAACTGAAGTCCAGGGCTTTGCCGACGTCAACGTCGCCTGGCTGAGCAAGCTCCTCGTCGACGCCAGGATCGTCGGGTCGGCCGAGAGCGAGACCAGGGCGCGGGCCATCTACGCGGCCGTCGCAGGGGCGCAGCTCTTCGCGAGGGGCCGTTCGGATATCGCGCTGTTCGACACGATGATCGACAGCTACCGGTCGGCCGGACTCCTGCCGGCTTGATAGCGCAATCGCCGCGGGGTTAGTCTGTAACGACCGACCCCCGACAATCGACAGATATCCGTAAGTGCGTGGCCCCGATTTCGATGACCAGAGAAGACCTTGAAGCGGAAAATGCGCGGTTGCGCGCACAGGTGGCGACGCTGGAGAGCAGCCGGAACGCGCTTGTCGCCAGCGCGGCGCGGCAGCGCGCGATCTTCGACAGTTCGACCGACTTCGCGATGGTCATCACCGACCCGAACGGGATCATCACCGATTGGAACCCCGGCGCAGAGCATGTGATGGGCTGGGCTGCCGACGAGATGATCGGCGACAATGCCGAACGGTTCTTCCTGCCCGAAGACGTCGCGAACGGGCGTGTCGACCACGAAATGACCCGAGCGCTGGAGGACGGCCGCGCGTCGGACGAGCGTTGGCATGTGCGCAAGACCGGCGAACGCTTCTGGGCCTCGGGCGAGATGATGCCGCTTCATGATGGCGGCAACGTGCATCTGGGCTTCGTCAAGATCCTGCGCGACCGCACTGACGAGCATGTCGCCGGCGTCGCGCTCAAACAGGCCAAGGAGCGTTTCCAGACCATTCTGGAGACCGTCGATTCCGCGTTCGCGATCATACAGCTGAAGTTCGACGCCGATGATCGGCCGGTCGACTATCGTTTTATCGAAGCGAACCCCGCCTTCGCGCGTCAGTCAGGGGCCGACCTGCGCGGCAAATGGGTGACGGAGCACGCACCCGACCTCGAACGGTTCTGGTTCGAGACGTACGGGCGCGTCGCCAGAACGCGCGAGCCGGCCAATTTCGAAAGCTATGCCGAGGGCTTTGCGCGCTGGTTCGACGTGCGCGCCGTCCCGGTCGGCGATCCTGACGAGCTTCAGGTCGCGATCCTGTTCAACGACGTCACCGAACGTCGTGAGGCGGAAGATCGGCTCCGTGCCAGCGAAGCGCTGGCACGCGAGAATGTCGAGCGCGTGCAACTCGCGCTGGCCGCCGGTGCGATCGTCGGGACATGGCATTGGGACCTGCCCAGCGATCAGTTCACGATCGACGAGGCGTTCGCGCGCGCCTTCGGTCTGGACCCGGCGCTGGGCAGGAGTGGCATTCCGCTCGCCCAGATCGTGGCGACCGTCCATCCCGACGACCAGGAAGGACTGGCCGAGGCGATCAACGAGGTGATCGCCCGTGGCGGGGCCTATGCGCACCAGTACCGGGTTCGCCGCGTCGACGGGAATTATTACTGGATCGAGGCGAACGGGCGTGTCGATCACGCGCCGGACGGCACGCCGTCGAGCTTCCCCGGAGTCCTGATCGACGTGCAGGAGCGGCGTGCCGTCGCAGCCCAACGCGACAGCGCGATCGCGGCGCTGCGCGCGCTTAACGAAAACCTCGAGCAGCGCGTTGCCGAGCGCACCGGCGAGCTGATGAAGGCCAAGGATGCGCTGCGCCAGTCGCAGAAGGTAGAGGCGATCGGTCAGCTCACCGGCGGCGTCGCGCACGACTTCAACAATCTGCTGACGGTGATCCGCGGCTCGGTCGACCTGCTTCGTCGTCCCGGTGTGTCCGACGACCGGCGGCAACGCTATATCGATGCGATCTCCGATACGGCGGATCGCGCCACGAAGCTGACCGGGCAGTTGCTTGCCTTCGCTCGGCGTCAATCATTGACGCCCGAAGTGTTCGATGCCGCTGCCAGCGTCCGCACGATCAGCGACATGGTCCGGACGCTGACCGGATCGCGCATCAAGGTGTCGGTCCGGCTGCCGTCCGAGCCTTGCCATATCGACGCGGATCGCAGCCAGTTCGATACCGCGATCGTCAACATGGCGGTCAATGCGCGCGACGCCATGAAAGGCGAGGGCGACCTGACCATCACGGTGGCGGAGGCGTCCCGGATGCCCGCCATTCGCACGCATCCGGCGGTATCCGGCGCGTTCGTCGCGGTCTCCCTCACCGACAGCGGGCCGGGCATCCCGACGGACAGGATCGACCAGATCTTCGAACCGTTCTTCACCACCAAGGGCGTGGGCGAGGGGACCGGCCTCGGCCTCAGCCAGGTGTTCGGCTTCACCAAGCAATCGGGTGGCGACATTTTCGTCGAAAGCACGGAAGGGGAAGGCGCCACCTTCACCATGTACCTGCCGCGCGTGGAGGGTCTCGGCGACGTCGCGGTCGAAGCGGGCGATACATCGCTACAGCTAGGCGAGGGCGCGTGCATTCTGGTGGTCGAAGACAATGCAGAGGTCGGGATGTTCGCGACGCAGGCGTTGGCGGAGCTGGGCTACAACACCGTCTTGGCGATGAACGGGGCCAAGGCGCTGGCGGAACTGGCGACCGGCGTCGAACGGTTCGACGTCGTGTTTTCGGACGTGATGATGCCCGGCATGTCGGGCGTGGAACTCGGCCAGGAAATCGCCCGCCTATATCCCACGCTGCCGGTCATGCTCACCAGCGGTTACAGCGAAGTGCTTGCGCAGAGCGGGACGCACGGCTTCGAGTTGCTGCACAAACCTTACTCGATCGATGCGCTGTCGAGGGCGATCCAGAAGGTTGCGCGGTACCGGCGACGATAGGCGGGCGCCATTGGGTTTGGATCCGCCAGGCCCCCTCGGTCACCGTCACCCCGAACCAGTCCGGGGTGATGGAGCGCTTTTGCATGCTACCGCCAACTACGATCGTCGGACGCTATCGCAAGACGTGCTCGACGCGTGCTCCAGCGCATAGCTCTAGTACGTTGAGTGAGCGCTGTTGGGTACATCGGCGGAGGTAAAGCTGCTGCTTCCATTTATGGTTGGCGCCGATGCCGGTAAACGAGCGGCTTAGATTGCAAAGCCGGATCGGTAGGCGATTGACCGGACCAGAACACCGCTTCGCTACATGTTTCGGGTCTCCTTCCCACTACAGTCCCAAGGGATGCAGTTCGCGGATGAGTTCGATCAGCAAGCGGAGGCCGGCAGGTACCTGTCTGCGGCTCGAATAATAGACGTGGTACCCGTGGCCCGTCGTCGCCCAATCGCGCAGGACGATGCGCAGTTCGCCGCGCGCGCAATAGGGTTCGAACAGCGGTTCGGGGCCGTACATCAGCCCGGCGCCACCGAGTGCTAGCCCGAGCATCGCGCGGCCTTCGTTGACGTAGATCTTGCTGGGTACGCTGACTGCGAACTCGCCATCGGGGCCTTCGAAATCCCACCGGTAGATGCGGTCGTCGCCTAGCCGGATGCCGAGACAGCGGTGTTGTTGGAGGTCGTCGGGATGCTGCAGCTCGCCGAACCGGTCGAGATAGGCGGGCGATCCCGCGACCACCCAGCGGATATCGGCCGAGATGCGCTGTGCCACCATGTCCTCGGGCACGGTGCCGCCGTGCCGGATCCCCGCGTCGAAGCCGCCGCCGACGATATCGACCATGCGGTCGGTGGCGACGATATCCAGGTCGATGTCCGGATAGCGATCGGTGAATTCGGGCAGGACCTGGCTGAGCAGAAGCGTCGCTGCATCGACGACCACGTTCAGCCGGATGCGACCGGTCGGTGCGTCGCGGTAACGGTTGAGATCCTCGACTGCCTGGTCGATCGCCGCGAAGGGCTGCGTGATCGCATCGCGCAGTTCCTCGCCCGCCGCCGTTAGCGTCACGCTGCGGTTGGTCCGGTTGAGCAACCGCACGCCGAGCCGACCCTCGAGCCCCTTCAGCGCATGGCTCAGCGCCGACGCGCTGACGCCGAGCTCCAACCCGGCGACGCGGAAGCTGCGGTGCTTCGCGATCGCCAGGAAGTAGCTGAAGTCGGCGAAATCGGATCGGCTCGTGACCATGTCCTGTTATGTATCCCAGAGCCCTACGCGGCCGAACCTAGGTACTGTGCATCGGTCACCGGCTCCAGCCAGTCGACCGGGCTGCCGTCCAACGCTTCCTGGATGGCGATATGCGTCATCGCGGTGGTCGACGTCGCGCCGTGCCAGTGCTTGTGGCCGGGCGGACACCAGATCACGTCGCCGGCGCGGATCTCGACGATCGCCTCGCCCTCGCACTGGGTCCAGCCGCAGCCGGCCGTGACGATCAGCGTCTGGCCGAGCGGATGCGTGTGCCAGTTGGTCCGTGCGCCGGGCTCGAACGTCACCGCCGCACAGCTGTGACGCGCAGGCTCCTTCGCGGTGTTGAGCGGATCGATGCGGACCGTGCCGGTAAACCAGTCGGCAGGGCCCTTTTGCGACGGCTGCGATCCTGCGCGTTTCAATTCCATGGTCGTACTCCTTTGAGGCTGAGTGTCAGACGAGGTCGGGCAATTCTGCGAAATGCTTGTCGAGCGTCACCGGATAGTCGCGCACGCGAACTCCGGTGGCGTTGTAGACCGCGTTGGTGCCGGTGAGGTGGAGATGCTCGCGGAGTGCATCGAGCAAGGTGGTGCGGGGGTCGAGCGACAGCGTCTCGCGCTTGCCGTTCACCGCGAAACTGACGGGCATCATTGGCGCAGCCTTGGTCTGGGGAGGGGCGGCGGGGGCAGGCGTCGCCGCGACGACGGCCGTCGCGGCGCTACCGGCGAGCAGCCCGCGGCGCGATACTTCGAGTTCGGGGGCGTCCGACATGAAACTCAATTTCCTTCCCGACCGGCTTGCGCCGCGCCACAAAGATTGCAGGCTTTGGCCCAAGACAGGGTATGTTCACTGGATACCAACGCAGCGCCGCGGCTTTCGTGTCGGTGGCGTGGCTCAACGGAGCGGTGAGAATTGCTCATTGATCGACAGCAGTGGTGCGGTCATGTCGTGCGACGGCTAGCGCTGCAATTGCCGCCACGCCGAGCAACGCGGCACTGCTGAGAAACTCGGGCACGGCACCGGCGGTATCGTACACCACGCCGCCAACGGTGGCGCCGAGCGTGATCGCCAACTGGACCACCGCTACCATCAAGCCACCCCCCGCTTCGGCGTCTTCGGGCAGGGTCCGGGCGAGCCAGGTCCACCATCCGACGGGCGCCGCGGTCCCCGCAAAGCCCCATATCGCGAGCAATGCAGCCGTCGCGATCGTCGATCCGCCGAACAGCGCGAGACCGACCGCGACCGCCGCCATCGCCGCGGGCAGTACCCAGAGCGCCAGGAACAGGCGCTTGACGATGACCCGACCGATCACGACGGTCCCGACGAACCCGGAGGCGCCGACGATCAGCAGCATGACCGAGAGCATGACGACGCCGACGTGCGTGACCTGTTCGAGGAACGGGCGGAGATACGTGAACAGCGCGAACTGGCCGACGAACAGCATTGCAACCGCGAACAGCCCGAGCAGCACGGCGCGACTTCGCAGCAACCCGATCGTCGCGCGTGCCGACTGATGCTCCGCGACGGGGAGCCTGGGCAACGCGATCGCCTGCCAAGCGAGTGCCCCGACCGCTACCGGCACCACGCAGAAGAACGCGCCACGCCAACCGATCAGGCTGCCGAGGAAGCTGCCGAGCGGGGCGGCAAGCGCGGTCGCGAGCGCAGTGCCGCCGCTCATGATCGCCAGCGCCTTACCGACCGATTCCTCGGGCACCAGCCGGATCGCGATCGCCGCCGACATCGACCAGAACCCGCCGATCGCGACACCGAGCAGCGCACGCCCCGTCATGAACACGGGATAGCTCGGCGCCAACGCGACCATCGCACCCGACACGATCAGCATGGCTATCAGCGCGAGCACGACGCGACGGCGGTCGATCCGCCCGAGCAGCACCGAGAAGGACAGGCTCGTGACGACCGCGAACACACCGGAGATCGCGATCGCCTGACCGGCCTGCCCCTCGGTCAGGCGCAGCGTCTCCGCGATCGGGCTGAGCAGGCTGACCGGCAGGAATTCGGATGCGACGAGCACAAAGCTGCATAGCGCCATCGCATACACGGCGCCCCAGCGTGCCGGCCTGGCACTGCCTTGCGTCGCATCGAAGCGAGTCGCTGGAGTAGCAACGAGGGTGGCCATGTCGGCGCGTCCTTCCGGCGGATGGGGAGTGCCCGGACGATGTACGCGCAGGCTCATATGTTCTCTCGAGCGCGGTCGGCGACGACCGGCTGTACGGCGAGGTCGCAAAATAGTCCGTCTGGTAGGCTCGAACAATTCGCCGCGTCGTTGATGAAGCGATGAGCTGTACTCATCATTGCGACATCGATCGGTCGCAGACGTTGTCGGACAAGCCCCGCGGGACTCAACCTCCGGTCAAGCGTGATTGCCTTGGCGAAAATATCGCCCTTGATTTCGGGGCTCGTTCGCCACCGGCGCCCCCAGCTGCTCGCGTTCGTCCCCACCGGGGGCGGTTCAGCGAAAATTATGACCGGTCGGGCGAGTGGGAGGTCGCCGAAAAATGCCGGCTTTCGCAAGATCGTCCGCATCGGCGTGGCGGTGGCGGTGGTGGAAGCGGCGCTGGCGCACTCGGTCCATGCCGATGGCGACGGACTGCGGCCGCGTCGTCCCTATTGGTGCCGTTTCCTCGTTGCCGGCGCCGGCGCGAGCCCGATCGACACCGCACGGACCGCGCCGGCGGGTGGGGCATCGCTCGACCGGTTGCGGCTCGCGATGCTGGGCTGCCAGGATTTCGAGACGGGCTTCTTCACCGCCTTTGCGCACGTCCCCGCGAGCCCGATCTCTAGGCGGCGCATGCCGCGGTCGCCTCCATCATGTCGTTCGACGATAATTGGGCGGGCGAGTTCGACAAGGATGGCAACCCGCCCGAGATCTTCGCGCACCGTAAGGCGGCGGCGCTGCAGGCCTGGTACGAGCATGTGCCCGTCCGTCGCGCACAGCGGCCCGGGACGAACGGCACGCACGCCTATCGCCGGCTCGATTACGGCACGCTCGCGCGGATGCACGTTCTCGACACACGCTCGTTCCGCAGCGATCGGCTCTGCGAGCGCCCCGGACTGCCGCGCGCGCAGCTCGACGCGTGCGTTCCCGTCGATCGGCCGGAGCGGACGATGCTGGGGGCGGCACAGGAACGCTGGCTCGACCAGGGACTCGCCAACGATGCCCACTGGAACTTCGTCGCGCAACAAGTGCTGTTCATGCCTTATGACGCGCGCAAGGACGGCGACACTACGCCGATCGTCGGCAAGGACAATTGGAACGGCTATCCGCTGTCTCGCCAGCGGCTCGTCGACGGCATCGCGCGGCGGGGCCTGACCAATGTCGTGATCGGTAGCGGCAATCTTCACCAGAACGTCATCGGATCGGTGCCCCGGACCGCCGAAGACGTCGGCGGCCCCGCGATCGCCACCGAGTTTCTGGCGGCCTCAATCTCCTCGGGCGGCACCGGCGGGCTGCACTATCCAGGCGAAAACCGCACGCTGGACAACAACCCGAACGTAAAGCTGCTCAACAATCAGCGCGGCTATCAGCTCTTCACCGTGACGCCGGATCGCTGGCTCGCCGAAGTGAAGGTGATGGACCAGGTCGATCGGCCCGGCGGATCGATCTCGACGCTGGCGACATTCGCGGTAGATCCCAAACAGCCGGGCCCGCAATCAGCCTGACGGTCTAATGCGTACAATGATGAATAAGTGCCTGATGTTTGGTTTCACCTCCACGGGCGCAACGGTTTTTCTGGCAAGTGACGGTCGAGACTATGACGCCATCCGGCACCATCACTTCCGCAGGAGTCTGATCGTCAAGTCGACAATTAGCTTTCGTCCAGTCACTCTTGCCTGACGTCTAGTAGCCCGCGTAGCCGTTCTGCATCTTCGGGCGACGCTGGGTTGTAGATGATCATCCCGAGTTCCGGTCGCCCTTCGACCGCGAACGAGGAAAACTCCATTGCCAGCAGCCCCGCGTCAGGATGATGGATACGTTTCACCCCCTCGGTATGAGCGGACACGTTGTTGTCCTCCCATAACGTCGCGAACTCGGGGCTTAGGCGAGACAGTTCGGCGATCAGCGTGGTGGCTGCCGCACTGTTGTTGGCGCCCGCCCGCGCGACGTCGGCGCGAAAGGCACCCACGACATACCGGGCGATGTCGTCCCAATCCTCGTTCCGGGCGCGGATATGGTCGCTGCCGAATATCAGGCGAAGGATATTGCGTCCTTCGCGCGGAAGCTTGGCGTAGTCGGTGAGCAACAGCGCAGCCGCCCGGTTCCAGCCAACGACGTCCCACATCGCCGTCTTGATGATCGCCGGGCTCAGCAACATCCCGTCCAATACCCGCTGAAGCCGGGGACTGATGCCGTCGACCGGTTGGTAGCGGGCCTCGGGGAGACGGCCCAGACCTAGCATGTAAATGTGCTCGCGTTCGGGCTCGGTCAGCATCAACCCCTTGGCGATGCGATCGAGCACGTCCGCCGAAGGCGCACCACCACGACCTTGTTCCAACCATGTGTACCAAGTCGGGCTGATGTTCGCGCGGCTTGCCACCTCTTCGCGACGCAACCCCGGGGTACGCCGCCGGCCGCTGTCAAACCCGAATGCCACGGGATCGAGACGTGCTCTACGATCGCGAAGATAGGTTCCGAGTTGATTGGCTGCTTCGCCGGCCATGATCGATCCTATTAAAACCTATACCACGATAAAGGCACTACTTTAATACCTTTGGATGTGCCGCGATACGTCGCTTTCGCAAGAAGGAGATTTTACATGCGCGTATTCCTCACCGGGGCGACCGGCTTCATCGGCTCGTACGTCATTCCAGTGCTGCTTGATCGCGGGCATCAGGTACTTGGCCTGACCCGTTCCGACGCCGGTGCTCGTCGACTCGAGGACGCCGGTGTCGCAGTGCATCGTGGCGACTTGGAACAGCCCGAGACGCTGGCGAGCGGCGCCGCAGCGGCCGACGCGGTGATCCACTGCGCGTTCGATCACAATTTTGCGACTTTTTTCCAGAATACCAAGAAGGACGAACGCAACATCGCGGCGATGGGCGCGGCGTTGGAAGGGACGCAGAAGACGATCTTGATCACCTCGGGCGTCGGGATCGGCACACCGATCAATGGAGGTCCTGCAACCGAAGACGTGCTGAACCCGCGGCATGCCAATCCCCGGATCGCCACCGAGCTTGCCGGCGCGGCGCTGATCGCCCGACGCATCGACGTGCGCACCATTCGGTTGCCGCAGGTACATGACACCATGAAGGCCGGGCTGATCACGCCGCTGGTCGCCGAGGCGCGCCGTGCTGGGGCCGTGGCGTACGTCGGCGAGGGGCGGACCCGTTGGTCGGCGGCGCACGTCAGCGATGTGGCGAAGCTCTACGTTCTCGCATTGGAAAGGGGCGAGCCAGGTGCCCGATATATTGCGTCGGTGGAGGAGGGCGTCACTGCGCGCGCGATCGCCGAGGCGATCGGACAAGGAACCGGACTGCCGGTTCGCGCAATCGAGGCCGACGAGGTAGAGCGCTATTTCGGCTGGATGGCACCGTTCGCAGCGCTCGATATGACCGCGTCGAACGCCTGGACGCGGGCGCGGCTGGGGTGGGAGCCGACTGGGCCCGACCTGCTTACCGACCTAGCCGCGATGGACTATTCGGCGCCCTCCGAAGCCTGACCGACTGTCGTTGCTCGCTGGCTGACCAGGACGTCGTGCCGACGGGCAGCGACTCGTGCTGCTGCTTCAGGAGAGGCCAAACCGATGCCTGCCTGTCAAATACAGGTCATCGATGCACGCTACCGGTATAGGAGTTGGTACAACACGATCAGCCCGCATAACCCACTGTGCAATAATTGGGAGGCGGGCATTTCGAAGTCCATGACTGGCCGCGGTACACAGCTTTTGGGCACTAAATCAGGCCAAGCCGCGAATTGCAGACTGAGGTTGCGGGCGACGTATTCGGCTGTATCTCGGATATAGTGGAGTTCAAATGACCGCACACACCGTCTTCCACTCGAGATAACTATCCATCGCCTGCTTGCCGCTATCGCGACCCCAGCCAGACGCTTTCATCCCGCCGATCGGTAGCGACGCGTCGTACATCGCGTGGCAGTCGATCCACACCGAGCCCGCGCGCAGCTGGCCGGTGAGGCGGTGCGCGTTGGAGAGCGACTGCGTCCAGATGCTCGACGCAAGCCCGTATTGGCTGTCGTTCGCCGCGGCGATCACTTCGTCGAGATCGTCATAGGGTTGCGCGACGAGCACCGGCCCGAACACCTCCTCGCGGACGATCGTCATGTCGGGGCGGACGTCGACCACGACGGTCGGCGCAACGAACGTACCGGCCTCGCCTGAGCGGTCGCCGCCGGTCAGCACGGTCGCGCCTTCGTCCCGCGCGCCCGTGACGAAGCTCGCGACGCGCTCGGCTTGGCGTGCAGACACAAGCGGCCCCATCTGCGTCGCGGGGTCGAGGCCGTGGCCCATCGCGCGGCCCTTGGCATAGGAGACCACACTCTCGATCAACTGGTCGTGGATCGAGCGGTGCACATACAGTCGCGAGCCGGCGATGCAGACTTGGCCAGCGTTGAAGAAGATCGCGTTGGCGACGCCGGGGATGGCGAGATCGAGATCGGTGTCGGGCAGGACGATCGCGGGCGACTTGCCGCCGAGTTCGAGCGTGACGCGCTTGAAGTTGGTCTTCGCCGCATCGAGGATCGCGCGGCCGGTCTGGGTCGAGCCGGTGAAGGCGATCTTGTCGACGCCGGGGTGCGCGGCGAGCGCGGCGCCGGTCTCGCTGCCGGGCCCGGTGACGATGTTGAGCACGCCGGCGGGCAGCCCCGCCTGCGTCATTAGTTCGCCGAGCCGGAGGGCGCTGAGCGAGGTGTCCTCCGCCGGCTTCAGGACGATCGTACAGCCCGCGGCCAAAGCCGGTGCGAGCTTCATCGCGGTCAGCACCAGCGGCGAGTTCCACGGCACGATCGCGGCCACTACGCCGACGGGTTCGCGGAGAGTCCAGGTCGAGACCTGCTTGCCTGCGGGCTGGTAATCGATCGAGCTCTCGATCGTGTTGCCCCCGATCGCCATCGCCTGGCCGGCGAAGAAGCGGAACTGGTTGATCGCACGGGGGATCTCCGCCCAGCGCGCGACGAACAGCGGCAATCCGGACCCGGTCGCGCGGCGATCTAGGAAGGCGCGCGTATCGGCACGAAGTTCGGGCGGACGATCATGACGGCTTCTCCTGCAAGGCTGGCACCGTGGCGAACGTCGCCGCGCGTGACCAATCGCCACGCCTGAAAAGTCGCACAGCGGATAGTCGCGGTGACGCGGGCCAATCGCATCATCGGGCGGTTCTAGGAAGGCCCCAGCAAAAGCGCCGGCCCGGATGGTGGCCGCGCGATCATCATAGCGGGAACATCATGGCTTATCGTTTGGGCGTCGATGTCGGTGGGACCTTCACCGACCTGCTGCTGGATCAGGAGAGCGGCGGGTTCTGGCGGCACAAGACGCCGTCGACGCCGCATGACAGTTCGGTCGGCATACTGACCGGAGTCGACGCGATCTGCGCGGAGGCGGGCATCTCGCCTGCCGAGGTCGAGTTCTTCCTCCACGGCACGACCGTCGCGACCAACGCGGTGCTGGAAGGCAAGGGGGGCGCGTCGGTCTCGTCACCAGCGAGGGCTATCGCCAGATCATGCAGATCGCGCGCAGCTTCGTGCCCGGGCGCCTTGCCGGCTGGATCGTCTGGCCGAAGCCCGAGCCGCTCGCCGCGCTGGAGGATACCGTCGAGATCGCCGGGCGGATGGATGCGCAGGGCAATGAAGTCCGTCCGATCGACGACGCCGATATCCGCGCTGCGCTGGAGGCGTTGAAGGCGCAAGGGATCGAGGCGCTGACACTGTCGTTGATCAACGCGTATCTGAACGGCACGCACGAACTGCGCGTGGCCGAACTGGCGGCGGAAATCCTGCCCAACGTGCCGCTGTCGCTCGGCCATGTCGTGCTGCCCGAGATGCAGGAATATGAGCGCACGCTGACGACCGTCGCGAACGCTGCGGTCCGCCCGATCATGCGCAACTATGTCCGCAACCTGCGCACCAAGCTGCGCGACAGCGGCATGACGGGGAGCCTGTCGCTGCTGCGCTCGGATGGCGGGCTGATGTCGTCGGAAAAGGCTGAGGAGCATCCGGTGTCGCTGCTGATGTCGGGGCCAGCGGGCGGCGTGACCGGCGCATTGTGGGTCGGCAAGAACGCGGGCATCCGCAACATCCTGACGCTCGACGTCGGGGGCACGTCGACCGACGTTGCGCTGATCGAGAATCTCGAGGCGCGCCGAGTACGCACTACCGAGGTTGGCCATCTGGCGGTGCGAACGTCCGCGCTCGACGTGAAGACGGTCGGCGCTGGCGGCGGCTCGATCGCCTACGTCCCCGAACTGACCAACGCGCTGCGGGTAGGTCCGCGGTCCGCGGGCCCGGTGCCGGTGCCGGTTGCGTACGGCAAAGGCGGCGTCGAGCCGACCGTGACCGACGCCAATGTCGTGCTCGGCTATTTGCCCGAATCGCTGCTCGGCGGCGCGTTCAAGCTCGACCGCGAGGGCGCCAAGATTGCCGTGCAGGGGATCGCCGACAAGCTCGGCATTGGCCTGATGCAGGCGGCGCGCGGGATCATCGATATCGTCAACGAGAACATGTTCGGCGCGCTCCGCATGATCTCGGTCCAGCAGGGTTACGACCCGCGCCATTTTGCGCTGATGGACTTTGGCGGGGCGGTGCCACTCCACGTCAACGCGGTCGCGCGGCTGATGGACAGCTGGCCCGCGGTGTCGCCGGTTTCGCCCGGCGGGCTGTGCGCACTCGGCGATGCGACCACGCAGATGCGCACCGAGACCGCACGCAGCTTCTCGCGCCGCTTCAGCGAGACTGACGAGACCGAGGTCCAGGCGATCCTCAACGAGATGGCTGCACAAACGCGTGCCGAACTTGCTGCCGACGGCATCGCCGACGCCGACATCACGTCGTTGTTCGAGATTGACGTCCGCTACGAAGGCCAGGCGTTCGAGGTGCCGCTGTCGATCGATGCCGAGACCTTGGCGCGCGACGGACTCGCCGGCGTCACCGCGCGGTTCGACGAAGAGCACCACCGGCTGTTCACCTTCAATATGGAAACCGCGCACGAACTCGTGAACCTCCGCGCGGTCGCACTCGGGCCGCTGCTCGATCTCAAGGCGCCGGTGCTGGAGGAGGGCAACGGCGACCCGATCGCCGCGAAACTGCGCGATCACGAGCTCTGGACCGACGGCGCGATGCGGCCTGCGGTCATCTACGACCGGTCGAAACTGCGCGCTAACGACGTCATCCCCGGCCCGGCGATCATCGTCGAGATGGATTCCACGACGCTGATCGAAGGCGGCTGCATCGGCGTCGTCGACTCGGTCGGCAACATCCTGATCAATCTGGCCTGAGAGGACCATCATGCCCGCACGCATCATCCAGGCCAACGCCACACCGTTCGAGACGGTGCCGATCGATCCCGTCACGCTGGAGGTGATCGAAAACGCGCTCCGCAACGCCCGCATCGAGATGGACGCGACGCTCGTCCGCACTGCGATGTCGCCCGGCATCCGCGAACAGGGCGACGCCTTTCCGCTGATCGCCGACAGCAAGGGCCGCAGGACCGTCGGCCAGTTCGGCTCGTATATCGGCCCGTTCCTAGAAAGCTATGACGGCACCGTCGAGGACGGCGACCTGATCTTCCTCAACGATCCCTATTCGGTGCAGGGCGCGATCAGCCATCTGAACGACTGGCTCGTGCTGATGCCGGTGTTCAAGGACGGCCGGGTCGTCGCCTGTACCTCGATGTTCGGGCATATGAGCGATGTTGGCGGCAAGGTGCCGGGATCGATGCCGATCGATGCGACCAGCATCTTCCAGGAGGACGTCCGCATCCCGCCCGTCAAGCTGTGGAAGCAGCGCGTGCACACCGAGGATCTCTAGCCTCCCCCGCGATGTTTCAACTACTTCCAACATTGCTCGGTTGCCGTTGGCCATGGCAGCCTACCGGGGGACACGTTCCGACGTGAGAACGCAGGATTGTCGAACTGCCGAATATCGCTTGGCGTTGATCGGTTCAGACATGCCCAATCTCCAGCAGCGGCTGGGCGTATGGAATGGTTGCAAAAAACCCTTGCCTGCCGAAACCCGGCCGGCGCGTGGCATCGGGTTTGCCGCGCTGCGTTATCATACCTTTTGCGTAGGTCGTTGGGGTACTAGGCGGCGGTAGGTCGGTGAAACGCAATCGAAATGCGCCGTGTTGGCTAGCTGCAAGTGTCTGCGAAACCGTTCGTTTAACCTTTCGCGGCTAAGCGGCGGTCATGCCGACGTCCTCTTCCGCGCCTGCGACGGCAACGTCCGGGCATCGCCAGAATGCCCTGGCCAACGCCGTTCGGGGGTGTCGACGCCATCTCGTCTTCGCCGCGGTGTTCTCAGGGCTGGTGAACGTCCTGTACCTCGTCCCGTCGATCTTCATGCTTCAGGTGTACGACCGTGTGGTGCCGACGCGCGGCGGTGCGACCTTGCTGTTGCTGACGCTGATCCTGGTGCTGTCGCTGATCGTGTTCGCGATCCTCGATGCGGTGCGGATGCGGTTGCTGCTCCGCGCCAGCATGCGGCTCGAACGCCAAGCCGCGCCGGGCATATTGCTGCGGATCCTCGGCACCGACGGCGCGACGATCGGCCAGCGCAGCCAGGCGATGCGCGATTTCGATACGGTGCGCGGCACGTTGACCGGGCCGACGATCGTCGCGCTGTTCGATGCGCCCTGGGCGCCGATCTATATCGGCATCGCGTTCCTGCTTCACCCGTGGATCGGCGTGCTGGCGCTGGTCAGCGCGCTGTTGCTCGGCGGGATTGCGATCCTCAGCGACCGCGTCACGGCGCACGCCGCACGCGACACGCATGCGCGCGCGGTGCTCGCCACGCGCGAGCAGGACGTGTCGATCCACGGATCGGAGGTCGCGCGCGTGATGGGGATGCGCAATGCGCTGATCACCCGCCACCTGCTCGAGCGCGCCGAACTGGTCCGCCGCCAGGCCGCGCTCGCCGGCACCGCGGGGCAGTTCCTCGCGATCACCAAATTCCTCCGCCTGCTGCTGCAATCGCTCGCGCTTGCGCTCGGCGCGCTGCTGGCGATCCGCCAGGATATTTCGGGCGGCGCGATCTTCGCCGCGTCGCTGTTGCTCGGACGCGCGCTCCAGCCGGTCGAGCAGATCCTCGGCGCGATGAAGCCGCTCGCCGCCGCGCGCAACGCCTACCGCGATCTCGACGCGTTCTGCGCGCTGCCGGGGCCGTCGATCGATGCGACCACGCTGCCGACGCCGGTCGGGCGGATCGATGTGCGCGGCGTCACCGTGCGCGCCGAGGGGACCGACCGCGCGCTGCTGTCGGACATCAGCTTCTCGGTAGAAGCCGGGCAGATCGTCGCGCTGGTCGGCCCGAGCGGTGCCGGCAAGTCGACGCTGCTCCGCGTCCTCTCGGGAGCGCTGTCACCAGATACGGGCGAGGTCCGGATCGACGGCGCGAGCCTGGCGGACTGGAACCGCGAACAGCTCGGCCGTCACGTCGGGTACATGCCGCAATCGCCGTCGCTGTTCCCGACCTCGGTCCACACCAACATCTCGCGGTTCCAGTCGGTGCTGGCGGGCGAGAGCGAACAGCTCGACGCCGCGGTGGTCGAGGCGGCGCAGGCGGCGGGCGCGCATGAGGTGATCCTCGGCCTGCCCAATGGCTATGCGACGATGCTCAGCATGGCGGACGGATCGGGGCTGTCGGCAGGGCAGAACCAGTCGGTCGCGCTCGCGCGCGCGCTGTTCGGGACGCCGACGATCCTGTTCCTCGACGAGCCCAACGCGCACCTCGACAGCGATGGCGAGGCGCGGCTGGTGACGACGCTCGCGGCACTGCGCGCGCGGGGCGCGACCGTGATCGTCTCGACGCATCGTACCGGGCTGCTCCAGGCGGTCGACAAGATCATGGTGCTGCGCGGCGGCACGATCCAGCTGTTCGACGAACGTGCGAAGGTCGTCCGGCCGCATGTCGCCGCTGCGGGAGGCGTACGATGATCCCCGCCGAACTGGCCAGCCCGGTCCCCGCCGCGGGCGGTGCGAGCCTCGCCGATCGCCTCCGCCTCGACGACTCGCCGCGTCACGCCATCCTCGTCGGCGGGATCGTCGCGATCCTGTTCTTCGTCGTCGGGCTCGGCTGGGCGGCGTTCGCGCGGCTCGATGCGGCGGCGGCGGGCGAGGGGCAGGTGGTCGTCGCGGGCAATCGCCAGACCGTCCAGCACCGCGAGGGCGGGATCGTCGCGGCGATGGCCGCGCGCGACGGCCAGCACGTCCGCGCCGGCGACATCCTGTTCCGGCTCGAAGGCGCGGAAGTCACCGCAAGCGAACGCGCGCTGGCGGCGAGCGTGATCGACCTCCAGGCACAACGCGCGCGGCTGGAGGCGGACGTTCGCGGCGGCGCAATCGTCTGGCCCGCCGAGTTCGCCTCCGCACAAGGCGACGACCGGCGCCTTGTCGATCGCGCGAAGTCGCTCCAGATCGCGCAACGCACCGCGCGCTCGGCGGCGTTGGCGGCGAACGGCGCGGTGCTCCGCCAGCAGGCGGCGACCGTCGCGCAGCAGACCAACGGCTTCAACGCACAGGCGCAGGCCACCGCCCGCCAGCGCGCCTCGCTCCGCCAGCAACTCGAGAGCACGCGCGCGCTCGCCGACGAAGGCTATGTCTCGCGCAACACTGTGCGCGCGATCGAACGCTCGATCCAGCAGCTCGAAGGGACCGACGCCGACTATGTCTCGCGCTCGGCGGCCGCGCGCGAACAGATCGGCCAGACGCGGGCGGAGGGCGTCCAGACGCGCCGCAAATATGTCGAGGACAGCGCCACGCTGCTCCGCGACACGCAGTTCCAGCTGAACGAGGTCATGCCGAAACTCGCCGCCGCCCGCGAGCAGTTGGCGCGGACGATCATCCGCGCGCCGGTCACCGGTCGCATCGTCGGCTTGCGCGTCTTCTCCGTGGGGGGCGTGATCCAGCCGGGGCAGGCGATCCTCGACATCGTCCCCGACGCCGCGCCGCTAGTGGTGCGCGCGAACTTCTCGCCGAGCGATATCGACGGCGTGTTCGCGGGGCGCGAGGCGGAGGTGAAGTTCCTGTCGCTGCACGAACGCGACCTGCCGATCCTGCTCGGCACGGTCCGCACTGTGTCCGCCGACTCACTGCGCGACGAGCAGACCGGTCACAGCTATTTCAGCGCCGAGATCACCGTGCCGCGCGACCAGATCGCCAAGATCGAGGCGGTCCGCGGTCGCGATACCGGGATTCGCGCAGGCGTCCCCGTCACCGTGCTGGTCAAGCTCCGCTCACGCACCGCGCTCGACTATCTGCTCGATCCGCTGACCGAAGCCTTTTCCAGGTCGCTCCATGAACGCTGACATGATCCGCCTCGCCGGCGCACTGCTCCTCGCAACCCCGGCAGTCGCGCAGACCGCGCCGGAAACGCAGGTCGCCGCGCCCGAAACGCTCGGCCAGGCGATCGCCGATGCCTATCGCACCAACCCGTCGCTGGAGGGGCAGCGGGCGCAACTCCGCGGGCTCGACGAACAGATCGTCCAGGCCGGCGCGGCCTACCGGCTGACCGCGGGCGTAAACATGACGCTGCAATACCAGTCGCAGGACCAGCGCGGGCTGCTCGGCGATTTTGCGGTCGCGCGCGGGCGGACGATGGGGGCTACGCTCACCGCGTCGCAGATCCTGCTCAACGGCGGGCGGACCGCGGCGCAGGTCTCCGCCGCCGAGGCGACCGTGCTGGCCGGCCGCGAGCGACTGCGCGAGGCGGAGAACGCGATCCTGTACGAGGTCGTCGACGCCTATGTATCGGTGCGCCGCGATCAGGCGTTGGTAGCGATCCAGCAACGCTCGCTCGACTCCTATGGGCGGCAGGTGACGCAGGCGATCGCGCGCGAACGCGGCGGCGACCTGACCCGCACCGACATCGCGCAGGCGCAGGCGCAACGCGAGATCATCCGCGCGCAGTTGGCGCAGGCGACGGTCAATCTCCAGGCGAGCCGGGGGCGGTTCGCCGCGGCGGTCGGGCGCAATCCGGGGACGCTGCTCGCGCCGCCGACGCTGCCGGGGCTGCCCAATTCGCTTGATGCCGCGTTCGCGGTCGCCGAGAAGGAAAGCCCGAGCCTGTGGCAGGCGATCCTCGCGACCAGGGCGGGCGATGCGCGGATCGCCGCGCAGCGCGCCGAGCGCGCACCGATCGTCGCGCTGTCGGGCAGCTATGGTTACGGCAGCCCCGATACCTATCAGGTGCGCGATCTGGGCGCGCAGGCGAGCGGCGCGGTGACGCTGACGATGCCGCTGCTGAGCGGCGGCGTGATCGGATCGCGCGTCCGTGCCGCGATCGCCGAACGCCAGCAGCTCGGTTTCGAGGTTGAGACCGCACGGCGGGCGGCGCTCGCCAACGCGCAGAACGCCTGGAACCAGGCGGTCGCGGGCGGCGAGCAGATGACCGCGGGGCAGCACGCGACCGAGGCGGCGGAGTCCGCGCTCACCGGTGTCCAGCGCGGTTTTTCGGAAGGGTTTCGCTCGAATTTCGAAGTGCTCGATTCGGAACAGCGCCTGCTCACCGCGCAACTCGTCTTCGTCAACGCGACCTACGGCGCCTATGCCGCGGAAGCGCGGCTGCTGGCGACGCTGGGCCGGCTCCAGGCGGCAGCGATCGACCAAGGCGTGCCGGCGTATGATCCCGCGCGCAACACGCGGCGGGTGCGTGCGCAGACGTTCGGCCCGTTCGACCCGATCCTCGCGCCGATCGACCGCCTGCAGGTGCCGAGCAGCCGCGCGCCTGCGGCGCCGATCGTCGCCCCCGCCACCGATACGCGGATACGCCCCCCGATCGTCGAGGCCTTGCCCGGCCCGCTCGGCACCACCCTCCCGATCGCAACGATCCCCGTACTGGCGACCCCGGCGAGCGCCGACCTGAGCGACGCGGTCGTGACCGGCGGGGCCTGAGCAGCCGCGCGACATCCTCCGTCATCCTGACGAAAGTCAGCACCCAGAGTACCAAAGGATGCCGCCCGCGACCCTGGGCCCTGACTTTCGTCAGGATGACGGAGCGGGGAGGGGCGCCGGTCCCGCGCGCCCGCAACCCTCCCCCGCCAGGGGGAGGTGGCGCCAAAGGCGCCGGAGGGGGTGGACACGGAACGCGCGGTATCGTTTCCTCCCCCTCTGTCTGGCAAAGGTGTCAGCCACCTCCCCCTGGCGGGGGAGGATCATGCGGCTTGAGCGCTCGTGAACCGGGTTCGGAGCCGGCCATCTATGCCGCCATCAGCGACCCGTATAACGCGGCATAGGCGCCGATGATCGTGCCGTGATCGTAATCGCGCCGCACCCGTTCGCGCATCGTTTCGCCCATGGCCGTCCGCAGCGCGGGATCGCCGGCGATCGCCAGGATGCCCGCGGCGGTCGCGGCCGGGTTGACCAGCGGCGTGACGATCCCGCCATGTCCCGAGTCCGTGCCGCCGCGGCCCTCGATCATCTCGCGGCAGCTACCGACGTCGGGCGCGACCACCGGGATGCCGCACGCGCCGCCCTCGAGGATCACCAGCGGCTGCGCTTCGGACAGGCTGGTCAGCACGAGCAGGTCGATCCTCGCCATCCAGTCCTCGATCCGCACGCGGCCGGCAAAGCGGAACACCGCACCCAGCGCGAGATCCTCGACCAGCCGGGTACATTCGGCAGCATATTCGGGGTCCTCGTCCTCGGGGCCGAGCACTACGAAGCGCAGGTCGGGGCGTTCGGCATGCGCGATCGCGGCGGCGCGGATGTACGTCTTCACATCCTTGATCGGTACCACCCGGCCGAGCAGCGCGACCAGCGGATGCGCCGGATCGCGCTGATCCGGGAGGCTTGCGAACCGCTTCGAGTCGATGCCGTTGGGGATTACGCGGACCCGGTCCGCGGCGGCGCCCAGGCGGCGTTGGACCGCGGTGTTCTCACCGTACAGCGCGACGATCGGATCGCAGCTGTCGTAACAGGCTGTCGCATAGCTGGTGAACGCGCGCACCCACAGATCGCGCAGATCGCGGACGCTGCGTTCGAGTTCGAGCCCGGTATCGACCTGATCGCCGATCCAGTCCGCCATCATCACCTCGATCTGGCGTTCGAGCAGGTAGATGCCATGCTCGGTGATGAACGCCGGACGTCCGGTCTCGCGCGCGGCGCGGGCCGCCAACAGCCCGGCGAACCCGGTCGAGATCGTGTGATACGCCTTCGCCTGCGGCAGGGGCGTGGTCAGCACCGCGAGCAGCCCGCCCAGCAAAACGCGCATCGCCCAGAAATAATGGTGGAACGATGCCTTGGGCAACATCGCCTGGTAATGCCGCCTGAGCCGCGCGAAGACGGCTGGGTGCGATAGGATGTCGCCGGGCGCCAGCGGCCGGGCGTTGCCGCCGATCAGGTCAATCAGCGTCGCGAGCCGGTCCGCGCCGCCGGTCGCGACGAACGCGACCAGCGCATCGGCGATCGGCACCGCGATCCGATCGGGGATCGCACGCGGCACGGCGGGCGCGGGCGCGAGGCCGATCTCGACGATCCCGACGACGTTGGGCGGCGGGGTCAGCTGGAACGGCAGCATATCCGCGCCGGGCTTGATCGCGACGATCACGAACCGGACGTCGGGCAGATGCGTCATCAGATCCTGCAGCCAGCCGGACACGCCGCCGATCACATAGGGATACGCACCCTCGACGATCAGGCAGATGTCCGCATCGGGGATGTCGCGCGACGCGGGCCGGGACCGGTCGTCGGCCAGGGCCGACAGCGCGATCACGCCGCGGCTCCCGTCAGCCACCATGTCGCCAGCGTCGTCGCGCCGCGGTCGCTACCGTCGACGGGAGCGTCGTCCTGCTCCGACGATGCCTCGATCGTGGTCGCCATCCGGTCGATCGCGTCATAATCGCCGGCGGCCCACAGTGCCTCGATCATCAACGCGTCGCGCGTTTCCGATCGCGGGTCGTTCGCCCCGGCAGGTACCGAAGCAACCATCATCGCGACCGCGTCTTCGCGGAGGTGACGGCGTTGCGAATCGGACAGCAGTACGTCCGAGCGGGCATGATCCCCGAGCAGCGTGGCCAGGCTTAGCGCGGCATCCGGATCGATGCCCTCGGCAACCCGCGCCGACAGCCGCGCGCGCGCCAGCACCAGGTTCTCCGCGACCCGCGACGACGCGGCGGCGGCCAATGCGCGGATCGTCTGGTCGCCGTCGGTGAGCGCCAGCGCGATGAGCGGCGACAGCGCCGGCTCGAACGATCGCACCACGGTCTCCAGCGCCCGTCGGCGCTCGGCGACTGCACCGTGCCGCATGATCGTCACCAGCGAACTCAGCGTATCGGGGGTCGCATGATGCACCCGCCCATCGAGCATCCGCGCGACCGCGAGACGCGCGCCGCGCTGCGCGGACCCGCCGGCAATCGGGCCGAACATGGCGTCGTCGCTGCGCTGCGTCGTGGGCCGGGACAAACGCCCGAGCGACCCGGCGAGGAGGAGCGCGACGAGCAGTCCGAACGGTCCGAGCACGCCAAGCATCGCCGCCGCAAAGCCGGTCGCAGTGCCACCGCGAAGCCACACGCCGAACCCGAACGCGCTCACCGCGGCGTGCGCAGCGAGGCCCCAGCCGACCGCGACGCCGAATATCTGGCACGCCGTCAGGATCAGCAGTTCGACGATCGCCAGCGCGATCAGGCGGAGGATCATGCGACCAGCCCGGCGGATCGCACCGACGGCCGTGTCGTGTTCGGCATATCCGCGAGCAGGGGCGTCAGCCACGTGGTGATCTCGGCGAGTTCGGCGGTACGGCTGGCGTTCAGCGCCTCGAAGGGCAGCGTATGGAGGACCAGGCATCCGACGACCTCACCGGTCTTCCGATCGGGCAAGGCGATGGCGGCAACGCCGATACCGTCGAGCACGTGGCGATCGCTGCGCTTGGCGACATGCAGGACCCGCTTATGCCGTTCGATCCGCTCCATGAGCGCGGCGGGCAGGACGTCGCGTCGTCCCGCAGTGATCGGCCCGCGAAGCCAGGCGCGTGCCTCGTCGCCGGTGACGCGGTAGCAGGTGAAGTCGGGGGTCCGCGCGGCAAGCGCGATCAGCTCGGCGATCGCGCCGCGCCGTTCGGCGGGGTCCGGCGAACACAGCCGCGCGGCGGTCTCGATCGCATGACCGACGGTATGCGCTTCGGTTGCGATCTGGACCTGCAACTGGCGATTGGTCTGCGACAGTGTTGCAAAGGCCTCGGTCAGTCGCGCGAGATTACGCGTCGCGACACGGCCGCGCGTCTCGAGCCGATCGTGACGCCCGGTGCGGATGATCGTCACTTCGCCGATGACCCCGGCAACGACGAACCACATCAATGGCTGGAGCGACAAATGGAACAGGTGGTCGAGATAGTCGCGCTCGCCCAGATTGTCGTGAACATGGGCGAGCCACAGTCCCGATGCGATCGCGGCGGCCAGAACGCCGGGGCCGGTGCCGTAGGCGAGCGCCATCACAAGCACGGGCAGCCAATAGGGGTTCGGCTGGACACGCGCAAAGCCGGTGCCGCCGGTCAGCCACCAGTCGAGCGCGGCCAGCGCGGTAAAGGCGATCGCGATCTCCACCGCGATGCGCGCGGGGCGTTGCCACCGGGTCGGCGTTTGGGGGCGATGGTCGTCGTGAGTCACTGCGTATCCCCAAGGCTGCGTGTCAGCAGCGCCCGCGCGTAGAGTTGGCGTCCCGAAAAGCCGGGGCGCGCGATTGAGGTGATGCCGCCGCTGCCCTCGACCCGCCAGGCCACCGCGATCGGCGCAGTTATGCCCAGGCTGGCGGTCGGGCCGTCGCCGCCGAACCGGTCGATCGTCCACCCTGCCAGCGCGGTCATCTGGACGGCACCGACCGCGCCGCTCATCAGGCCCTGGACGGTATGGTTCTCGCGGGTGGCGAGCGGAATGAGCGGGAGCCCGTTCACGCCCAGCTGTTGGCGTTGAACATATTCGGCCTCGAACCGATAGGTCAGGCCAAGTGCGGGGAACTGGCGACGGATGAGATAATCCACCCCGCCGCTCGCGACGATGGTGTCGCTCGCGCCGTTGCTGCCGGCGAGCCCATACCGGTTCACGCCGATATCCGCCTGCCCCAGCAGGCCGGGTGTCAGGCGGTAGGTAACGCCGATCAGTGCGCGTGAGAGATATCCGCCCGCCAGCACCTGCGCCGGGGTCGAGTAGTCGGGCATGTGCCGTGTCAGCGTCGCGCGAAACTGCGCATCGGCGGATCCCACGACCGCCTTGGCACCACCGCCGGTAACGCCGTCGTCGAGCGCCGCGGAGGCGAGCAGCTGGACGCGGACGGCGCCGTCGAACGCGGCGGCCAGCGAGGCGTCGAGGATGGTCTCGCCGCTGTGGATGGTCGGCGCATCGGTGCCGACGCGGCTGACGACATGGCGAAGGCCGCCACCGGCGACCAGCGTATTGCCGACCGCGGAGTCGATCCGTGCCCCAAACTCCGCCTGCGACAGGTCGCTGCCGTCGCGCGCGGTGACGCCGATGCTTGCCGTGCCCGGTGCGGCGGCGATCGCGCGCCGTGCGGTCAGGTCGTCGGCCGCGAGTGCGCGGTACTCGCGCGCCGCCCCGCGCACGTCGCCGTCTGCGAGCCGCGTGTCGGCGAGCATGCGCGCGGCGCGGCGATCGGTCGGATAGCGTTTCGCCAAGGCTGTCGCGGCGCGTCGTGCCGGCCCCGGATAGCCCGCCGCGGCGTCCGCCTCGATCGCGGCCAGCGCGGCATCGGAGGCGGTGTCGTCGGTGCTGTCGGCCAGCGGTTCGCTCGAGACGGGCGGTGAGAAGGCCAGCGCGACCACCGGTCCCGCCTGCCGCCACGTCATCGTCCAGCCGGCGGCGGGACGCAGCACGAGGCTGTCGTCGTTCCAGCGCAGATCGCCGATCGCATCGCCTGCCGCGTCACGAAATGCGGCGATCCGGTCGGGCGTGATCGGCTGGTTGAACCGCGCGACCAGCTCGCCGTCGCGGTCCTCGATGCGGACCACGGCCGCGTCGGGCCAGGCGAGCCTGGTCTCGGGCGCGGCGATCCGGCTGTCCGCGAAGACTGTACGGGGAACGGTCAGCACGGGTGCATCCGTCAGGCAGAGCAACAGCGCGATCATTGCGCCAACACCGTCCGCGCCCGGCCCGGCTGGCCCTGCGCGATGAGCAGGCGGGCGTGCAGCGCGGCGAGCGATCGGTCACGCGGCATCTCCGACCGCAGTGTTTCGACCAACACTACCGCCTCGGACCGACGCCCGAGCTTTTCCAGGATCTCCACGCGTGCCTTGCTGTCGGCCGGAGTCTGGGCGAGCGCGCGGTCCAGCCAGGGGCGGGCCGCCCGCTCGCCGCCGAGCCGCGCCTGCACGTCGGCCATCAGCCGCAGCGCCGGAAGGTCGGTCGGCGCGGTCGCCAGATGTTCGTCAAGCCCTGCCGCCGCGCCCTTGGCATCGCCCGCATTCCAGGCGGTCCAGGCGAGGTCGAGCTGATCGCGGGGTGCCGCGACTCCGGCTGCGACGCGGCGTTTCGCGATTGCTGCCGCTTGGGTCGAATCGATCCGTGCGGGGGCGGCGGCCGACAGCGCGCCGAGCTGCGCCGGATCGAGTGCGCGCCCGTCGAGCAGCGACGTCACCAGCGTGCGACCGGCGGCATCATTGCCCGCCGCGCGGGCCAGCGACAGCCGCATCAGCAGCATGTCGGTCTGGCTCGCGAGCGGATGCCGCGTCACGAACGCCAGCGCCTCGCCCGGCCGGTCCCGCTCGGCATAGCGTACCAGCCAGCCACGCTGCTGGCTCGCGGTGCCCTGCAGCGCTTGTTGCTTCAGCCAGGAGAGATCCTCGGACCCAGGCCGTGGGCCCATCAAGTACAGCAGGCGCTGCGCTACCGGCGCGGTGGGTGGCATTCCGCTCGCCGCCCGGCGCAGGACGGCGATCGCATCGGCGCGATAACCCGCCGCCAGCAAGCGTTCCGCTTCCCGCTCGGGCTGTGCGCCCGGCGCCGCAGCACGGGCCAGCAATTCGGTCCGCAGACCCTCGCGGTCGCCCGCCTTGGTCATGATTTCCTCGCGCGCGGCCGAACGCTGCGCGACCGGGAGATAGTCGGCCGCCCGCAACCCTGCCGCGGTATCGTTCGCACGCGCCGCCACGCGGATCGCGAGCCAGGGATCCGCCGCCCGCCAGTTCGCGGCCGTCGCCTTGTCCAGGAGCGCGATCAGGTCGCCGCGTCCGGCCGTGTCGGCGCGGCGCGCGAGATCGAGCGACAGCGTGGCATCGGGCGGCGGGATCACATGGTTCGCCGCCGCCGCGATCACGAGGTCGGGCCGATCGATCGCATAGGCCGCCGCGACGATATCCTCAGCCGCCACCGGTCCGCGCTTCTGCGTCGCCTGCGTGACGAGCACGGCTGCATCCGCGGTCCGCCCGGCTCGGCGAAGAAGGTCGACACGCAACCGCCACGTCGCGGCGGTAGCGCCATCGGACCGGATCGCGAGATAGTCGAGCGCCACCGCCGGTCTCTTCGCCGCGACCAGATCATAGGTGACCTGCAGCGTCGACACCGGCTGACCCTCCGCGATCAGCCGTACGGTGAGCGCTGCGAGTGCCGCCGCGTCGGCGGTCGCGATCTGCGCCGCGATCGTCGGGTGCAGGGGCGGCAGCACCGGTGGCGGTACCGGGGCGGCCGGCATCGAACTCGCCGGCACCGGCGTCGGCACCAATTGCGCGCGACGCTCGGCGTGACGAATCTCGCGCGCGTTCGGTAGCAGCATCAACCCGCCCGCGAGCAGGCCAAGCCCCGCCAGCGCGGGCAGGACGATCGCGAGACGTCCGCGTCGGCGGTCGATCCTCATCCGGTCGGTTCCGGCATCAGGCGGTCGAGCGCGAGCGTCGCAACATAGGGGCTGAACCCCGCCGCGCGCTCACGCGCATATAACGCCGCGATCTGCGTCGTATCGGCAGGATTCCAGTAATCGAGCGTCATCAACGCCAACGCCGGGTTCCGGGCTCGCGCGGCGCGCAGGCGACCCGCTTGCCACGCCCAGTCCGACTCGCCGAGCAGTTCATAGCGTTTGGCAGCGAAGTTCCACCGCGACGCCATCGCCTCGCCAAGCAGATAATCGATCTTGGGCGCGACGTCGGGCAGCAGCGCGTAGCCGCGGTTGAGCATGATGCGGAATTTGGGAAAGCGCGCGCGCACGGCGGCGATCAGCGTCGCACCTGCCGCCACCATGCCCGTGTTGGCGACCGGATCCTGCCGTTCCATCGCTTCGGCGTTATCCATCGTATCGATGAAGATTCCGTCATAGCCGAGCGCCAGGATCGCGGGGACGAGGCGGTCGAGCACCGCCGCACGCCATGCCGGGTGGCGCAAGTCGGCGAGCCGTGCGTCGGGCCAGTTGGGATTGGCGGCGTTGAGCGCGCCGGCCTTGTCGAGCGCGGCGAAATACAGCCGGCTGCGCTCGACCTCGCCGAAGCTGACATAGCCGAGCAGAATGCTGCCGGGGCCTCGCAGTGGTGCGATCGGCCGGGCATGATGCGGCTCGAGCACCAGCAGCGCGCACGCCCGCGCCAGCGCGGGATCGGTGGTGGCGCCGTAATCGATGCCCCAGCGTAGCGCCGTGTCCGGGGACGGTCTCGGTGCCGCCTGCGACCGCGATCGCGCGCCGATCGTCAGCCCGATCGCTCCCATCGCGAGCACTCGCTGCAAGATCGTCCGGCGTGCCATCTCATCAGATCCCGTCATAACAGACGCCCTCCGTGCCCCACGACCGAGGGATTGTTGCCGACGAACAGCAGATAGGTGAGGCTCACCGTGGCTTCGGCGACCAGCGCGATGCCGACCGACGCTCCGACCACCGCACCCGCCATATAGCCCCAGCCGAACGCGGCAAACCCCGCATGCCATTGTAGCAGTGTCGCGATGGCGCTGCCGATTGCGAAGGCGCTCCAGGTCAGCAGGATCCGGCCGAACAGGTCGTAATAGGCCAACACGACGGTCGCCGCGATCACGACGAGGTGAAAGACCGTACCGAGCGAGGTCTGGCGAAACGCGAAGATCGCGCGCGCGTCCGCCCCGATCAGGTCGAACAGCGGCACCGCGAACACCCAGGCGAGCGCCGCGACCAGCGCCTGCACCAGCAGCATGATCCGCAGCCCGTCGAACATCGTCCGCGCGAGCTCGCTGCGCGCCTCCTCGATCCGTTGCAGCGTCGAGGTGCCGGTACACCGCACGATCAGGTCGCCGAACGCGCGATCGAAGCGCGTTTCGGTCACGATCAGCAGCAGCGTGAGGCCGGGCACCATCGTCAGCAGCCCGAGAAAGCTGCCCTGGTCGTTGATCGGATTGAGCCGCAACAGGCCGATCGCGCGGAGGCTGTCGGGCCCTAGCCATAACAACCATTTGTCGATCCAGATCGCCGCGACCCCGGCGACCCCGGCCGTAGCGACGATCCAGGCGAGCCGCGGCGTCATCGCATCGCGCGTCGGCAGGACGGGCGGGGCGGAGAAATGCCGGCGGATCACCACCATGATCGCCGCCAGCGTCAGGCCGATGCCGCCGGCGATGATGGCGAGCACGGTGACGACGTCGAGCTTGGGCAACAGTGCCAGCAGTAGTGTCGCGAAACCGATGCCGAGCAGATAGGCGAGGGGGATCGCGCGGTAACGGCGAAGCGCGGTGAGTAGCGGTGCGGCGATCCAGACCTGCGTCAGCCACGCGAGGATCAGCGTCGCGAGCGCCGCCTCGCCGAGGGGAAGCCGCGCGAGCATGCCGTACACGACCGCGCCGACGCCCAGCGCGATCGCGCCGCCGACCGCGAGCGCGACCAGCATGATCCCCGACACGCCGCCTGCATCGCGTGCGAAAATGCGATCCGCGACCATCCGCGTCGCCAGGATGCCGACCGGCGCGGCGGCGAGCGCGGACAGGCTGAACGCGTAGACCAGGATCGTCTGCACGGTCCGCGCGCCGCCAGTGCCCAGATGCGTGCCCGACCAGTGGTTGAGCAACGCCATCGCGACCGCGGTGATCAGCCACGGCCCGGCGCTGATCACCGCGCCGAACGCGGCGGCGCCGACGATCCCGCCGACGCCGCCCTCACGCGCGGTTTTCGCTAATTGGAAGCCTATGCCCGCCATAACACTGCCGGCCTATGTCGCGAACTACATGAAGAAATCGTTCGCAGTCAGGACATGATGGCCGGTCAGCGCGATCGAGAAATCGGCGGCCGAACCGCTGTCGGTATTGCCTTCGACGACGGTGAATTCCTTCCCACCGATCATCTGGTAGCTGTAGCGTAGCTGACCCGGCGCGGAAAACTTCGCGGTCGTGCCGATGAAGCTGAACGCCTGGTCGCCGCGCGCAAACAGCGAGCTGTTGGCGTCGATCATCGACAGGTCGATCTTGTCCTGCCCGACGACGAAGTCGGTGATGACGTCGCGCGACGACGACGTCAGGCTGTCGCCCTTCACCTCGAAGCGGAAGATGTCCGCGCCCGCGCCGCCGGTCATCGTGTCCATGTCGTCGCCACCGATCAGGATGTCGTTGCCATCGCCGCCGTGGAGGATGTCCTTGCCGTCGCCACCGATCAGCGTGTCGGTGCCTGCACCGCCGTTGAGCGTGTCGTTGCCGAGCCCGCCGGTAAGCTTGTCATTGCCGCCTAGCCCGTTGAGCACGTCGTTGCCCCAGCCGCCATCGAGCACGTCCTGCTCGCCGGTGCCGTTGATCGTGTCGGCGACCATCGTGCCGGTCTTGGTGATCCCGACGATATCGGTCACCCCGATCGTCAGCGTCTGCGTGTCGATCGCGCCGCGTGCGTCGGTCGCGACGACCGTCACGCCGTAGATATTGTCGCGGTTGAGGTCGGTCGGTGCCTCGTAATCGGGCGCGGTGACGAACTTCAGCACGCCGGTGGTCGCGTCGATCGAGAAATTGACGCCATCACCGCCGGCACCGATCGAATATTTGATCGAATCGCCCCAGTCGATGTTCGCGTCGGTCGCGGTGATCGTGGTCAGCGCGGTGCCGTTCTCCGCGATCGACAGCGCGCCCGTGGTGCCGCCGCCGAACGAGGTTAGCACGGGGTCCACATTGGCCTGATGGCCGATCTTGACGTCGTGGACGCCGATCGCGCCGAGGTCGATCGTCAGGATCTCGCCGATCTGGCTCGCGATCTTGCCACCGCTCAGCGTCGTCCAGTCGGTGCCCGGCGCCTTGAGGTCGACGGTGACCTTGCCCTCGCCCTCGACCGTGAACGCGAGATCGCGGCCGTCTCCGCTCAGCGACGTCAGCGTCGCGCGCATCGGCAGCGCGGTGATGTGCGTGACGTCGTCGGCGACCGCGCCCATCGTGATCGCATAGGTGCCGCCCGCCTTGGGCAGGAACACCGTGTCCGCGTCATAGGCATACCAGTTGGCGACGTTCTTGATGACCTGGCCGTTGCTCTGGCCATCGACGTCGAGCGAGAAGGTCCCGGTGGTCGCGCCGACCGTCGCGGTGATCGTGTTGCCGACCACGGTCGAGGTGATCGTCGCATTCTGGAACGCGCTGACTCGCCCTGCGAGATCGGCGAGCGTCACGAACTCGACGCCGGCGGCGGCGGCCTGCGCGATGAAGGTCGTGAACATCTGCTTGGTGTACAGGCTGGTGGCGCCGTCGCTGGCCCACATCGTCGGGCCATAGTCATGCCACGGCCACACGATGACAGGCGCATCGGCATTCGCGGTCAGCGCGCCGAATTCCTTCGCCCAGGTCGCGCTGGCCTCGGCGACGGTCTTCTTCTGGAACTCGATCAGCGAGAAGTCGAACGACGTGTTCGGCGCCAGATAGACCTTGTCGTCGGCGGCGTTCTGCGGCGTCATATAGCCGATCGCGTTGGGATAGCCCGCGCCGACGCCCGAATAGCCGCCGCTGAGATACGTCACGTATTTCAGGATCTCCTGGCTGGTCGCGATCTGCTCGGGTGCGCCCGGTACCGCGGCACCACCGACGGTTACGGTCTTGCCGAGATACGCGCTCAGCTGCTTTTCCAGCTCGGCGCGCGACTGGCCGAACTCGAATGCGATCTGCGCATCGGTCAGCAGGTTGGTGTCCATCGGATGCGTGTAGCTGTGCGTGCCGATCTCGTTGCCCGCATCGAGCAGCGCCTTGTACACCGGCAGCGATACCGCCCAGTCGGTCGCCTCGCCGTTTGCCGGATCGTTGCCGATATTGACGTAATAGCTGCCGACGAAATTATATGCGGTCTTCCACTCGGTCAGGATCGGCAGCAACTTGTCGTAGATCCCGGGCGCGGTGCCGGCCGGATTGACCTCTTCGATCTGCTTGCTCTGGTCCATGTCGACGCGCGACGCGAACAGCCCGGTCTGGCGGGTCATCTGCAACCCGACCGACAGGCCGTCGCCGTGCACCGAATAGTCGATCGCCTTCTGGAGCAGGGTGTCGTCGGCCATCACCGCTTCGCTCGAGAACAGCACGTTGCGCCCGCCGGTCTGCGTGGCGATCGCGGCGCTGTAGGTCTGGCCGTTGACCGTCTCGGTCGCGATCGTCGTGCCCGTGCCGCTGACGCTGGTGAACGCGTTCCAGCCGACGCCGGTATATTGGCGGATGACTTGGCCGTCGCTGTAGCCGTCGAGCACGAGGTGCGACGCATCGCTCGCCTTCACCGTCACGTCGGCGGGGAATCCACCGGTCACGCGCGTCGCGTCGAACAACAGCTTCATCCGCGAATATGAATCGCCAGCGAGCGCGGTATTGTCGGCGCCGTTGGTCATGAACTCGCCCGCTGCGACCAGGCCGATGCCGAACTGCTTGGTCGCCTGCTCCAGCGTCTGCGCGATCAGGTCTGCCTTGCCCGCCTCGACGTTGCGGAACGACGGGAAGACGATCGTGTCGTACTTGGCGAGTGTCGCCAGGCTGGTCAGGTCGCCTTCGGTCAGGATGTCGAACGGCACGCCGGCCTGCATCGCCTGGCTCTGCGCGGCCATGAACAGCTGCGAATAGGCGGTCTTGCTGAAATAGGCGTTGGCGGTCGAATCGGACCAGACGATCGCGATCCGGTGCGACGGATCGGCGACGATGCCGGTGTCGTTGAAGACGGTGAACGCGGGGTTCGAATAACTGCCGGGCAGGAACGCGGTGTCGTTGACGTCGTAGATCGTGTCGATCGCCTGCGGATTGCCGATCGCCGCCTTGGGCACCTTGAACTCGACGGTGGAGCGATCCGCCGACCATGCCGCCTGCAAACCGCTCGCGACGAGGGTCTCACCCGCTGCGCCGCTGTAGAGCGACACCGTGCCGTCGGCCGCGAAGTTGACGTTGTACTCGGCGCCACCGGCAAACCCGAACACCTGGTAGCCGGTGGTCGCGTTGCGATCGGTGTTAAGCCACGCGGTGGTGTTCGCGCCGATCGCGGTGGGGGCGGTGATCGCGAACGCGAAGTCCGCGCCGTCGCTGCGCGCATAGATCGCGTATCCGGTGCCGAGCCCGCGATCGATGCGGTCGCCGGCGGTCCAGTCGTTCAGGTTGCCATCGACCGTTATCGGTGCTGCGTTCGCCATCGTTCGTCCCCGTTTCGCCACAGGCCTCACGGCCGGGCTGAGGCTGCCCGCCATGAAACTGACCGTGCCCTAGCGAATACAGCCAGCCTTTCGAACAGCTTAGATGGTCAGTTTGCACCGAACCTGTATCAGCGTGGTACGGGATTGGCCGTTGCAAACTCGGCAGCCAGATGGAGGGCTGAACGTTTGCAAGGCGTCGACACAATGAGCTTTGAGGAAATGGAATGAACGATATCGACATGAGCCATCTGCGGCGGTGCGTCGAGCTGGCGACCGAAGCCGTAGACGCGGGCGACCAGCCGTTCGGCTCGATCCTTGTGTCGCGCGACGGCGAGGTGCTGTTCGAGGACCGAAACCGAACCGGCGGCGGTGATCCGACGCGTCATCCCGAGTTCACGATCGCGCGTTGGGCCGCCGAGCATCTGTCGCCGGAGGAGCGGCGACAGACCGTGGTCTATACCTCGGGTGAGCATTGCGCGATGTGCGCGGCGGCGCATGGGCTCGTGGGGATGGGAAGGATCGTCTACGCGACGTCGACGATCCAGCTGAATGAATGGCTGCGTGAATTCGGCAAGCCATCGCTCGGCATCGTGCCGCTGCGGATCACCGACGTCGTACCCGATGCGGTCGTCGCGGGCCCGGTGCCAGCGTTCGCCGACGAGGTCCGTACGCTCCACGCACGTGCGGGCAACTGACCCGAGATCGCTGATCGCGTGCGAAGAGGGGGACCGAGAGTGACGATGGGGTATTCGAACATTCACGTTACGGACGCGGCTGATACCTTACGGCTCTAGCAAGCCACGCTCGACCGAGCGACGTCGGCTCGGGCCTTGCGCATAGCCGCACAACGGCGCACTTCGCCGACGCAGAGTAGAGATAGCGGAGAGCCAGAATGACCGAGACCGCCGACTACACGCCGCCCAAGGTCTGGACCTGGGACAAGCAGAGCGGAGGCCGGTTCGCCAGCATCAACCGCCCGATCGCCGGCGCCACGCACGACAAGGACCTGCCCGTCGGCAAGCACCCGCTCCAGCTCTATTCGCTGGCAACGCCCAACGGCGTCAAGGTGACGGTGATGCTCGAGGAGCTGCTTGCCGCCGGTCATACGGGTGCCGAATACGACGCCTGGCTGATCAAGATCATGGACGGCGACCAGTTCGGCAGCGGCTTCGTCGCGGCCAATCCTAACTCGAAAATCCCCGCTTTGGTCGACCGCAGCGGCGCGGAGCCGATCCGCGTGTTCGAATCCGGATCGATCCTTCTCTATCTTGCCGAGAAGTTCGGTGCGTTTCTCCCGACCGATGCCGCCAAGCGCGCCGAAGTGCTGTCGTGGCTGTTCTGGCAGATGGGGGCAGGGCCGATGCTGGGGGGCGGTTTCGGGCATTTCTACGCCTATGCTCCCGTGAAGATCGAATATGCGATCGACCGTTTCGCGATGGAGGTTAAGCGCCAACTCGACGTGCTGGACCGCCGGCTGGCCGAGAGCGAATATGTAGGTGGTGACGACTATTCGATCGCCGACATGGCGGTGTGGCCTTGGTACGGCGCGCTGGTGACGGGCCAGGTGTATGATGCTGCCGAGTTCCTTCAGGTGAGCGACTATAAGAACGTCCTGCGCTGGACCGACCTGATCGGCGCGCGACCGGCGGTCCAGCGCGGCCGGATGGTCAACCGCGTGATGGGCGATCCTGCCAGCCAGCTCCACGAACGCCACGATGCCGGCGACTTCGACACACGGACACAGGACAAGCTCGACGCCACTCCGACGTAAATTCAGGCGCGGTGACGTAGTGGCCGGAAAGGCGCGACGTCACCCGCCGGGTCGGTAGCTGCGCTCGACGTGTCCCTTGAGGTCGTCGGGATAGAAATAGACCGGGCGCAGTCTGCCCTCCGCATAGCGCTGCGTCTGATCGGCGAAGTGAGGTGATGCCGGATCGCCGCTTTGGCCGCCGGCCATGACCGCCATTGCCTTCACCCGCGGGCCGAACTCGACAACCGCGACGAAGCTGTTGCCGCTGGTGCCGTAATAACGCTTCGTGCCGGGCCAGGGCTTGGCGCCGAACGACGCCAGGCTGCCCCATTGTGCCGAGGTGAACGGCACCGGGATCGAGGCGCGCGCGTCGTCGAAATGCGGCTGGATCGCATCGTCGAGCCGCTGGAATCGGTTGATCTGCTGCCACGGCGTGCGCCAGTCGCCGAAGTCGTGCGTCAGGCGATCGACCGCGGCGGACAGCGCGGTAAGCTTGGCCTCGGGCGACACGCGCGCGGCGATGTAGTCGGGCACGTTCAACCGCTCGGCCTGGGCGAAGCTGCCGACTTCGCGCCACAACTGGTCACCCCAGAACACCGCGAGGCTGGTCGCGACCGAGTCGTAGCTCCAGCGGTGATCCCATTGCTTCAGCATCGCGATCGGCTCCGCGAGCGACGCCCGCCGTGGATCGTGGGCAGGCAGTGCGTCCCACGCCTCGACCAGACCGGGGAGCAATCGCGCAAAGGCGGGCAGATAGGAATCGAACGCCGCGGCACGCAGTGTGTCCGGGGTCCAACCGCGTTTGCCGGTCAGCAGCAGGTCGGCATGAACGCCGCGCGCATTGCCGCCGACCTGGTCCATGTACTTCGGATAGTCCGCCGCCTTGGGGCTGTCCGGCCCCGCCGCGCTCCACGGCCAGTCGTTGGTGTTGTGCGCCCAGCCGGTCCGCGGGTTGGCGACGCTCGGCAGGCTGGCGAGCGTGTGGAGCCCGTGCCAGTCGGTCGCGGGATCGCTGCCGTCGACGGGACGCGTGTAATCGAACCGGTCGCTGCGGATCGGCATGAACTGCGGCATCAGGAATGCGATCTCGCCCTTATCGTCGGCGAACAGCGTGTCGTTCGACGAATTCGCCTTCCGCTCGGCGACCGCGATATAGCTTGCCAGATCGGTCGCCTTGGTCCGCAGATAGCTTTGTTCGAGCGCGGGGACGGGTTTCCACATCAACGCGGTCGCGATCCAGCGCCCGGCCTTGATCGCGACGATCGGCCCGTGATGCGTGGCGTAGGTGGTGAAGCGCCGCTCCCCCATCGCGCTGTCGGCCCGGCGATAGCGCAGGACGACGGTGTGCGTGGTGACCGGGCGGACTTCGCTGCCGTAGCGATAGGCATAGCGCTCGCCGGTCCGCGCGATCCGTTCGGCGAACTCGTCGATATTGTCGACCGTCGCGGAGGTGTGCATCCAGCCGGCCTTGGCATTGAAGCCCTGGTACACGAAGAACTGCCCCCAGGTGCTGGCGCCATACGCGTTCAGCCCTTCGTCGCTAGTCATCTGCGCTTCGGAGCGGAAATAGAAGCTGGTGTGCGGATTGATCAGCAGCAGCGCGCGGCCGTTCGCGGTGAGGCGGGGTGCGATCGCGATGCCGTTAGACCCCGACGGCTCTCGGGGTACCATGCCGCGTTCCTCCGGCGAGGGCGGGGTGGGCTTGCCGTAGAACGTCTTCAGATCGCTGAGCGAGATCCGCTCGATATCCCCGCCGATGCTGCCTTCGGTGAAGCTCAGCGCCATCCATGGTTCGAACCGGGTGAGGACCTTCGGCCTGGCCTGCGGATGCGTCGCCAGATAATAGTTCAGCCCGTCCGCCCAGGCCTGCATGAGCGCGCGCAACCAGACGGGGCTGGCAGCATATTGGTGCTTCAGGTCTGCAGGATCGACGAACAGCCGCTGGCGAAGATCGGCCCAGACCGCGTCCTCGCCGTCTGCTTCGGCGCTACGCCCGAGCGCGGTCAGGTAATTCGCCTCGATCCGCGCGAAATCGTCCTCGGCCTGTGCGTAGATCAGCCCGAACACCGCATCCGCGTCGGATCGCCCACGGATATGCGGGATCCCCCAGTCGTCGCGCGTGATCGTGACGCGCGCGGCCTGCACCTGCCACCGCGCTATGTCGGTTGGTGGCGGACTGGGCGCAGCCGTCAGCAGGGCCAACAGGATCACCGGATTGCGCGCACGCCGAAGGAGCTTATCCATGGTGGCAGCGTAAGGCGGGAACGAGGGAAAGACCATGCGGTGGCTGACGACGATAGTGCTGACGTCCGCGGCGGTTCTGCTCGGACCCGCAGCCGCGGTGCCGGCGTCTAACCCCCGATCGACGCTGCTGAAACCCGCGGGCGTTTTCGATGGCGCGGATGGTATCGTCCATGCCGGCTGGCAGGTGCTCGTCTCGGGCGACCGGATCGTCGCAGTCGGTCCCAATCTACCGGTGCCCACCGACACGCAGACTATCGAGCTTGCCGGCGATACGCTGATGCCCGGCATGATCGAGGGGCACGGGCATCTGTTCCTGCATCCGTATAACGAGACGAGCTGGGACGATCAGGTCCTGCACGAGCCGCTCGCGCTCCGCACCGCGCGCGCCGTTGCGAACGCAAAGGCGACGTTGCTCGCCGGCTTCACCAGCGAACGCGATCTCGGCACGGAGGGCGCCGGCTATGCGGACGTCGGGCTGAAGGCGGCGATCGACCAGGGCATCGTGCCGGGCCCGCGACTATCGGTCGCGACGCGCGCGATCGTCGCGCTCGGCGCCTATGGTCCGAAGGGTTTCGAGCCAGGCGTCGCGGTGCCGCAGGGGGCCAAGGAAGTGTCGGGCGTCGACCAGATGGTGGCCGCGGTGCGCCGCCAGATCGCGGCCGGTGCGGATTGGGTCAAGCTGTATGCCGATTATCGCTGGCGACCCGGCGAGGAGAGCCGTGCGACGTTGAGCCTCGCCGAGATGACGGCGGCGGTGGCGGCGGCGCACGATGCGGGTCGCCCGGTTGCCGTCCATGCCGCGACCGCCGAGGGTATGCGGCGCGCGGTCGCCGCGGGCGTTGATACCATCGAGCACGGCTATGGCGGTACGCCCGCGATCTTCGCAGACATGGCGACCAAGCGCATCGCGCTGTGTCCGACACTCGCCGCATCCGACGCGACCGCACGCTATCGCGGCTGGAACGGTAGCGAACCAGCGCCGCCCGCCGTCGCACTCAGTCGTTCAAGCCTCAAGCTGGCGCTCGAGGCAGGCGTCCCGATCTGCGTCGGCGGCGATGCGGGGGTATTCGCGCACGGGCAGAACGTGCGCGAGATGGAATTGCTGGTAGCGGCGGGGATGCCCCGCGCGGCGGTCCTGATGGCCGCGACCTCCGGCAACGCGCGGTCGCTCCATCTTGGCGACACGCGAGGTACGGTGAAACCTGGCTTGCTGGCGGATCTGGTTGCGGTGTCGGGCGATCCGACGTTAAATATAGCCGCGCTCCGTCGCGTTCGGATGGTCATGAAGGGCGGCACCATCGTCCCGGACCCGTCCTCGAACGATGCGCAACCGTCTCTCCATCCGGGATCAGACGGTGAATGAGCGTATGGCGTCGAGGAGGGGCAACCGCGCGGCGGATGCCGTTGAACCCTAGGAACAGCATCATACTGCCGCCGACAACGTCGATATGCCAGCGTGGCGCGAAACTTATAGCCTCCGGCAAACTCGCAGCGGTTCGCTCCAGACTAGGGCGAGCACATGTTCGCTGGCCAACAAGCTTGCGTCTTCGGCCTTATGCCACCCCAACCTCGAAGCCCCGCGTTTGCGCCATCGTGTTTACGGCCGCGATCGACGATACTGCCAATGCATCGCCGATCAGCAGCAGCGAGGGATCGTTGTCGCTGATCGTCTCCACCAGGAACGCCAGCGCCGACAGTCGCCCGCGCAGGATACGTTCGGTCGGCAGCGAGACGTTGACCGCGACCATCACCGGCGTGTCGGGCGCGCGCCCGGCGGCGATCAGTTCGCGTGACACTTCGCCGGCGGCGGCGCGGCCCATATAGACGGCGATCGTAGCGTCGGGCGCGGCGAGCGCGGTCCAGTCGAGATCGAGCGCTTCGCCCGCGCGGGCGTGCGCGGTGACGAAGGTGAGCTTCCGCGCGAGGCCGCGTAACGTCAGCGAGGCGCCGCCCGAGGCCGCGGCGGCGCTGGCGGCGGTGATGCCGGGGCAGATGCGAACGGTGATGCCGCTGGCGGCGAGGTGGTCGAGCTCCTCGGTCGAGCGGCCGAAGATCGACGGATCGCCGCCCTTGAGCCGGACGACGCGCTTGCCTGCGAGCGCAGCGTCGGCGAGCAGGACGTTGATCGAGACCTGATCCTTCGAATGGCGCCCCGATCGCTTGCCGACACTTGCCATCTCGGTTCCCGCCGGAACGAGAGCGAGGACGCCCGGGCCGACGAGCGCGTCGTAGAAGACGATGTCGGCCGCCGCGAGCAGGCGTTCGGCCTTGCGCGTGAGGAGGTCGGGATCGCCCGGGCCGGCACCGACCAGCCAGACCGAACCGGGCGGGAAATCATGCGACATTTGCTGATCCTTGCGTGACGAGGAGTTTGGCGAGGGCGGGGCGGCACGATCCGCAATTGGTGCCGGCTTTCAGTGCCGCCCCGATCGCAGGTACGTCGGCGAGCTGCTGGTCGGCGATCGCGGCGAGGATGGTCTTCAACCCGACGTCGAAGCACGCGCAGACGATCGGCCCGCGGTCGATCTGCACGCCCGGTGCGCGGCCGGCGAGCAGGGTCGGGGCGGCAACGTCCTCGCTCAGTTGCGCGACGAGCCAGTCGCGGGGCGGGAGTGTGCCGTCGCGCGTCACGAACAGGACGGCCGCGAGCCTGCCGCCATCAAGGATCGCTATCCGTCGACTGCCGCGTGCTGCATCGACAGCCTCGACCCGCTGGCCCTTTGGCAGCAGCGCGTCGAGCGCTGCGGCGTCGCCGTTGCCGGCCATGTCCCATGTCGTTCCACCCGGCACCGCGACGCGTGTCGCCCACAGGCAGTCCGGGCGGCTTGCCAGTTCGCCTCGGACGACGACGAAGCCGCGCCACTCGGTTGCCACCGGCTCGATCCGCACGGGAGTCGATTTGAAGCCCGGCTGGCCCGAGATCGGATCGGCGAGCGGGCGGGGCAGCAGGCCGGTCCGCCCACCGGTCGCCGTGCGGTCGGTCCAGTGGATCGGCACGAACAGTTCGCCGATCCGCTGCGTCAGGGCGACGCTCGCGCGGAAGCTGCTTTCTCCCTGCGGCGTCGACACGCGCGCGAGGCTGCCATCGACGATTCCGAGCCGTTCGGCATCATGGGGGTGGATTTCGACCAGCGGCTCCTCACGGTGCCGTGCGAGCTTCGGCGACAGGCCGGTGCGGGTCATCGTGTGCCACTGGTCGCGGTAGCGGCCGGTGTTGAGGGTCATCGGCCATTTCGCGAGCGGGGCGACGACGGGCTTCTGCATGACCGGCACCAGCCACGCGCGTCCGTCGGGCGTCGAGAAACGGCCGTTCGCAAATGGCGTGCCACCCCAGCGGAACGGCGGCATCGCGTCATACTCGGCATTGCCCTTGGCGGCATGGCCGGGGAGCATGAACAGTCGCGCGCCGTCATTCTCGTATGCCGACAGCCGGCAATGCTCGCGCCAGATTTCGGCGGGGCGATCATAGGGGAACGCCGTCTTCCACCCCATCCGCCGCGCGACCTGCGTGACGATCCACCAGTCCGGCTTCGCTTTACCGGGCGGCACCAAGAACGCGCGCTGGCGGCTGATCGTACGGTCCGAATTGGTGACGGTGCCGTCCTTCTCGCCCCACGCTGCGGCGGGGAGACGGACATGCGCGTGGACCGAGGTGTCGGTCGTCTCGATTACGTCCGAAACGACGACGAATGGGCACGCCGCCAGCGCCTCGCGGACATGGCCGGCGTCGGGCATCGACACCGCGGGGTTGGTCGCCATCACCCACAGCGCCTTGATCCGGCCGTTGCCGAGCTCGCGGAACAGGTCGACCGCCTTCAGCCCCGGTTTGGTCGCCATGTTCGGCGCGGCCCAGAACCGGCCGACGCGGGCGATGTTCTCAGGCGCGAAGTCCATGTGCGCGGCAAGGCTCGACGCGAGCCCGCCGACCTCGCGCCCGCCCATCGCATTGGGCTGGCCGGTGATTGAGAACGGCGCGGCACCGGGCTTGCCGATGCGGCCGGTCGCGAGGTGTAGGTTGGTGATCGCGTTGACCTGATCGGTGCCCGACAGCGACTGGTTCACGCCCTGGCTGAACATCGTCACTGTGCGGGGCGTCGCGGCGAACAGTTCGAAGAAGCGCCTGAGATCCTGCGGCGAAACGTCGCAGGTTCGCGCTACGGACCACAGGTCGCTGCCCTCGCCGATCTGGTCCCAGAACGCGTCGGGCGTGGCGACGTGCGCGGCGAGATAGTCGTAATCGACCACGCCTGCGTCACGGCACCACGCGAGCAATCCGTTCATCAGCGCGACGTCGGTGCCGGGGCGGATCGCGAGGTGCAGGTCGGCCTCGTCCGCGGTCTCGGTCCGGCGCGGGTCGATCACGACGAGCTTCACGCCGGCGTCGCAGCGCGCACGGATGCGTTGATAGACGATCGGGTGGCACCAGGCGGTGTTCGATCCGACCAGCACGATCAGGTCGGCGACGTCGAGATCGTCGTAGCTCGCGGGGACGATATCCTCGCCGAACGCGCGCATGTGCCCGGCGACCGCGCTGGCCATGCAGAGCCGCGAATTGGTGTCGATGTTGGCCGAGCCGATGAAGCCCTTCATCAGCTTGTTCGCGACGTAATAGTCCTCGGTGAGCAGTTGCCCGGAGACGTAGAACGCGACGCTGTTCGGCCCGTGCTGCGCGATGGTGTCGCGGAAGCGTTTGGCGACGAGGTCGAGCGCCTTGTCCCAGGATGCGCGGCGCTGGCCAATCATCGGGGTGAGGAGGCGGCCTTCGAGCCCGACCGTCTCGCCGAGATGGGTGCCCTTCGAGCAGAGCTTGCCGGCATTGGCGGGGTGATCGGGGTCGCCCTTGATCGTGACGGACCGCTCGCCGGTCGGCGTCGCGATGATACCGCACCCGACGCCGCAATACGCGCAGGTCGTGCGGATATACTCCCCGGCACGGGGAGGGGGACCATCCGAAGGATGGTGGAGGGGGGCTCCCGCAGGCGTCCCCCTTCGTGGAGTCCCTTCCGCAGGCGTCTTGCTTCGTGGAGGCCCCCCTCCACCGCCTGCGGCGGTCCCCCTCCCCGTGCCGGGGAGGATCACGCGGCCGCCTTCATCGTCGACGTCCGGCAGAGCAGCACCCGCCCCCCCGACACCTTCACCGGAATGACCGGCGTACACCCCTTGTCCTCGCCCAGCGCCTCGCCCGTATCCAGCGCGATCCGCCAGTTATGCAGCGGGCACGCCACCGCGCCGCCGTGGACGATTCCCTGCGACAACCGTCCCCCCTTGTGCGGACAGCGATCGGCCAGCGCGAACACCTTGCCGTCACCGGTGCGGAACACCGCGATGTCGTCGCCGCCGGTAACCTGCACCGTGCGGCTGCCGCGCACCGGGATCTCGTCGACCCAGCCGATATCAAGCCATTCGCCGATCATGCCATTTCTCGCGTTGCATCCAGAGGCGTAAACCGCGCCATCGGCGCATGCTGCTCACGGTGCTCACCCGCCGCACGCGCCGCCCACGGATCGTCCTGCGTGAACTGCTGCGAGAACAGGAACCGTGCCGCCAGCGCATCGCGGCCCTCGGGATCCTCGGCGATCCGCTCGCGGATATATTCGACCCCGATCCGCTCGATCCACGGCGCGGTCCGCTCCAGATAGCGCGCTTCCTCGCGGTATAATTGAATGAACGCGGCGCAGTAATGCATCGCCTCTTCCTCGGTCGCGACCTTGCACAGGAAGTCGGTCGCGCGGACCTTGATCCCGCCATTTCCGCCGACCGACAGTTCGTAACCCGAGTCTACGCAGACCACGCCGAAATCCTTGATCGTTGCCTCGGCGCAGTTGCGCGGGCAGCCGCTGACCGCGATCTTGAACTTGTGCGGCATCCAACTGCCCCAGGTCATCCGCTCGACCTTCACGCCGAGCCCGGTCGAATCCTGCGTCCCGAACCGGCACCAGTCCGACCCGACGCACGTCTTCACCGTCCGCAAAGACTTGCCGTACGCATGCCCGCTGACCATCCCCGCGGCGTTCAGATCGGCCCACACCGCGGGCAGGTCCTCCTTCTTGATGCCGAAGATGTCGAGCCGCTGGCCGCCCGTTACCTTGACCATCGGCGCGTCGTATTTCTCGACGACATCGGCGATCGCGCGCAACTCGCGCGGGTTGGTGAGGCCACCCCACATACGCGGCACGACCGAATAGGTGCCGTCCTTCTGGATGTTCGCATGCACGCGCTCGTTGACGTAGCGGCTCTGCTGGTCGTCCTTGTAGTCGCCCGGTAGCGCGCAGAGCAGGTAGTAATTGAGCGCAGGCCGGCACGACGAACACCCGTCGGGGGTCGACCAGCTCATCTTCTGCATCACTTCGGGGATCGAGCGCATGCCCTGCGCGACGATCTCGCGGCGGACGTCGTCGTGGCCGAAGCTGGTGCATTTGCACACCGTCTTCACCGAACGTTCGCCCGAATATTCGTCGCCGAGCGTGACCGCGAGCAGCGTCTCGACGAGGCCGGTGCACGATCCGCACGATGCCGACGCCTTGCAGGTCGCGCGGACCGCGTCGAGCGTCGTATTGCCGGCGCCGATGCACGCCACGACCTTGCCCTTGGTGACGCCGTTGCAGCCGCAGATCTCCGCATCGTCGGAGAGCGCCGCAACGGCCGCCTTAGGGTCCGCCGCGCCTCCTCCCGAGGCGAACGACTGGCCGAAGATCAACATGTCGCGCACCGCCGAGATGTCCTCGCCGCGCTTGAGCAGATCGAAATACCAGCCGCCATCGGTCGTGTCGCCGTACAGCACCGCGCCGACGATCCGGTCGTCCTTGACCACGACGCGCTTGTAGATGCCGCGCGACGCATCGCGCAGGACGATGTCCTCTGCGCCTGCACCGCCGGAGAAATCGCCCGCCGAGAATACGTCGAGCCCGGCGACCTTCAACTTGGTCGAGGTCACCGATCCGCGATAGCCGCTGTGCTGCTCGACCAATCCGTCGGCGAGAGCGCGGCACATGTCCCACAGCGGCGCGACGAGGCCGTAGACGTTGCCGTCATGCTCGACGCATTCGCCGACCGCGAGGATCGACGGGTCGCTGGTGACCATGTGGTCATCGACCTTGATTCCGCGGCCGATATCGAGCCCGGCGTCACGCGCGAGCGCCACTGAGGGTCGGATGCCGACCGCCATGACGACGAGGCTCGCGGGGATCAGCGTGCCGTCTTTCAGCAGCACGCCCTCGACGCGGGTATCGCCGACGATCTCGGCGGTGTTCGCCTCGGTGAGGATGACCTGGCCGCGCGATTCTAGCGCCGACTTGAGCAACCACCCTGCCGCTTCGTCGAGCTGCCGTTCCATCAGCGTCGGCATCAGGTGGATCACCGTGACCTTCATCCCGCGCAACGTGAGGCCGTGTGCCGCCTCCAGCCCGAGCAGTCCGCCACCGATGACGACCGCGGCGCCACCCTTGCCCGCAGCCTCCAGCATGTGATCGACGTCCGCCATGTCGCGGAAGGAGATGACGCCGGGGAGGTCCTTGCCGGGGACGGGGATGATGAACGGATCGGAGCCGGTCGCGATCAGCAGCCGGTCGTACGATACCGTCAGCCCGGAGCGCGCGGTGACGGTCTTGGCCACGCGGTCGATCGCCTGTACCGGGTCGCTGGTCACGAGTTCGATCGTGTTGGTCGCGTACCAGGCGTGATCGTTGATGACGATCTGCTCGAACGTCTTCTCGCCCGCCAGCACCGGCGACAGCATGATGCGGTTGTAGTTCACGTGCGGCTCGGCACCGAAGATCGTCACGCGGTAGCGGGTCGGATCGCGCGCGATCAGTTCCTCGACCGCGCGACAGCCGGCCATGCCGTTGCCGATCACGACGAGATGCTCGCGCCTCTTGGAAAAGGGGGTGTCGGGGGTGATAGTCTGGTGTTCCATCAGATCGTCCAGTCGGGTTGGAGCCGGGGAAGGGAGGGTCATGCGGGGAGCGCGCCGTTGACCGAGCGGTCGCTGGTGCGGCGTGCGTCGAGCGCCGCGTCGAGCAGCGCGCGCTCGTCCGATTTGTGCGTGGCGGAGAAGCGGACGGCGAGCGCGCAGACCGCGGTGCCTGCGACGACGTAGCCGAGTATGATGAGGCATTGCTGCGGGGTGGCCGAGGCCTTGTTGAGGAACCCCGCCGCGACCGCGCCGATGTTGCCGCCCGCGCCGATCAGCCCGGCGACACCCCCCAGCGCCTTGCGGTCGATGAACGGCACCAGCGCATAGGTCGCGCCGCACGCCATGTGCGTGAACAGCCCGAACATCGTCATCGCCAGGATCGCGAGCGTGACGCTGCCGGCATGCCCGAACAGCACCAGTCCGACGCCTTCGCCGAGCATCAGCGCGAACAACAGCAGCGCGCGGCCGTCGAGGCCCTTTCTAAGCGCGATCCGGTCGCTGGCGATCCCGCCGAGCGCCCGCGCGAACAGCGCCAGCCCACCGAATATCCCCGCCGCCAGCCCTGCGCTAGTCAGCGAAAGCCTAAACCGGTCGACGTAATAACTGGCCGCTATGTTGTGGATGAAGATCTCGACGCCGAAGCACGCGCCATAGGTCGCAGCAAGCATCCAGGTCCGGTAATTGGCGGCGGCGCGGCGGAAGATCGCCATCCCGGTCGCCTTGCCGCCATCAAGCTCGATCCCCGCCGCGCGCAGATCGACGATGTCGCCCTGCGGCGTGTCCTGCGTGTAGCGTGCATAGACGAACGCCATCGCGACCATCGCGACGCCGGGCACGAACATCGCCGCACGCCAGCCCCAGGCGTGCTCGACGCCGAGTCCAATCAACGCCGCGACGACCAGCGGCACCAGGCTCTGCGCCGCGCCGCCGCCCGCGTTGCCCCAGCCTCCGACGGTCGCGTTGGCGGTGCCGACGACGTTGGGCGCGAACATCACGCTCGTATGATATTGCGTGATGACGAACGACGCCCCGATCGCGCCGATCGCGAGGCGGAAGAACAGGAACGTCTCGTACGTCTGCGCGAACGCCAGCCCGAACACCGGGATCGCACCGAGCAGCAACAGCCACGTATAGGTGCGGCGTGGGCCGAACCGGTCGCAGAGCGGCCCGACCACCAGCCGCACCAGGATCGTCACCGCGACCGCGGCGATGTTGATGTTGGCGATCTGATCCTTGCTGAGGCCGAACTCGGCCTTGATCAGCGGCATCAACGGCGCGGCGGCGAACCACGCGAAAAAGCACACGAAGAACGCGAGCCACGTCACATGGAACGCGCGCATCTGCGGCGTGGCGGCGCTGAACAGGTCGATCCTGGTGGCTTTCGGCGCGGCGATGTCGATACCTGGTGATGCGAACAACATGGTCGGTTCCCCATCTGCGATGGACAAAGAAAAAGCCGCCCCGACGGCGACCTTGCGGACGCATCGGAGCGGCTTCGTTGCCTCTGGACGATCGGTGGATCGTCCTACGCGGTCAGGTCCCGTCGTTGGAACCGGTCTCGCGATGATTTCGTGTCCGACTCCAATGCCGGACTATGTGAAGATGACCGAAGTGGCCCCATCGAGCAAGCGGCATTTCGCGGGTGCAGCAGATTTGGGTTTGGCGTCCGAATTATCGTCGCCTTCCCTACCGTGTTTCCCCGCGAAGGCGGGGACCCAGACTGGGCTCCCGCCTTCGCGGGAGAACAAGGAGGTGCAGGGCCGCTTGCCGTCAGGGCAGCCCCGCCAGATATCCCTCGATATCATCCGGATCGAACGCGCGCCGATCGAAGAACGCATCGCGCCCAAGGATCAACCGCCCCTGCGTCGACCCCGCACCGATGCTGTCCGCGCCGATCGCCCCCTCCAGCTTCGAACTCGCATTGGGCAACGGCGCGCCCGACCCAGCCAGAGCCGCGCGGTACACGTCCGGGCGGAACACGCCTTGCGCGACATCCGCCTCCTCGGCCGAGAACGGCGTGCCGTCCCACCGCACCATCTGCGAATACAGCCACGCCGCCTGACTCCGCCACGGGAAGTTCGCCGCCTCGCGGTACTGGAACATGAAGTCCGGAACGTGGATCGGCGCCGCATCCTTCACCAGCCGCACCCGGTCGCCGATCGCGCGCGACACCGCATCGACCGGCGCATCGAGATAGTCCGGACGAGCAAGTATCGCCGCATTCGCCTCAAGCGTATCCGGATCGACGAACTGCGCAGCCGCAGCGTGCAGTACACGGATCAGCCGGTGGACGACGTCGCCGCGCTCGACCAGCGTCGCCTCGCGCATCGCCAGCACCTTCTCGACCCCACGCCGCCAGACCTGCGCCGTCACCAGCGCGATCCGCCCGACCCCGCGATCCACCGCGACGCCGTTCCAGGGCTCACCGACGCAGATCCCGTCGACCTCGCCTGCCGCCAGCGCATCGGCGGCGAAGGTCGGGCTGGTCGTTACGATCTCGACATCGGTATCGGGCCGGATGCCGACCGCCGCGAGCCAGTAACGCAGCATGTAGTTATGGCTCGAATAGCGATGCACCACACCGAACCGCAACCGCCGCCCCGCCGCAGCACGCGCCACCGCGACCATCTTCAGTCGCGCGCCGAGCACGACCGGATCGCCAAGCGCATCGCCGTCCATCACCTGCGCGGCGAGCGGCAACGACAACGTGATCGCATTGCCGTTCAGCCCCAGCACGAACGGCACCGCCATCGCCACCGCCGGCCGCTCACGCCCCAGCGCCGTCGCGATCGCCAGCGGCGCGACCATATGCGCAGCGTCGGTATGCCCGTACAGCAGCCGATCACGCACCGTCGCCCAGGTCATGTCGCGGACCAGTTCGATCTCCAGCCCCTCGGCCTCCGCGAACCCACGTTCGCGCGCGAGGATCGGCAGCGCCGCATCGACCAGCGGCAGGAATCCGATGCGGACCCGGTCGAGCGCCATTACAAATCTCCCATGAGCGCGTCGCTGGTGATGATCGCATCGGCGATCTCGGCGATCCGTCGGTTGGATCGCATCGCCTGCGCGCGGAGCAGGCCGTACGCGGTAGGTTCGTCGATCCCGCGGCGTTTCATCAGGATCGCCTTGGCGCGGTCGACCGTCGTCCGATCGGCCAGCGCGCTGCGCGCTTCGTGCAACTCCGCCTGTAACCGCGCAAACGCCTGAAACCGCCGGATCGCAAGGTCGATGACCGGCTTGATCCGCTGCTTGGCCAACCCGTCGACGATATACGCCGACACCCCTGCGTCGACCGCCGCGGCGGTAGACTCCGCGTCGCTCTGGTCGACAAACATCGCGATCGGCCGCGCCAGCGCGCGCGACACCGCGAAAAACTCCTCGAGCACGTCGCGACTGGGATTTTCGAGGTTGATCAGCACCACCTCGGGCGCGGCCTTCTCGAGCGCCGCGACCATCCCCAACGTCCCGTCGATCACGACGATATCATCGAGCCCCGCTTCGCGTAGGCCATCAGAGATGATCGCCGCTCGCGTGGTGCTCGTGTCGATGATCGCGATCCGCATGCCATCGTCTTATGCAGTACCGTTTCCGATGGCGAGGGCGCATCGGTCCAGGTCAGCCGATGCCAAGCGGCATTTCACTACCTATTCGATGACGACCATCGACCCTCCCGTCGGCAAGCCCGCTGCGACCAGTCCGGATTCAGCGAAATGAACCGCTCCCGATCGCGGCGACCATCGCGGCGGCCGGTACCCTATCCGGGCACGAGTATGGGCCATGCCTGTTCCAAAAGCCGTGACGGTCCGGCCGGCCTCGCCGAGCACGCAAGCAGAATTTTCTCATTCTAAAGCGCAATCGACTGTCAAATCCTACCAGCCCGATAGATATTCGATTTCCAACTGGAGGTGGCGATGCAGCGAGATGATCTCAGCGAAGCGGTACAGTGGCGGACGGTGCTCGTCGCAGCCGCGATATACAGCAGTTGGTTTGTCGTAACGGCGTTTCATGCCGTCCTTCCGTTGCCCTTGCTCGTCCTTGTCGGCGGCTGGTTGCTTGCCTGGCAGGGATCGTTGCAGCACGAGACGATCCACGGGCACCCGACGCGCAATCGCTCGATCAACGACGCGATCGGGTCTGTGCCCCTGTCGCTCTGGCTACCCTACCGGCTCTACCGTCGCAGCCACCGCGCGCATCACGCGGCGGAGGTCATCACAGATCCCCAGCATGATCCCGAGTCCCGGTATCGTAGCGCGACCGATGGTATGGGAGCAGCATGTGGCAGGCTGCAATCGACGCTGCTCGGGCAGATGGTCTTCGGCCCGCCGATCCTGATTCTGCGTTTTCTTGCCGGGGAAGGGCGCCGTGCGATCCACCAACCGGTGCAGGTGGTTCGCGACTGGCTACCGCATCTCGCGGCGGTCATCGCAGTGCTCTGGTGGCTGGATCATGTCGGGCTGAGCGTGATCCGGTATGGCGTGACGTTCGTCTATCCCGGCATGGCATTGACGATGCTGCGGTCTTACGCCGAACACCGAGCAGATCTTGGCAGTCCCGGTCGAGCGGCCAGCGTGGAGGAGGGCGGCCTGTTGGCGCTGCTATTTCTCAACAATAATCTGCATGCGGCGCATCATGAGCGCCCGGCACTCGCCTGGCATGACTTGCCGGCCTATCATCGAATCCACCGAGCACGGTTTGCCGCACAGGGCGCGCCGATCTACCGGGGATATGGCGAGATCGTGCGACGGTTCGCGTTCCATCCGCATGACGACTTGATCCATCCATCGCACCGGATACCGTTATCGTGACCCATCGGATTGCTTCGCTGGGCATGTACGATCATCCAGCACAAAGGAACGCCAACGATCAGCTCTGGACCGCGATCTCGCGCCTGCTTCGCGAGCGGGGCGTGGAGGACGTGCCGCCCCACCTCGATCGGACGCAAGACGTGCAGGCGACCTGGCGCGATCCTCGGCTTGTATTGGCGCAGGCCTGTGGCTATCCGCTGGCCGTAGATACGACGCTGGCACTCCGGGTGGTCGCACTTCCGGTCTACGATGCGCCGGGCTGCGTCGGCGCGACGCACACCAGCATCCTTGTCGCGCGCGCAAATGATGAGCGGGTGTCGATCGAGGCGTTTCGCGGCGCCCGCGCGGCGATCAACGATGCGCACTCCAATACCGGCATGAATCTGTTTCGAGCGACGCTGGCGCCGATCGCGGGGCAGTCATCGGCTACCGGCGGCTTTTTCCAAACCGTGATCGCGACGGGATCGCACCGTGGCAGCATCGTCGCGGTCGGTGCGGGGGATGCGGACATCGCCGCGATCGACTGCGTCACCTACGCGGCAATCGCCCGGTTCGAGCCCGAACTGACCGCGCGACTGCGAATCCTTATGAGCAGTCCGGAGTCGCCCACATTGCCGTTCGTGACCGCCGCCTCGACCAGCGCCGCCACGGTCGTCGCGCTCGAATGCGCGCTTCGGCACGTGATGCTCGACCCGGAACTGGCCGCCGTACGGGCATGCCTGTTCCTGGCGGGCACCGCGCCAGCCGACGAAGCCATTTCGGTACCGATAATGAGGCTTCAGTCAAATGCCGCACGCGCCGGATACCCGGACTTGCGCTGAGCCTAACAAGGATTTGATCATGTCGTTGACTGCATCGGATGCATCACTCGATCTCGCACCCACCCTCGACGAATTGCGCGCGGCCAGGACGTCGTGGCGACTGGACGCCATTGGTGGGCACAATGTCGCGCGGTTTCCGTCGCGGGACGAGACCGTGCGCATGATCGATGACCTGGTTGCAGCGCTTTTCCCTGGGCGGCTTGGCGCGTTTGCGGGGCCGGAAAGCATGGAGGATGCGTTCGTGGAGACGCATTTGCGACGCGCGCTGTCGGGATTGCAGCGACAGATCGAGAACGAGTTCGACTATTGGCAAGGCGAGGCGCTTCTCGCGTTCGACGTCAGTCAGGCCGCGATGATCGTCGGGCTTTTCGCTGCCGAACTGGGGCCGATCCGGGAACTGGTCGACGACGATGTCCGCGCGGCGTTTCTCGGCGATCCGGCGGCCCGCAGCGCCGACGAGATCCTGATCTGCTACCCTGGAATCGTCGCGATCCTGTATCACCGGATCGCCCACGCGCTCTACGGTCTGGGAGCGCCGATCGTGGCCCGGATCATCTCCGAACTCGCCAACAACCGCACCGGTATCGACATTCATCCCGGCGCGACGATCGGGCGCAGCTTCTTTATCGACCACGGCACCGGTGTCGTCATCGGCGAAACCGCGATCGTCGGCGACCGCGTGCAGATCTATCAGCACGTCACGCTGGGGGCCCGCAGCCCCCTCGGCGTGACCGATGTCTCGGCGCGCGAGCGGCTGGCGCGGCATCCGATCGTCGAGGACGACGTGGTGATCTATGCGGGTGCGACGATTCTCGGCCGGGTGACGATCGGTCGGGGCGCGACGATCGGCGGCAATGTCTGGTTGTTGGAGGACGTGCCCGCGGGCAGCGTCGTCGCCCAGCCAACGGCGACGATCCTGTCAGGCGATGCCGCGGGGCATCTGCACGAAGCGCTGAGAGGTCGCTCGGGATAGGGCAGGTTCAAGCCCGCTAGAGGTGAGGGCTCGCCGGGTGCTTAGATGCCGCCTTATCCGATCCGGTATCGTCCGCCCCGATTGCCCGCTTTTACGTCTAGTGCTCACCCCCATCATGCTGTCGATCTGGGCTTAGCGTCCTCCTTCACAAGCGTATGACGAAGGGGGCGTATCTGGCGCTGTTCTGGTCGAATATGGCGTGGACGGCGATCAAGCTCGCATGTGTTGCGCCCCGTCTTGCGCTGCAGATCGCAAGGCTCACCGCTCGGGAGGAGGATAGGGTGCTCGACCGCATCGTTCCGAGCGGTTCAGTTCATCGATCGGATCCCGGACCCGGCCGCGATCGGTGGCGCGAGGTAGCGATCCAGGAACTGCTGGTGCGTCGGCATGCCAGAGACCATGCCGGCGATGTCGCTGCGGATCTTGGTCAATACGCTGGCGAGCTGTGGGCCACCCATGATGCTGCCCAGGCGATGGTGGTCGTGTGGAACGAGATGCTGGCCGAGCATGACCTGCACCCAGCTGGCGACACGGAACAGGTCCTCACCGCCCTGATACGCCTGCGCGCCTTCGGCGAACAGCGCGATCCGTTCGACCAGTGTGTCGGGGATGGGCATGTCTCTGCGCGCCGCCCAGAACGGCTCGGGACGATTGTTGAGGTGATAATGGAGGATGATGAAGTCGCGTACGTGTTCCAGCTCGGCTTGCGCCTGATCGTTGAACCGCGTCACCACCGCGGGGGCGATACCGCCGAACGGGAAGCTCTTCATCAGCCGCAGGACGCCGGTCATGATAAGGTGGATGCTGGTCGATTCGAGCGGTTCGACGAACCCGCTGGCAAGGCTGAGCGCGACGCAATTGCCCTTCCATACCTGCCGCCGGCGACCGGTGCGGAAGCGGATCAGCCGCGGCTCGGTCAGCGGCGCGCTGCCGATCGCGCCGAGCAGACGGGCGTGCGCCTCGTCGTCGGACAGATGCTCGCTGGCATAGACCAGCCCGTTGCCGACGCGGTGCTGCAACGGAATGCGCCAGCGCCAGCCCGCGTCATGCGCGATCGCGCGCGTGTAAGGATGCGCCGGACCCGTCGAAGCGGTCTGCACGGCCAAGGCGCTGTTGGTCGGCAGCCATTGCGACCAATCCTCGTAACCGGCGGCGTAGGTGCCTTCGATCAGCAGCCCGCGAAAGCCGGTGCAGTCGATAAACAGGTCGCCGTCGACGCGCTCGCCGGAGTCGAGGACGAGCGCGCGGATAAAGCCGGTTTCGCCATCGCGATCGACGCTGGCGATCCGTCCCTCTATCCGTTTCAGCCCGTTCGCCTCGCTGCGGGCGCGCAGGAACCGGGCGTAAAGGCCTGCATCGAGGTGATAGGCGTAGTTGATCTCGCCTTCGGACGGCAACGCGAACCGCTCCGCCTTGGCCGCCTGAAGCTCGAGGCAATAGTCGCCGATCTCGCTCGGATCGCCGGCGGCTTTGGCGGCCAGCCAGAAATGGTGGAAGTCGCCCATCCAGGTCGATTTCCCGAGGTCGCCGAACGAATGGATGTACCGATCGCCCTCGTGTGCCCAGTTCTCGAACGCAATGCCGAGCTTGAACGTGGCCTGCGTCGCACGCATGAACTCGCGCTCGTCCAGCCCCAGGATCGCATGGAACGAGCGCATCGTCGGGATCGTCGCTTCGCCGACGCCGATCGTGCCGATCTCCTCGGATTCGACCAGCGTGATGTCGAGCAGCTGCCCCAATTGGCGTGACAGGGCGGCGGCGGTGAGCCAGCCCGCGGTGCCACCGCCGGCGATGACCACTTTCCTGATGCGCTGCTCGACCATGATCGGCTCCTATCGGTTGATGCGCTGGAGAATTTTGGCGCGCAAACGCCGCGCCGACAGCGCATCCAGCGGTGCAAGCTCGCCGTGCGCGTGCTCGGGCAGGTGCGCTCTGGCCTGATCGACAGGGCCAAAGACATAATGGTCGAACATCGCGCGCCATGCCCGCTTCTCGTGATCGGGCCGGTCGCGCAGCGACAGCAGCCCGTGGAGTAGCGTGTTCATCGGCGTATCCATGAACCGCGGCACCGCGTTCCACCAATAATTGATCATCACGTTGAACGCGTCGAGCGCCTCGACATTGTGCCACCACAACGCCGGGTAGAGCAGCACGTCGCCCGGTTCGAGTTCGGCGACCTCGGCATGCGCCAGCGCTTCGGCAAAGCGCGGGTAGCGATCGAGATCGGGGGCGCGGAGGTCGACCATGCTGACCACCTGTCCGGCCGGCGTCGGCTCGAGCGGCCCGGGATAGAGGTTGGCAACCTGATCCGGCGGGAACAGCGTGAAGCGCCGTCGGCCGACGAGGCAGCACGCCAGGTTGTTCGACATGTCGTAATGCGTTGAGGCGACCGTCTGATTGCCGATCCAGATGCTGACGAGCGGCGGGTTCTCGACGAGTTGCGGATCGCCGAACGGCAACGCCGCCTGCGCACGAAGGCCGGGCAGATACAGATCGATGTCGGTCGAACCGATATAGATGGCGGGCGCATCCGGATCGTCGAGGCTGGCGAGGATCTGATCCAGATAGCCGGACAGCGAACCGCTCTCCCGCTTGAAGTTCAGCGCGGTGCAATCGTCGGAATAGCCGAAGCGGCCGCCGATCGCCGGATCGCCGAGATACGCGGTAACCGGACGCCCGGCGTCGAACTGCTTGAGCCACGTCATCGCCGGCTCTGCACCCTCGAGCCCGATCGCGACCAGCGGCAGGTCGCGCGCGATCCTGCGCAGGATCACCGGAAGGCCGTCGGCGATCAGATCGGCAATGGGCACGCCAGCCGCGTCCGCCCCCTCGATCACCCGCGTACGGCGTGTGATATCCGCCACCGCGCTTAACCGATCTGGCTCAGCAGTCGTTGCTTGCGGGCAATCAACTGCTGGATGTTGCCGAGCGACGCCGCGGCGAGAATGGCGAGGCGCAGCACACCCGATCTATGCAGCCGCTCGAGCGGTTCCCCGGTCAGCGCAGCAAGCTGCTCGATGTCCACGACCAGCACGTCGGGAATGGTATAGCGGCGCTCTTCGCTGACATCGACGGTCAGCGTCACCGGCGTGAGGAGACCTACCTCGTCGAGCGCGGCATAGGCGGCCGGCGCGGTTTCGATTCCCTGGTACAGCAGCCGCAGCACGCTGGTGACATGATCGAGATACGGTGTGTTGCCACCATGTTCGAGGAACAGCGGCAGGCCTGCACTATCGCCGACCCGCGTATCGTCGAGATCGACGTGCAGCATCGGCTCGCCCACTTCGTCCCCGGATGCGCGGACCATTCCGATCGAGAAGGGGCCACGCTGGTGACTGGCTGGGACATAGCGGCTCGTCCAATAGTCGCCGGCGAGAAACAGATTCTCGTCGCGGTCCAGTCCCAACAAGGCGTAGGCCTGCAACCCTTCGTCGCGGCGACGGAATATGATCGCGAATTCGCGCTGTGCCTCTTCGAACTCGGCCGGGAATATCAGTGCCTGATTGGCGGCGTCGCCAAACGCACTACCTGCTCTCGGGCTGACGCGCAGATTGGCATGGTCGATATTATTGATCTGTACGGGGTTCATCCGCTCCGGTCCTGTTGTTGGATCAGGTCTATCAGCGCGATGGCGGCCAACAAAAGAAAAAGGCCGCCGCACGACGTCGCGGCGGCCCATTATAGTGTCGGGTGTGGACCGAGATCCACGCCCGCCTTCGTCAGAACCGGTAGCGCGCGCCGAGATAAAAGCGCGGTTTGAGCTCCTGCACATAGACCAGGTTGGTCTCGGTGCGGGCATATTGCCGGAACGGCTCGCTCGTCAGATTGACCGCTTCGAGCGACACCGAGATATTCTGCGTCACGTCGTAGCTCAGGCTCGCGTCCAGGGTGCCGAACGCCGCGGTGAAGAGCGGGTTGCGGTTGGTACCCTGGTTGGTAGCGGCGAGGTATTTATCGCGCCAATTATACGACACGCGGGCCGAGATTCCGTTCTTGTCGTAGATGGCGGTCAAGTTTGCGCTGTCGCCCAAGCCGCTTAGTGCGAAGATGTTGACGTTCGGATCGGCATAGGGGTCGACATTCACATCGCCGTTGACCTTGGTATACGAGGCGGCGAACCCAAAGCCGGTTTGGCCAAAGAAGTTGGTCCAGGCGACTTCGAAGCCGTGAATGTCCGCCTCGCGATTGTTGATCGGCTCGCTGATCGCAAAATTGACCAGCGGATCGTTGACGTCGCCGACAAGGTTAACGTCGAGTGCAAGTTGGTTGTAGAATGCACCGTTGAGTTTACCCGTTGCCGGATCGAGCGCGCCCTGGAAAGCCGCCGTTGCCGCTGCCTGGTTACCGGCATTCTTCTGCAGCAACGCGGTGTAGGCGAACAGATTTTCGTCGGTCTGGGCGATCCCGTTGGTGCGCAGATAGTCGAGCGCCGTCCCCGAGCGTGATCCCGCCACCCCCGAACCCGGATCGCGCAGCCCGAACAGATTGCCACTCGTCACCTGGTTACCGACGAAGTTTCGCACGTTCTTCTTGAAGAAGCCGACCGACACGAAGCTTGTTGGCTTGTAGTACCATTCGACCGACACGTCGAAATTGTCCGAAATCAGCGGCAACAGCGCTGGGTTCTGGCGTGAGGCCGGCGCTGCTCCCGCACCCAGCGCGGTCGGGCGGTTGGGGGCGTTTGCGGTGACCGAGGCGAAGAGATTGCCATAGTCGGCTCGCGCAAGCGTCCGGCTGAACGACGTACGCGCGACCACATTGTCGAGCACTTCGATGTTGAAATCGAGCGACGGCAGCAGGTTATTATACTTCGCCTTGACGTTGACGGCGCCACCGGTCGCTCCGCCGAGGATGGCGAAGTCGTTGTCCGATTGCCATTCCAGCGCCGTCGGGATCGACTGGATAGCTAGCGAGTCGACCCGGGTCTGCTCGTAGCGAACGCCGATCAGCGCGTTCGCGCGACGGCCGCCGATGTCGCCGGCCCATTTCATCTGACCATAGACGGCCCAGGTCTTCTCGCCGACGGTATCATCCGTGGCGCCCTGCAACACCCGGCCACGCCCCGGGACATTCGCATAATAGGGTGAGAAGACGTTCAACAGGTCGACCGCATTACCGCGGAACGCAACCAGCGCCGATCCGGTCGACGCCGGGTCGAACTTGTCGAATTTGCAGGTCAGGCAATAGGTGCTGACGAGGTCGCCGGCGAGCTGGCTGACCAGACCGGTGTCGGTGATGCCCCAGTCACCCAGAAGCTGCTGCGTGTTGGAACTGGCCGAGCGGGTCTTCGCATCCACATAATTGCCACCCAACACGAAGCGGCTCTCGTTGCCGAGATCCCAGCCCAATTCCCCGTTGAACTGATTGACCCGCGACTGCTGTTCGGAGAAGATTTCGCGTGCGATCTGCGTGCCGACATCCCCGATATCCAGGATGTTGTTGCAGTTACCACCGCGGCCGCCGTTGGTGGCGTTGCAGTCGTTCAGCGTTTCGGACTGTTGCGGGAAGCCGTTGGTGAAGTCGACCTTATGCGTCGCACGGACCGGGGCGCCAATCGAGATCGTCGTTGCCGACGTGCCGTTCGCATTGTCCGGATCGGTCGTCGATTTCGAATGGTTCGCGTCGAGCTTCAGCGACAGGACGTCCGTGAAGTTCCATTTCACGTTGCCGCCAAACGAGTAGAGCTCGGTCTTCGTCGCAAACCGCTGCTGCTCGTAGCCCTTGTCCGCCTGTTTCGATTCAGCCAGGATTACAGCAGTCTGCATCTGCTTGTTGTCGTCGAACGTGACTTCGGTGAAGGGCCGCTGGAACCAGTTGGTCTGTTCGCTCCGCTCGTCGCTCAGCTTGTTCCGGGCATAGAGACCATCGATCGTGATCTCGAGCCGGTCGGTCGGCTTGAACTGGATGTTCGCCTGGCCGTTGAGCCGCTCACGACGGTTTTCCGAGAACTGGTACCGGCTGTCGTTCGGGATCTGTACATAGGCGGTGGTCGGCGTGTTCGTGATCTTCGTCGCCGCATCGGTGTAAACGCCGTTGCGCGCCATGAAATCGGCGAGCGGCACGATGTTCCAATAGTTCGGATTGGACTGGACCGAGGTCGATTCACGCAGCTGGTAACTGCCGAAGAGGTTGACGCCGAAGGTTTCGCTCGGGTTCTTCCAGTTGATCAGTCCGGACAGTTCCGGAGTGACCGTTTTGAGATTGGCCTCCGCGTTCTCGACCGAGCTGTCATACAAGGCCTTGGCGCCGATCGAGCCCGAGAAGCCGTCCTCGCGGGAGTCGAGCGGCCGGCGCGTGACGACGTTGATGGCCGCGCCGATGCCGCCTGACGGGATGTTGGCCCGGCCGGTCTTGTAGACTTCCAGCGTTGCGACGCCTTCCGACGCCAGGTTCTGGAAGTCGAAGGAACGGCCGGTGCCGACCGCGAAGGCGTTGCCGGTGCTCGTATCGATGCTCGTCGACGCCAGCTGACGGCCGTTCAATGTCACGAGGTTGAAGCCACCGCTGAACCCGCGCACTGCGACCTGGGAACCTTCGCCATTGGCGCGGGTGATCGACACGCCGGTGATCCGCTGCAGCGACTCAGCCAGGTTGGTGTCGGGAAACTTGCCGATATCCTCGGCAGAGATGGCGTCGACGACACCTGCGGACGTGCGCTTGATGTCGATCGCGCGGTTGAGACTGGCGCGGATACCGGTAACGACGATGTCTTCGGTCGTGCCTTCACCAAGCGTGTCGGCCGCGGGCGTCGCGCCGGGCGCCGTCTGCGCGCTGGGGGTTTGAGCCGTTTGGCCGGTAGGAGCGGGGGCCGTCTGCGCTGGACCCGCCTGCGCCGGACCTGTCTGCGCGCTGCCGGTGTTGGAGGCTGCCAGCCCGGCCACGACGGCGATGGTAGATACCGAATGCGCCAACGCGCGCGGAAATTTGATCATAGTCCCTCCCCTAATTCCGGCCGCCCTGATCAGGCCAGAGTGCACACGGTCGTTGCCGCTTATGATAGGGCTACCATTCAGAGAGATCGTGTCAACGGCGGGAACGTCGTAATTTAGATCCAAAACGACTAGGAACGGTGGAGCATCTCGTTCCGTTACAGAGGTTTGCGGAACGGCGACTGCTGATTACGCCCGAATCCGACGCGAAGCAGTTTTACTTTTCTTATCAGTATTTCCGCTTTGTGACATAATTAGCACTACCTCCAGCGGGGGATCACAGCTGATCTCGAATATAGTATTCAATAATCAGCAATATAGATCAACAACTGTGTGACCAGACTGTTAGTCCTCCTGCAAGAAAGGCTGCGAATGCCTAAATCCAGGTCTCATTGACGAAAATCGCTCCTGTCCTGACCATCGCGATCCTTGTGCGTACGCTAAAATCCGCGTGCGCAAGCGTGCCGGGGGGGGCCTCTATGATAGCGATATCTCGGTAGGGCCTATACCACGCGCGGATGACGCGGACCCAGACGTGCCGATGGGGCATCGCTAGCGAGGGTCTGGGCTGGCGATCCGGTCACACCCTGATCGCTTTCGCTATACCTTGCAGGATTGACGTAGCGCGGCGGGACAAGAAACCATGCAGCCGGGTCATCGACACGACCACCAAGCATGGCACCGACAGGATGCAGAGGCTCCACGGCAACACGCCGGCCCCCCGCGTCTCGACCCCATACCCGCCAACCGTGATCGCGACATTCCAGGCGGTGACGATCATCGACCGCAACGTCCGCAGCCGAGCCTGCAGCGTGCGTAGAGGCCGTCTGAAACAGCGTGAGCGCGCCGCCAAGGAACTTTCCCGCAACCCGAGCGGCGTGCCGTCACGTCGCGCTCAAGGTTCGCGTATCCGTCGATCACATGGCAGACAATCCGTTCCGGCATCGATCGCGCTAGGCTGTCCTCAACCCACCGACCGGCAGGCGTCACCCAGAAACGCGAACAGCGCCTCGTCGTCGCACATCGACACGTTGAACCGCAAATAGTCGCTCCACGCACCGCCGGTGCTGAACACGTTGCCGGGCGCGAGCACGATGCCTTGCGCCAGCGCCGCGCGGGCGAGCCTGACCGTGTCCATGCCATCCGGGAGCCGCGCCCATAGGAAGATGCCGGCGTCGGGCTCGATCCACGGTTCGATCCCGACCGCGCGCAGTCGCTTCACCGTCCGCGCCATCGCGCGCGCCAGCCGAGCGCGGAGGGTCTCGACATGCCGGCGATAGCTGCCGTCGGTCAGTACGCCGTGGAGCAGATCGGCCGACAGCGGATTGCCCGACATCGACGTCGCGATCCGCAGGTCGGCAAGCGCCTCGACCCAGTCCGGTCGCGCGGCGATATGCCCGCAGCGGATGGCGGCTGACACAGATTTGGAGAAGCTGCCGATCCGGATCACGCGGTCGAGACCGTCGAACGCGGCCAGCCGGGGTGCGATCGCATGTTCGAAATCGGCGAAGATATCATCCTCGACGATGACGAGATCATGCGCGTCGGCAAGCTTCAGCAGTTTGTGCGCGGTCGCGGCGGCCAGCGTCGCGCCGGTCGGATTATGGACCGCGGAGTTGGTCAGATAGAAACGCGGGCGATGCTCGGTGAGTGCGGCGGCGAATGCCGTCACGTCCGGCCCAGTCGGCGTCATCGCCACGCCGACGACCTTGACGCGGTGCGCGCGGAGCAACGCGAGGAAGTTGAAATAGCACGGATCGTCGACCAGCACGGTGTCGCCCGGTTCGAGCAGGAAGCGGCAGACGAGGTCGAGCGCATGCGTACTGCTGTCGGTTAGCAGGATCTGATCGGGCGCGGCATCGACGCCCTGTCCGGCGAGCCGCCGGGCGAGCAGCGCGCGCAGCGGCAACGATCCCTGCGGCGAGGCATAACCGGTCAGCGCGCGATCGCGGGTGTCACGCGCCGCGGCCCGCAGCCCCTTGCGGATCGCATCGCCGGCCAGCCACTCGTCCGGCAGCCAGCCACAGCCAGGCTTGATGCGCTTGCCACCATCGGCGAGCGACTGGCGCAGCATCCACAGCGGATCAACTTCGCGCTCAACCGCGCCACCCAATCGGTTAAGCGCCAGCGGGGCGAGCGGCGAGGCGACGTAGAAGCCAGATCCGGGTCGCGACCGGATCGTCCCGTCGGCGGCGAGCCGGTCATACGCCTCGACCACGGTGGATTTGGAAAACCCGATCGTCTCGGCCATTGCGCGCACCGACGGTAGCCGCGCGCCGGGTGTCAGCGTCCGCCGCTCGATCCGATCGCGAATGACGTGCATGACCTGTCCGGTCCGCGTCTCGAGCATGTTCGTCGCCATCGTACCGCTCTCTTGACCAATACAGTTCACCCCGATCGTACGCATCCGTCCCTGTCCTGGCCAGCCGTAAATCGGCATCGGTGCGCCTGCACAGGAGGTTCTCATGACGACCAAAACTCTCGCCGCCTTAATGCTAGCCACGCTGTCCGCGCCAAGCATCGCGCGCGAAATGCGTATCGGCCCCGAGCGGTACGCCGTCACGGTGCCGCGCGCGGACCTGTCATCGCCCACGCCGGCCTTGGCACGCCATGCGCTGCGCCGGATCGATCGCGCGGCGACCGCGGCGTGCGGCGGGGCGGGCGGGAGCCTGCGCGTAGTTACCCAGGCGATCCAGGCTTCCGCCTGCTGGCGCGGGGCGGTCGGCGATACGGTCCGCCGGATCGACGCACCGCTCCTGACTCGAGCTTGGCAATACCGCCGCCAACCGGAGACTCGCTCATGACCAAGTCCTTCAAGCTGGTCGACGTGTTCGGCACCGCGCCGTTCACCGGCAATCCGCTCGCGGTCGTCGCCGACGCGGAAGGCCTTTCGACCGACGACATGCAGCGCATCACGCGCTGGCTCAATTTGTCGGAAACCACGTTCCTGTTACCTACAACCGATACCCTTGCCGACTACCGCGTCCGCATCTTCACGCTCGCGCGCGAACTGCCGTTCGCCGGGCATCCGACGCTGGGGACATGCCATGCGTGGCTGGAGGCGGGGGGCACGCCGAAACGCGCGGGCGTGATCGTGCAGGAATGCGGCGTTGGTCTCGTCGAGGTCCGCCGCGACAACAACCGGCTCGCGTTCGCCGCACCGCCGTTGATCCGCAGCGGCATGCCGACCGAAGTGGAAATCTTGGAAGTGGCCGACCTGCTGCGGATCGACCGCGCCGCGATCGTCGATGCGCAGTGGGTCGACAACGGTCCCGGCTGGATCGCGGTGATGCTCGCGACCGCTGCGGACGTGCTGGCGGTCGAGCCTGCCCGCCATCATTCCCGGCGCATCGACATCGGGATCGTCGGCCCGCACCCGGCTGGCAGCGACGCCGCGTTCGAGATCCGCGCGATCTTCAGCGATGCGCACGGCGCGCTGATCGAGGACCCGGTCTGCGGCAGCCTCAACGCCTCGGTCGGCCAATGGCTGTTCGCCAGCGGCCGTGCGCACGATCGCTATGTTGCTGCGCAGGGCTCGTGCATCGGTCGCGATGGACGCATCGACGTCGCACAGGATGGGAACGGACAGGTCTGGGTCGGCGGTCGGACGACGACGATGTTCGACGGGCAAGTCCGACGCGAACGCTAGTATTGAAATGCCCATCGAAGCACGCGTTCGCGCGTGTCTGGCGTGCGCGATGACCGGCTCGACTTGGCTCAAGATGGTCGGATCAACGCCTTGTGCGCACGCTGTTCACCGCCGACGGGATGTCGAAGGTGGTCACTATGTTTGGTCTTGTCGATTTGGAACAGCGCCGCAGTCGTCGGCAGCTTGTCCTCGAAGCATTCCGTCGTCGCACGGACTGCGGCGGGGGAGGAGCAGAAACCCGGTCCTGAACCTGCGGTCGGTGTGTTGGTCGAATGGCGAACGAAATTCCTGTCATGATTGGCGCGTCCCGACGTAGATGAGCAAGACCGAATCCCCGGCCTGGCGCACGACCCTGCACGCTCTTTCCTTCCTCAAATGGATTCGCCGCCGTGTCCGCGCGAGCGAGGCTGCCTTCATCGTGCTGGCGACGCTCGTCGGGGCGGGGGCGGGGCTGCTCAGTGTTCTACAGGGCGCGATTGCGCGGACGTTGCAGCATGTGCTGTTCGGCCTGTCGTCGGCCGGGCGTTTGAGCGCGCTGCCGGCATTACCGGCGGGCGCACTCGTCGTGCTGCCGATCGGCGGGGTCGTGCTGGCGGCTTTTTCCTTGGCCGTCCGATCGCGCAAGCGCCGGATGGTCGATGCGGTCGAAGCGAACGCGCTGCACGGTGGTCGGATGTCGGTGTCCGACAGCCTCGTCATCTCGGTACAGACTATGCTGTCCAACGGGTTCGGCGCGTCGGTCGGGCTTGAGGCGGCCTATGCGCAACTGGGCGGCGCAATCGGATCGGTCGCCGGTCGTGTGTTCAACCTGCGCCGTGCCGACCTGCGGAATCTCGTCGGCGCAGGGACGGGCGCGGCGATCGCGGCAGCCTTCGGTGCACCGCTTGCCGGCGCGTTCTACGCGTTCGAGATCGTGATCGGTGCCTATACGCCGACCGCGCTCGCCCCGGTGGTGGCGGCGGCGCTGGCCGGGACGCTGGTCGCGCAGCTTCTCGGGATCCAGCCCTATGTTATCGATTCGGTCTCGACGATGCCGACCGAGACGCATCACTATCTGATCTATGCAGGGCTCGGCGCGCTGTGTGCCGGGATCGGTATCGTCCTGATGCGCGCGGTGGCGCTGGTCGAAACCGCATCGCGGCGCGCAAAACTGCCGGAATGGTCGCGGCCGACAATCGGCGGCCTTTTGCTCGTCCCCATCGCGCTGGTCTCGCCGCAAGTCCTGTCTGCAGGACATGGCGCGCTTCATGCCGATCTCGCTTTGGGGGCATCATTGGCGTTCATCGCGATGATCTTCCTCGCGAAATGCGCGGCGTCGATCGTGTCGCTGGGCTTCGGCTTTCGTGGTGGGCTGTTCTTCGCGTCGCTGTTCCTGGGCACACTGGTCGGCCATTTGTTTGCCAGCAGCCTGGCTGCGCTGGCCGGGCAGGACGTGGTCGATCCGCGCAATGCCGCGCTGGTCGGGATGGCCGCGCTCGCGGTCGCGGTGGTCGGCGGGCCGATGACGATGGCGATGCTGGTGCTGGAGGCGACGCATGATTTCGCGCTCACCGGCGCGGTACTGGCGGCGGCGCTGGTCTCATCGACCATCGTGCGCGAGACCTTCGGCTACAGCTTCTCGACCTGGCGACTGCATTTGCGCGGCGAGACGATCAAGAGCGCGCGCGACGTCGGCTGGGTCAAGACATTGACCGCGGGGCGGATGATGCGGCGTGATGCCAAGCCGTTGCCGGCGGGGATCATGATCGCCGAGTTCCGACGCCGCGTGCCGCTCGGTGCGACCAGCCGTACAGTGCTGATCGATGGCGAGGATCGGTATGCAGGCATTGTCCAGACCCCGACGGCCTATGCGGAAGGGCTCGATCCGCAGTCGCCGGTCGGCCCGCTGGCGATCAACATCGACTCCGCGCTGACGCCGACCATGGATATTGCCGAGATCATGCGTCGCTTCGACGCATCGGGCGCAGACGAACTCGCAGTGCTCGACGACGACCGGCGAGTGCTCGGCATCTTGTCGGAAAGTTTCGTCCGACGACGCTATGCCGAGGAACTCGAAAAGGCACAGCGGGACCTGTTCGGGGAGCGGTGAAGCACAGCGCTGCGAAGGCCGACGTGGCTGCGCGGCGCCGCGTACACCACCATCAGAACCAGAATCGTACACCCGCAACCAGGCTGGTCGTCGTCACATCCTTGCCGTCGGCCCGCGCGTAATCGGCGGTGCGACCGGTCTTCGCCTCATAGGATATCCCGACATAGGGGGCGAACTCGCGCGCGATCTCGTAACGAAGCCGCAGGCCGAGTTCGGCGTCGGATAGTCCTGCACCGACCCGCGTTTGGGGAATATCCTGCGCGGCCAGATTGAATTCGACCCGGGGCTGCAGCACGAGCCGCTGAGCAAGGCGCTGGTCATACCAGCCTTCGAGCCGCCCGAGCACGTCCCCCTTGGTCGAGACAAAAACCGCCGCCTCGGTATCGAACATGTACGGCGCGAGACCCTCGACGCCGATCGTCGCATAGCTCCGCGTCGGCGATGGTGCGAAGTCGTGGCGAATACCCGCCTGCACATCGAAATAAGGGCCGATCGCATGGCTGTAGAGCGCCTGTACCTCGGCGGCCTCGACACCGCCTCGGACTGCGCCAGAGCCCTCGGTCTTGATGACCGCGCGGTCGATATCGCCACCGAACCAGCCTTCGCCGTCCCAGCGATAGCCGTCCTTGCCGTTGCGGATCTGATATTCGGCGAGGTTGAACATCACCTGCGCCAGGCGTTGCGCACCGCTCTCCCGCATCATCTGCGCGCGGGCCGGCATCATAGCGGCGGCTCCGAACTGACGATCGGCAAAATGACCGGTTGGTAAGGGCGGGGCAGGGGCATTGCCTGCCGGGAGCGCGGTACCCGTCGGCGCGATCGTGTCGGTGGCCATCGCGGGCGCAGTCATGTCATGACCGGCATGTCCGCCGGGCATGTCCATCTCGGGCGCCGTCATACCGGTGGCCGTCATACCGGGCGCCGTCGTACCTGGCATCGCCATCCCGGGCATATGCGCATGATCCATGGCCGGCATCGCGGGTTCCGCAGACGGGCGCGCAGCTGGGGCCGTCGGGCGAACCGTCGAAGCCTTCCGCGCTGTGGCAGAGCGCGTCGGTGTCTTTGCAGTCGCACGCTTGGCAGGCTGAAGCTTGGGAGGCGCGGGTTTAGCGCGCTTCGGTTTTGCGGGCATCGCCATACCTGGCATGGTCATGCCGTGCATCGCGTGATCCTGCGCAAGGGCACGCGTTGCGATCGTTGCGCTTCCGATAAGCAGTAGTGCGAGGACGCGGTTCATGCCGTGTCTCCCGCCGGACGGACGCTCACCGTCCGCATCATCCCGGCATGCATATGGTAGAGCATGTGACAATGAAACGCCCAGTCGCCGACCGCGTCGGCGGTAAGATCCCAGCTTACCTTGCCGCCCGGCTGGACGATCACCGTATGCTTGCGCGGTGCATGGTCGCCGTGTCCGGTCACCAGTTCGAAGAAATGACCATGGAGATGGATGGGATGGGCCATCATCGTATCGTTGATAAGCGTCACGCGGACACGCTCGCCGAGGGTGAAGGGAAACGGGTCCATCGTGTCCGACATCTTCACGCCGTCGAACGACCACATGAAGCGCTCCATGTTGCCCGTCAGGTGTATGTCGAGCTGCCGGGTCGGCGCGCGGACGTCGGGGTTGCGCTCCAGGGCGACCAGATCGCGATAGGTCAGCACCGTATGCCCGACATTTTCCAAGCCTTGGCCCGGATAATCGGTGCGATCGATCGGGGCCATCGCGACCGTCTGAACGCCGGGGTTCCGATCGATCGCCGGCGCGTTCGAGAAGTCGCGCATCGACATCATCATGTCGGCCATGTCGGCCATGTCGCTCCCGTGCATGGCCGAGGGCTGCCCCATTGCCATGGCCGAATGGTCCATGCCCGGCATCGCTCCATGATCCACGGTGGGGGGCATTTTCGCCGTCGGTCCGGGCATGGCGGGTGATCGCGTAGCCCTTGCGGGCGTTCCGGGCGTCGCGACTTGCGCCGATGCATTCCGTTCGGCGGTCGGATCGACCCCGCGGTGTGGGTCGCCTTTCTCCATGCTGGCATGGCTCATTCCGCCCATGCCCATGTCGATCATCGTCGCCAATGGTCGTGCACGGAGCGGTGGAACGGCGGCCGTCATGCCGGCGCGGGGCGCAAGTGTCGCGCGGGCCATGCCCGATCGATCGACGCTTTCACCGACCAGCGTGTAGGCCAAATCACCGGGAACCACGATCGCGTCATAGGTTTCGGCGACGCCGATCTGGAATTCGTCGACGGCGACGGGCCGGACGTTCTGCCCATCGGCCTGCACGATCGTCATCGGCAGGCCGGGAATGCGGACGTTGAAAGTCGTCATCGACGAGGCGTTGATGATCCGCAGGCGGACGCGTTCGCCCGGTGTGAACAATGCCGTCCAATTGTCGCGGGGGCCGTGGCCGTTGACGAGATAGACATAAGCAGCGCCGGTCCCGTCGGCGATGTCGGTTGGAGACATCCGCATCCCGCCCCAATTCAGCCGGTCCTTCAGCGGCTGGTCGCGGCCTGCCAGCGTTCCCGCGAGCGTCTGCTTCTGAAAGTCGTAATAGCCATCGCCAAGCTTCATCCGCCGGAAGATCGCGGCGGGCGACGACGGACTGTGATCCGACAGCACGATGACATGCTCGCGGGTCGACGCGACCGGATCGATGTCCGCGGGATCGATGACGATCGGACCATAGAGCCCGAGCTGCTCCTGCAAACCCGAATGGCTGTGATACCAATAGGTGCCTGCCTGTCGGACCGGAAACTCCGCGACATAGGTCGATCGCGGGGCGATACCGGGAAACGAGACGCCGGGTACGCCATCATATTGCGCGGGTACGAGCAGCCCGTGCCAGTGCAGTGAACTGTCCTCGTCGAGGTCGTTGACGACCGACAGGCGCGCGGTTTGGCCTTCGCGCAGGCGGATCAACGGGCCCGGAACCGTGCCATTGATCCCGATTGCCTTCATTAGACGTCCATCGATCGTCATGCGTTGCCGCGCGATCGTCAGGCGGATGTCGTCGCCCGACACCGTTGGTAGCGGTGCGATCAGCCCGGACGAGACCGACTGCGCCCATGCCGGCATCCAGGCTGCAAACGCAGCGGCCCCGCCAGCGAGGCCGGCACCGCGCAACACCGTGCGGCGGGTAAGATGGTCGTGCATTCAGGCTCCAGAGTACCGCATGGGTGGTGATAATGGTACGCACGCCGGACGTCGCCCCCTCGACGGCGCGTGATTTTCCTCGTCAGACGCGATCGAGCGCGGTTCGTAAAGCCTCCCGAGCGCGCCGAACACGTGTCTCCACGGCCTTGATGCTTATGCCAAGAATCGTCGCCGCGTCCGCCTGGCTCATGCCGTCGATCGCGCAGAGGACCAGCGGCTCGCGCGTGGCGGCGGGAAGCGCGGCGATCGCGCGCAGGGTTCGCTCAAGGTCTTGCCGGTCGCCGGCTACGACGCCCTGATGCGGGGAGTCGTCGGCGACCCGATCATGCGCCTCGGCGGCGAACGGCAGCATATAGCGGCGCACCATCCGCCGTCGTATGCGGTCCCGACAGGCGTTCAGTACGATCCGTACCAGCCAAGGGCGCAGCGGTCGTTCGAGATCGAACCGGCTGAGCGATCGATACGCGCGTACGAAACTGTCCTGGGTCGCGTCGAGTGCGTCGTCGGCATCCCCCAGGCTCGCGCGCGCGAGCCGGTAGAGGGGGGCACGATGCCGACGGACGATTTCGGCGAATGCGGCGTCCTCGCGTGCGAGCGCCAGCGTGACCAGCTCGGCATCGGACATCGAAGTGAACGCGGTCGTCACTTCGCGGCATGGGAGTCGTCGGTCAAGGCTTTGACCACCGCGGCATCGAACTGCGGGGCCTGTCTAGGCGTCAACACTTGGCGCATTGCGAAGATGTGCGCGAGTGTCGCCTTTTGCAGTTCCCCCATCGTGGCGTGCGTGCGGTCGACAGCGGCGGCGACGCCCGGACCATAGCCGTGCTCGGTCTCGATCGCGGCGGCGAGCACCGTGTTGTCGGCCCGCATCCGACGTTCGATCGCCGCGCGACGGACCGCATAAACGTGCTCCAGCGCGTCGAGCCTCGTCGTCTGATCGGGATTCAGATCCATCCGGTCATGCAGGACGGCGTGCAATTCGGCGGCGGGCGTCGCGGCTGGAACGGTCAACACGCGGCCCGCGATGACACCCGCGATCGCGGCCACAAACGCTGCGAGGATGATGAGCAGCACGCCGGTACGCGGCCTCATCACGATCCGCCCAGCAGGGTGGACGGCGCAAGGGCGCTTGCCCCGCCCAGCATCTCGAACGCGCCGACCGCCTGCGTCGGTCGTGTCTGGTCAAGCGAACTGAGTCCGCCGAGCAGCAATGCGCCAGTGACGGCGGCGACGCCGAGACGAAGCATTGTGTCGGTCTGGGCCCGTTCGGTCGCTATCCGACCCAGCACGGCGTGTTCGAGACCCTCGAGTTCGTCGGTCAACGTCACCGAGGCGATACGCGCCAGCCGGACGTCCAGGTCGTCGATCATCATCGTTCCTTTGCCCAATGCATTACCTACGCGTGCCGTTGCCCGGCCCCTCGCGGGCGATCAAAAATCGTTACCTCAGGGCAATGAGGCCTATCAGACCGCGTGCTCCTATGCGCACTGGCGATGCAGATCCTGTCACGACTGGGGAGGGGCGAGAGTCTCATCCACCGGTGGCAAACGCGCGGCGTAGTGCGGCGAGTTTGGCGTGGGTGAACTGCTGCGCTTGCGGCGTCTCCGGTGCAACGCGGTCGAAGCCGTGGAACGCGCCGGGGACGAGCAGGAATTCGGTCGCGACGCCGCTTTCGGTGAGGCGTCGCGCGTACGTCATGTCCTCGAGTGCGAACAGGTCGACGCCGCCGACCGCGATGAAGGCGGGCGGCAGGCGGCGCAGGTCGGCGACGCGCGCGGGGACGGCGGCGCTGGGTACCTGCGCGGTGCCGGGCGCCATGCCGAGGAACGAGCGCCAACCATATTGATTGGCCGGGCCATCCCAGCCGACCGCGCCGATGAACGGCGGCAGCCGGACTGCGCCGCCGGTGCGATCGTCGAGCATCGGATAGATCAGCGACTGGAACGCGACCGGCACCTCGCCGCGATCCCGCGCGACGATCGCGAGCAGCGCGGCGTGGCCGCCGCCCGCGCTTTCGCCCATCACCGCGATCCGGCTGCGGTCGACGCCGAGCATCGCGGCCTGCGCATGGAGCCAGCGCAACCCCGCGTAATTCTCCTCGATCGAGCCGGTGTAGCGCGTCTCGGGCGCCAGGCGGTATTCGACGGTGACGATGACGCAGTCGATGTCCTTGGCCAGTTGCTGGAGATAAGCGAGTTCCTGCTTTGCCGACCCGACGATGAAACCGCCGCCATGCGTATGCAGGATCGCCGGGCGCGCTGGACCACCGGGCCTCGCATTGACGACATAGACGGTGACGTCGGGCTGTCCGCGACCGACCACAATTTGCCGCGTCTGAACGGGTATGTCGGCAAGTGGCGGTTGGGCGCCGGCCGCGCCCGTCGCGCGCAGCTTGGGCAGTTTGGCGTCGGTGAACGGGCCACCCTGTGCGGAGAGCAGCATGATCTGCCGCGCGGCCGGGCGCAGTTCGGGCGCGACATGCGCCAGCGCCTCGCTCGATGGCTGCGGCGTTGCGGCAGCGCCGGCCACGTCCGCCAGCATCGTGCCGGCGACGACCGCGCTGCTGGTGCGGAGCATGTCGCGCCTGGTCCATCCGGTCATGACGGTCTCCATTCCGTGTCGGGTCAAGCGGCAGCGACGCGGTCGGCGATCCAGCGCAGGAACAGGTCGGGCCAGGCGCTGGCGGGCAGGTCGGGCTCGCCGGTGCCGAAGCCGTGCCCGCCGCGCTGGAAGAAATGCGCCTCGACCGGGCGTTTCGCCGCCTGCATCGCGCGCATCATGATGACGCTGTTCTCCGCAGGCACCGCGGGGTCGTCCAGTGCGTGGGCGAGGAAGATCGGCGGGGTCGCCGCGGTGACGTGCTCGGCGGGTGAGCGGCGGGCGATCAGCGCGGCGTCGGGGGAGGGGCCAAGCAGCTTCAGGCTCGAATCGGCATGGCCGATGCCGGGGACGTGGCTGATGACCGGGTAGATCAACCCGACATGCGCAGGGCGGGCGTCCAGACGGTCGATCGCATCGCGCACCGGCGCCACCGCCTCGCCGAACCCGGTCGCAAGGCTTGCGGCAAGGTGCCCGCCAGCCGAGAAGCCGACCACCGCCAGCGTCGCGGGATCGAGACGATATTCGGCAGCGCGCGACCGGATCACGCGCACTGCGCGCTGCGCATCCTGCAACGGCACGTCGGCGCGGTGTGTCCAGCCTTCGCCAGGCAGGCGGTAGATGAGCACGAACACCGTGTAGCCGAGTGCATTCATCCGGCGCGCGACGTCGATGCCCTCGTTGATGACCGAGACGAACGTGTAGGCGCCGCCGGGGATCGACAGCACCGCCTGGCCGTTCGAGCGCGCGGGGACGAATACGCGCAACTCGGGCTGCGCCACGTTGCGTACGAAATTCTTGGGGTAGTCGGCTGGCTGCGGTTGCGCGGCAAAGCCGGTTTCGGGCGTGCCCTTCGGCCATAACGGTATCCGCGGCTGCTGATCCCATGACGCCGGCAGGCCCGGTGTCGCCGCCAGCGCGGGTGTGCTCGCCACCAACGCTGCCGATGTAGCACCGGCGGCGATCAGGATGCTGCGACGACTCATAGGGGTTCGATCCATGGGGGGTGACATCGCGGCCTTCCGGTAAGAATGAACGATAGACGCTATGCGGCAATCACGATGTGAGCAATCGGCCTTGCCAACCGCGCCCAGGTTTGAGCGAGGCCACGGCGCGCCCGGTCGCCTTGGCGCCTGCTATTCGGGCGTGTCGTCGACCCAGCATACCGGATCATCGCGAAGTGATTTTTGGTGCCAGCCGCATGCTCACCCACCTAGCGACGGGATGCGATAAACCGGTCGGCGGTGCGCAGCGACAGCGCCATGATCGTCAGTGCCGGGTTCGCCGCCAGCGCGCTTGGAAAGATCGAGTTGTCGCAGATCATCAGATTGGGAATGTCGAAACTGCGACCATCCGCGTCGACTACCGCCTCGTCGCCGTCATGCCCCATGCGACAGGTGCCGATGGTATGCGCGGAGCGATCGACGGCGAAGATGTCTTTCGCATCCGCCGCCGCCCAGATGTCGCTAAGCGTGCGGCGGGCGTGGCGATCGATGGCATGCTCGTTGGCGTGGTAGCTGAAGTCGATCCGCGCCTTGCGGTGGCCGAAGGCGTCGGTCTCGTCGGCAAGCGTCAAGCGATTGTCCGGATGGGGCAGGCATTCCCCGTTGATGCCGATCCCCGCCATATGATTGTAGCCGCGCAAGATAGTCTGGAGGCGTTCGCCCCACATGCCTGCGCCGCGTGCGAGACCGGTGGCAAGATTGACTGGCAATACCCCCAAGCTCTGGATCAGATAGCCACCGGCGCAGTCGGCATCGTCGGGGCGCAGCATATCCTCGCTGATGAGCGACGAGGGGTAACCGCGATTCATCCGCATATCGGCATCGAACCGGCCCCAAACCTGTGTCGCGACATGCGCCATGAAGTTGCGTCCCACCTGACCGCTCGAATTGGCGATACCCAGGTTGAGCAGCAGGCGCGGTGTTTCGACACCTCCAGCGCACAGGAAGACCGCCGAACAGCGCTGGCGGCGTTCCGCGTCACCTTGCCGGTACACGACCGCGCTGATCCGGCCGGCGGCGTCGAATTCGAACGACAGCACGCGGCACCCAGCGCGCATCTCTGCGCCATGGGCAGCGGCGAGCGGCAGATAGGTCGTGTCCATGCTCGTCTTGGCGGCGTTGCGGCAGCCTTGATGACAGGCGCCGCAATTCACGCAAGCCTGTCGCTGGCCCCAATGCGGTTGGTCCCGGTCGCGTGACACCAGTGCCGCCGGTGCGTCGGTTGCGACGATGCCGACTGCCGCACAGCCACGCGCCATCGCGGCGGCCGGAGCGTTGCGGGCCACGGGCGGATACTCGTAGCGGCGGTGCTCGTCCCACGGATACCGCGCCGGGCCCGATACCCCGGTGAACTGCTCCACCTCTTCGATGTAGCGGATCAACTCGGCATGGTCGATCGGCCAGTCGGCACCTTCGCCGGTCAGCGTCTTCAATTGCAGGTCGCGCGGGTCGGGGCGGGGGCAGAACGCGCCCCAGTGCAGCGTCGACCCGCCAACTCCCATACCCGAATTGTTCGACCCGAACGCAGTGGGATTGGCGCCACCGCTCAGTCGCTCTTCCATCCAGTAGATATCGGCAGCGACCTCGTCGGCGACATGGTCTTCCGGACGGAATACGCGGCCAGCCTCGAGCGCGACGACCGACAGGCCTGCTTTGGCGAGACGTGCGGTGAGCGGTGCTCCACCGGCTCCCGTGCCGATCACGACGGCATCGACGACGTCCGCCTCGCGGTGTCGATAACGCATCACGACGCGCTCCCCGACGCAAGTTGCCAAGGTTCCAAGTCGTCCGCCGCTGTTCGTATATAGCCCTGCTTGCGATGTGCATCGCCGCCCACGGCAAACCCATCATATCCGATTTCAGCCATTGTCGTCGGCAGCGACATCCAGACACGCACGACTTCCGCGCGAACGTCATCGAACCACAGCTTCATCTGCGCGGGGGAAAGATACGCGTCGTCGTCTGCCCGGCCAGCCTCTCCCTCGGCAACATTTTCGAGGAGGCTGGTCCAGGCGTGATCCTGCGCCGCAAGACCGTCCATCAGCATGTGCAAGGTCGCCAAGCCGCGGATCCAGGCTTCGCCATCGGCGGGCAACGCAGCGAAGCGCCACCCATCGCCATCACCCTGAGCAACGCCGAATGCGATACGACGCGCCAGGTCGTGGTCGACGCCGCAATCCGGCAGAATCTGCCCGATCAAGATGGCAAGCGTGGCATAGTGATCGTCGGTCCAGTTCGCTGCATCGCGGACAGGACGCAGCCTTTCAAGCATCGCGCTTCGTGCTCTCTGGCTGACCCGATCCGAGCCGAGGATCTGGCCAAAATGCGCTGGCAGGATTGCGCCTGCAACCGATGCCGCGTGTTCGCGGATCAGGGCGGCAAGCGCTTCGGGTTGTTCGTAGGGGATCAGGTGTGCCGCATCTGCCACCACCCGCAATTCGGCGGTGACATAATGCGGCTGGTTCAGCCGGCGCTGTGCATCCGCGTCGAGATCACCGTCTTCGGCACCGGCGACGATCAGCGCCGGAAGAGTGATCCGTCCGGCATCCGCGCTCCAATCCTCGCGGCTGCCACGCTCCAGCCATCCCAGCCACGCCGCTCTGTTCGAGCGCAAAACGTCGTCGATCGCCCTGTCGCGCAACACGTCCGGCAGCGGCGTAGCGGTATTGGCATCGACAAAGGTCGCTGCGTCCTCGCGTGACGCCTGACCATCGGCAAACCAGCCGATCATCTCGGCCCGGCGATCCTCTTCCATCGGTTCTGGACTGGGGGGCGACGCGGCAACCAGAACGACGCCCAGAACACTCGACAGCCCGATCTCTCCGGACGCTGCACGCGCTGCAACCAGCGTCGCGATCTTGCCGCCCATGCTGTGCCCGACAAGGACGCACGGGTTGGGCTGGCGAGATCGTATTTCGTCTGCCAGCCAGTCTGTCATCGTGACGACATCGGCATGGCCAGTTTTTGCTGCGTCGCCGAACCCAGGCAGGTCGAGCGCCACGCATTCGTACCCCGGGAGATGATCGATGACCTGCTCCCATTCACGCGCGCTGGCGCCTAGCGCGTGAAGAAACACCAATGTCAGTCCGGTCATGAAGCCTCGCGAGATACGTCCTTGCCGGACGTTGCAGGACCGTGTCCGTTCCCTCGGCTTGCCGCAAGGAAGGCAATCTCGATCAATTCGCTCGCACTTTGCGCGTTGCTGTAGGGAACATCGTGGACCGCGCAAACTCAACCCGATCATCAGCAGCGAGCTGAACCGTATCACCGTTGACTCTTAAATCTACATATGTTGAAAAAGCGAATGGTGCGCGATCGACGACCCTCGAAACAGATGCTCACGCTACTCGCGGCGATGGCGGATCATCCTCAGAACTGGCGGCATGGGTATGACCTGATGAAGGATACCGGCATCTCGTCGGGCACGCTCTACCCGTTGCTCGTACGGATGACGGAGCAGGGATTGTTGGAGGCCGAGTGGCGCGAACCGATACAGGCCGGGCGGCCCCCGCGTCATGTCTATCGCCTGACCGCCGCGGGAGTATCGCTTGCGCGCTCGATCGGGAATGACCGTGCGCAACCCGTCGGGGAAATGCTCTGGATATGACTGTCGCGTTGTCCCGGTGCCTGATGAAAATCGCGATCCGCTGCGTCGGTGCTCGTCGTCGCGATTGGGGGCTTGCGATGCTGGGCGAGTTCGAGGCGTCGATCGCCGATGGCAAGCCGTTGTCCTTTGCGCTTGGCTGCCTGCACGGCGCGTGGCGGATGATGCTCACCGACCCGGACGGGCGCTTTGCGCTGACGAGTTACGCGCTCGCGGTAGGCCTGATCCTTCCCCTCGCCGCCGTGTTGACGATTGGCGCGATTGTCGGCTTCCCGTATCTCGATTTTGGGCATGACGACGTTGTTGGTATCCTGTCATTCGGTGGTGCGCGCCCGAATCTTCTCGACGACGGTAACCGAGCGGCGGCATCGTCACTGTCGCTAGCCGTGTTCCTGCTGGCCGGCGCGAGTGTCCTCATCGCCTGGGCGATCCTGGACCGTAACTGGGATCGCGTTGCGGCGCTTGAGCGGTTCACCGCCGCGGCGACACTGACCCTGATAGTATTCGTTGCGCTGCTCGGGTTCGATGAGACTCGCATGGCGCTGCCGATCCTGGCGTTTGTCGCGCAGCATGTTGCGATCCTGGTGCTCGTGCGGTGGCAATGGTGCATAGATCGAGACACCGCAAATACGCAGTACGATTCCGGGTATAGTTGATCCGTTTGGTGTCGCCGATTACCGAAGCCTCATAAAGGTGAAGCACCCGTGAGATCACCCGACAATATGTATTGCGATACTCTACGGGCTGGTCGTCTTTCTTTGACGGTTCTCGCCCTTAACTGGTCGGTGGCGGGTATTTGCCAGTCTAGGGCGCTTCCCGCTGCGCCGGTCAACGCCGATCCCGATGCAACACCCGCCCGGCCCGACGCATTGGATACGCGTCACGATATCATTGTCGTCGGCCGGCGCGGGCAGGTCGATACCGCGATCCAACCGCTGGCGACGCTGGATGCGGGGGCGATAGCCGCGACTGGCGCGACCTCGATCGATGAGTTGCTGCGTACCATTCGCGGGGTGACGCAATCGGGCGACGGGCAGGAGCCGATCTTCCTGCTCAATGCGCAACGCGTGTCGGGATATCAGGAGATCGGCAATCTGCCGCCGGAGGCGATCGAGAAGGTCGAGGTGTTTCCGGAGCCGGTCGCGCTTCAATATGGCTATCCACCGACCCGGCGGATCGTGAACTTCATCACCAAGCGCCGGTTTCGCCAGCTGTCGTTGAAGCAGGCCGATGGTACGTCGACACGTGGTGGTGCCGACAATGCCGACGCGCATCTCGATTTTACGCGGCTGCGCGGCGACGGTCGCCTGACTCTGTCGCTGGATGCGCGTCATACCGATGCGCTGCTGCAATCGCGGCGTCGCGTCCTGCCGGATCCGGACGTGCCGTTTGACGCGAGGGGCAACATCACCGGTGTGCTGGCAGGGGGCGAGATCGACCCGGCATTGTCCGCAATGGTGGGGCAGGTCGTGACGATCGTCCCGGTGCCGGCGGGGCCGCTATCGGTCGGCATGGTTGGACTGGACAGTTTTGCGGCGAACGCAAACCAGCCGCGGCTGTTCGATCTGTCGCCGCTGCGTACGCTCGCACCCGCGAACGACACGATCCACGGCGAGGCGGTGATCGCCAACCGGATCGGCCGAAAGATGTCCGGTTCTCTGACGCTGACCGCGGACCATAGTCGCGAGCGGACCGTGTTCGGCCCCGCCAGCGCGACGTTCATGCTGCCCAGTGGCAATCCGTATTCACCGTTCAGCCGGGACGTGCTGCTCCAGCGCTACCTCGTCGAGGCGCCGCCGCTCAGCCAGCGCACCGATATCACCACGCTTCATGCCGGTACCGTGGTGCGTGGCGCATGGCGGGGCTGGCAATGGGACTGGACCGGTACGCTCGATATGCAGCACCGGGACGGCATCGTCGCCAAGGCGATCGACATCACCGCCGCCAATGCCGCGATTGCCGCCGGCGCCGATCCGTTCCGGCCGTTCGATTCCGCGCTCCTTGCCACCCGGCTTGTCGATCATACCGTGCAATCGACCTATGGTGCCGGGACCAAATTCGTTGCGACCAACCGCCCGTTGCGCCTCCCCGCGGGCCGCGTCACGTTAACCGCCACCGTCGAGGGCGAGCAGATCGGTACGGACAGCAGGACGCGCGGCGCCACGCCCTCCGCGATCGCCTTCGATCGCAGCCGGGTCGAGGGCGCAGTCGCGCTCGACCTGCCGATCGCATCACGCCGCGAGGATGTCCTGCCTTGGATCGGCGAGCTGTCGGCCAACACCTCCGCCAGCGTCCGCCACGTCGGCGGTTTCGGCAGTCTATCGGACTCCACGCTGGGCGTGAACTGGGCGCCGTTCACCGGTCTGCAGCTGTTGGCGCAGTTCAAACGGTCGGCCGTTGCGCCGACGCTGGACCAGCTTGCCGGGCCGCAGATTTCGGCGCCACAGGTCTCGTTGTTCGACTTCGCTACCGGCCGCTCGACGCTCGTCACGCTGTTTCTGGGCGGCAACCCGGCGCTGTCCGCGGAGCGTCGCCGGACGCGTTCGATCGGCGCGACCGTCAAACCGTTCGCCAAGAGCGAGCTTCGGATCGGCGCAACCTACGAGGCAACCGAGATACGGGATGGCATCCAGACCGTCTACGCGCTCACCCCGGCCATCCAGGCGGCGCTGCCCGACCTGTTCGTCCGCGATGGCGCCGGCGCATTGGTATCGGTCGCTTTCCGTCCGACTAACGTCTTCCGAGAGCGTCAGCGGACGCTGAACATCACGCTCGCCGCCAACGGCCAACTCGGTCGCGCCAAGCCTCCCACGACGCCGGATGGTCGGCCGCCCGACCGCCCGACCTTCTACGGCGGGATCGGCCCGACGGTCCGCTTTGCCGACCGGATCGCGCTCAGGCCGGGGGCGCCGATGCTCGACCTGCTGGCCGGCGACACGCTGTCGGGTGGCACGACGCAGCGACTGGCCGGCTATGGCTATGGGGGTTTGAGCTATCTCGGCAATGGCGGCACGTTCGACTTCTACTGCACCGGTCCGGCCACCGTTCGCGGGACGGTCGCCGCATCGACCCTGACATTCGCGCCTCTGTGCAAGATCAATCTCAGCGGTTCGCTGAGCATCCACCATTTTCTGCCGCACCAGAACTGGACCCGGCATCTCGGCTTCAAGCTCGAAGTCGCCAACATAACCGATGCGCGTCAACGCGTGCGTGATGCGAGCGGCTCCGTTCCCTATCGTTATCAGCCGGATCTGCTCGATGCCGTCGGCCGCAGTGTAGTCCTGTCGCTCCGCAAACTCTTTTGACCTTCAGGGCAGTCGTCCGGCTGGGGATTTAGGACCGCTAGACAAACGTCCCGGTAGCAGCGCGCCGATCAACGGAAGATCACCTTGGTTCGATGTCGTATGCCAGTAAAATACCGCTGGTCGCGCACGTCACGACTGGCGCCACCGTGTTGCCGCAAATGCCCCGCATCATCCCTAAAATCCGATGTCACGCGGCGTTCGGATAGGTGCGGGAGATCAGGCGTGCGTTTCAGGAACGTCTCGACAGTGCCATTGCACTTGGGCCTGTTTAGTCTTGCCGCTACCGTTGCACAGGCGAACGAGCGCCGTAGCCTCGCGGTCCCCGAGACGATGGCGCAGGCGAGCGTGACGCGATCGTCTTCGGCCGATTGGCAGCCGGTGATGACCGGACGCCTGAAGAACGGCGTGCGGTTCGCTATTCTGCCCCGGCGCGGGGACGAACCCGGCATCGGCGTGCTGATGCGGAACGAGGGTGGCTTCATCGAGGAACACCGCCCGGGCGAACGCGGGCTCACCCATCTGATCGAACATCTCGTCTTCACGAGCCCGACGATCGATGCGCCCGACGAACTTCGGCATTTTCCCAAAGTCGGCTTGCCACTGACCTTTCCCGCGCCCTCCGCCGCGACGACGAGTTGGCGCGAATCCAATTACTTCGTATCGACAAGAACGACCAGGATGACCGATCTCGACACGCTGCTGGGGCTATTCCGCGAGGTGGCGACCGACTTGACGTTCCGTGCGGACGCGGTGGACGATCAGCGCGCGGACGTGACCCGTGAAATGGGCGAAAAAACGCTCGGGAACGACATCTACGCCAGGTATATCGCAGCCGTCGCACCTGGCTCTCCGACTGACGTGATCGACGCCCAGAATTCGGACGACGTACCGACAGCAAGCATCGCCACGATCAGGGCTCTCTATCAGCGGTTATACCAGCCCGAAAACATGATGATCGTGATCGTCGGAAACGTCGATCCGGTAAAGACGAAGGCGCTGATCCGCGAGCATTTCGGCAGTTGGCGGCACGCCGGGCAGGCTACCGCGCATGTCGCCGTGCCAGCGTTTCAATCCGACCGCATCGCACCGATCAGCGTCGCAGCGCTGCCCCAAGGGCGAAGGACCGCGCTGATGACGGTGGTGATGCCGACGGCTCTGCCGCTGCCGACCCGCGGACAACATATCGACGCTATGCTGCTGGAGATGCTGGTGCTCCGCGCGGTCAACACGCGGCTGAGCGCAATGCAACCAGACAGTCCACCGGGCAAGGTCGGGCTCTACATCGAGAACGGTGAGCAGGGTCACCGGCTGATCATGCTCTGGGACAATTTCGCGGGCGACGCATGGCACCCCGCCATTGCCGGTCTGGCCCGGGTGAGGTGCGCGCTTGATAGTGGCGGCTTCTCCGATCAAGAATGGGACGCGGCACAGCGCGCTCTGATCCAGGATCTCGACCGGCGTACCAGCGCCATGGGCCAAGTTCAGAACGTCGAACTCGCCAAGGACCTTTCGCACGCTTTTGCCGCGGGCAGGGCGCTGATCCCGCCCAGCGCATTATTGCGACGCGCGCAGACCCGTCTTCCAGCGATCGATGCACAGGCGGGCAACTATTGGTGGCGTCAGCAATGGCGTGCCGGGGTTCGCCATGTCCGGGTGGAATCGCCCGATCTTGCTCCAATGGCCGGTGACGGGAGCGCGATACGGACATCGATTGCCGAGGCATCCAAGACCGGCTGCAACGGTCTCTGAATTTTCGGGACTTGGGAAAGGAGGTCGACATGGTGGGCGATCTGATCGTCATGGCCATCGCTGCATCGGCCGGGTCACAAACGGTTGTTCCCCTCGCGCTGGAATTCGACCTCGCCAAGGTTCGCCCCAAAGAAGTGACCTGCGCGGATCGAACCGCCTCTGACGACGTCGTCGTGTGCGCGCCAAAGGGGATGGATATCTGGCTCGGCGATGTACGAGGTTTTTTGGCGAAGCCCGTTCGCGCGGAATTCACCGGCCCCCTGAAAGCCGAGACCACTATTCACGCGATCCAGCAGACAAGTCCGGTAGCCACGACGCCCGCCGCCGCCGTCACCTTCAAATGGCGATTTTAACGCCGCCGGATCACGACCGCCTGGCGCAGGGTCGGCCCCGCTAGATCGACTGCCGCCCCGCCTGCGCGCAATACTATGCTGGTACTATGCGATCGTCGCAGATCGATCTCGAAGCGCTATGCCGTACCCCGTAAATCCCGGGGGCGGGCAGGACGCTCGCGATACGAAAGGTACCGAGGCGAGATGTCGTCTGAACCCATATCGGAGCCCGATCCTACCGGGCTCGTCATCTATGTCGGCCAGGATCGCGCGGGCCATTGGCTGGTCCAGGACAGCAGGCGCAGCCTGGAAGGTCGCTTCATCTCCTACGGCGCGGCAATGCGCTATGCGCAGGCCGAACGGGATATCTACCATGCGAGCGTCGAGATCGCCGACCTGCCGCTGACGCCGCTCGTGTCCTTTGCCCCCGTCGGTCGCGACGAGCGGGCGCTGCCACGTGCGGCTTGATCGGGAGATTGCGATGAACGTTCATGCTATTCCCGTCCGGTTGCGGACGGCGGTCGGCGGTAACACGCCGCGGCACCCGTCAAAGGCCGCCGTGCAGGACCCGCGCTGGCCCCAGATCGAGGCCGCCTTGTCGGCATTGCGGACGAATGGCCGACACGCAGTGCGTATCGTCGATGCCCAATGCGGTGCCGGGACGCTACTGTTGCACGCCCTGGCGGAGGCGCGACGGCTTGGTTTTACCGCGATCGAGGGACATGGCATTGACCGATCGCCGCTGTTGATCGGTCGCGCGCGGTCCGCCGCGCTTCGCGTCGTCGACCCTGCGATCGGCCTGGATTTCGACGCTGCGGACATGGTCACGGCCTTGCGCGACGAGCAGGACCTGCCCGCCGATATCGTGATCTGCCACGACTCCGCGCGGGCGCGGCAGCCCGACGCGCGGCTTGCGCTGTGCAAGGCCGGGCGGATCGTGATCGACGATCAGGCCGGTTCGCATGATCGGGATATCGCGGCATGACCAGGCGCGATATTGCGTGGCGTACGGTCGGGCTGGTCATGGCGGCCGGGGCTTGCGGCGTGGTCGCGGCGATGAACGGGTCGGCGCTGGCGATGCTGGTGTTTCCGATCGCGTTGCTCGGCCTGACGCTGATGATCAACGGCAAGCGCGTGGTAGTGGTGCTGCGCGCCGAACGTCACGGGCATGGACATACCGCCGAAGCGATCCATGCCGTGCGCCTCCGTCGCACCCGCCGGCGCGCCGATCCGCCCCATTCCTGATTATCGGACACCGAACACCCATGACCTATTTCAGTCCACGGGACGGCGTGTTGTGCGCCGAGCGCGTGCCGCTGCCCGTCATCGCCGAGGCGGTGGGCACGCCCGTCCACGTCTACTCCGCCGCCGCGCTGCGCGATGCTGCACAGCGGTTCAGGGCGGCGTTGTCGATCCTGCCACGCGTGCGCGTTGCGTTTGCCGTCAAGGCGAACCCGAACGGCGCGGTGCTGCACCTGCTGGGCGGATGCGGCTTCGGCGCCGACATCGTCTCGGGTGGCGAGATGCGGCGCGCGCTCGATGCGGGGATCGCGGCATCGGACATCGTCTTTTCAGGCGTCGGCAAGACCGATCGCGAACTCGCCGACGCGCTCATTGCCGGCGCCGGGCAGTTCAACCTCGAACTGGAGGAGGAGGGACAGGTGCTCGCCGCGCTGGCCCGTGCGCAGGGCAGGCGGGCGACCGCGGTGCTGCGCGTCAATCCCGACGTCGATGGCGGCACGCACGCCAAGATCTCGACGGGGCGGCGCGGCAACAAGTTCGGCGTGGCGATCGCCGACGTCCCCGCGATGTACGATCGCCTGTCCCGCCTCGACGGTCTCGATCTGGTCGGAGTCGCGTTGCACATCGGCAGCCAGCTGCGCGATCTCGCCCCGCTGGAGGAGGCCTATGATCGGATCGGTCAGCTCGTGGCGGACTTGCGTGCGCGCGGCCATGTTGTCGGCCGCGTCGATCTCGGCGGTGGTCTCGGCATCCCCTATCGCGCCGACGACGTCGTTCCGACGCTCGACGCCTATGCCGCGATGGTCGCGCGGGTCACGCGCGACTGGGACGTCGAACTCACGTTCGAGCCGGGGCGGGTGGTCGCCGGTCTTGCCGGAGTGCTGCTGACGCGGGTGATCTGGGTGAAACCGGGCGCCGACCATCCTTTCGTGATCGTCGATGCCGCGATGAACGATCTCGCGCGACCGGCGCTGTACGATGCCTTTCACCGCTTCGAGGCGGTCATGCCCGACGGTGAGCGGATGGTCGCGACGATTGCCGGCCCGGTCTGCGAAAGCGGCGATGTGTTCGCAGTCGCGCGCGATATCGACCAGGTCCGTCGCGGCGACCTCGCCGTGCTGCACGCTACCGGAGCCTATGGCGCGGCGATGGCGTCAACCTACAACTGCCGCGCACTCAGCCCGCAGGTGCTGGTCGATGGCGATCGGTTCGAGATCGTCGCCGATCGCTATCTGCCCGAGGAGTTCGCGGCGTAGGGAGGTGTCAGGTGAGGTACGCGTGGACGATCTCGACCAACTCCTCGGCCGCGACCGTGCGCGGATCGTCGCGCGCGTGTGCGGGATCGATCATGTGCTCGCGGATATGATCCTCGATCACCTCGGCGATGAACCCGTCGAGTGCACCGCGACACGAGGTCGCCTGTTGCAAGACCCGCGCGCATTCGCGGTCTTCCTCGATCGCGCGTTCGAGCGCTTCGATCTGTCCTTTCAGCCGCTTGAGCCGGTTGAGCAGCTTCTTTTTCTCTTTTTCGACATGGCTCATGGCCGAAATGCATCACCCTCTTGATCTATACCCCCCTAGGGTATAGCGGGCGCTCGTCGCGACGCCAAGGGCGCCCGGCAGGTGGCGCAATCGCGGCACCGGTAACGAACAGGACGCACATGAAACCCCGATCTACCCCCTTGTCCGGCGATGGCGACAGTAGCGGCTTTGCCCTGCTGACGATCACGGCTGGACGTCCTGGGTTCGGGCACGCCGTTCACGAATCGCGAGTGCGATCCGGCTGAGCGTCTGTCCCGGACTCGCCCACGAGCCCGGAAGAGACGCCTGATGACCAACGTAGTTTTCCGCACGATCCAGCATGATTGTGCCATTCACGCCGCGCTTGCCGCCGCGCCGCTCCACCGCGGCCGTATCCTTCGCGGATGGGCGGCGAGCGGAGCCCGCGCCATGGCCGAGCCGTCGGCATGACGCACGCCTGTCACGCGGCGACGCTAGCGCGTCTCGTCGGCGGGGAGGGATGGCGTCGTGACTGATATCGTAGCGACAGGCGGCCGGGTCCGCTCGGTTTCGCGCATTCTCCGCCTGACCCAGCCCAACCGCGCCGACGTCATCGCCTTCGTGCTGCTGATCGGTATCGCCGCGCTGCTGGTCCGCGGCGCCGAAGGCGTGGCCGAGCCGCTGTCGCGCTTGCGCGTCGAGCCGGTAACGCTCGATCCGCGGTATCTGCCCTATTACGGGCTGCGCACCGTGATCCGGATGTTCGCGGCACTCGCGGCGAGCCTGGTCTTCACGCTGGTCGTCGCGACGCTCGCCGCACGCAGCCGCCGTGCCGGGCAGATCATCGTGCCGATGCTCGACATCCTGCAATCGGTGCCGATCCTCGGCTTCCTGACCTTTACTGTGACAGCGTTCATGGGACTGTTCCCGGGCCAGATCCTGGGCGTCGAGCTGGCCGCGGTGTTCGCGATCTTCACCAGCCAAGCGTGGAACATGGCGTTCAGCTTCTACCAGTCGCTGCGCGCGGTGCCGTCCGACCTGGACGAGGTCACGCGCGGTTTCGCCTTGTCGCCGGTGCGGCGCTTCCTCCGGCTCGACTTGCCGTTCGCGACTCCGTCGCTGGTCTGGAACGCGATGATGTCGATGTCGGGCGGCTGGTTCTTCGTCGTCGCGTCCGAAGCGATCACGGTCGGCAACACGACTGTGACCCTGCCCGGGGTCGGCTCATGGCTGGCACTCGCGATCGCGCGCAAGGACTTCACCGCAATCGGTCTGGCGGTGGTGGCGATGGGGATCGTCATCCTGCTGTACGACCAGCTCGTCTTCCGGCCGGTCGTCGCCTGGGCGGATCGCTTCCGGTTCGAGCAGACCGCCAGCACCGAGCGGCCGCAGTCCTGGGCCTATGACCTCTTCCGCCGCACGCGCCTGCTGCCGGTGCTGTTCGCGCCGGTTACCGCGCTCGGCCGGCTCCTGCTGGCGCTCGACCGGGGCAGGGCACGCCCGCGCGAGCGCCGCGTCCGCGAACCGAGCATCGTGCTGGAGCGGCTGTGGCAGGCGGTGGTCCTGGTATCGGTGGTCGCCGCGCTCTGGCTCGCCGGACGCTATGTCTTTGCGACGCTGCGGCTCAGCGATGCGGTCGCAGTGTTCGGGCTGGCCTGCATCACCATGCTGCGCGTCGTCGTGCTGATCGCGCTGGCCAGCCTCGTCTGGGTGCCGATCGGCGTCTGGATCGGCCTCAACCCCAAATGGGCGGAGCGCCTGCAACCCGTCGCACAGTTCCTCGCGGCGTTCCCCGCCAACGTCCTGTTCCCGTTCGCAGTGATCGGCATCGTCCATTGGCGGCTTTCGCCCGACATCTGGCTGTCGCCGCTGATGATCCTGGGGACGCAGTGGTACATCCTGTTCAACGTCATCGCCGGCGCCAGCGCGATCCCGACCGACCTGCGCGAGGCGGCGGGGATGTTCGGCGTCCGCGGCTGGCAATGGTGGCGACAGGTCGCGCTGCCCGGCGTGTTTCCCTATTACGTCACCGGCGCGCTGACCGCGTCGGGCGGATCGTGGAACGCCAGCATCGTCGCCGAAGCAGTGTCGTGGGGCACGCAGAAGGTCGAGGCGCACGGGCTCGGCACCTTCATCGCCAAGGCGACCGAGGCCGGCGACTATCCCCGAGTCGCGCTCGGCATCGCGGTGATGTCGATGTTCGTCATCGCCTTCAACCGTCTCGTCTGGCGTCCGATGTACGCCTTCGCCGAACGCCGTCTCCGGCTCGCCTGATGTCGAAAGGACAAGACATGGCAACAGCATTTCTCCGCGCCCCAGCCAGCCGCCCGCTCGTTCGGGTCGAGCATGTCAGTCATCGCTATGGCCGCGGCGATGGCGGAGCGCCGGTGCTCGACGACGTCAGCCTGACGCTGCACGAGGACGAGGTCGTCGGGCTGCTCGGTCGCTCGGGCTCGGGCAAGTCGACGCTGCTGCGATCGATCGCAGGGCTGATCCGGCCGGACGAGGGCCGCGTGCACTTCGCCGACGTCCCCGATGGGCCTGCGCACACGATCAGCATGGTCTTCCAGACCTTCGCGCTGTTCCCGTGGCTGACCGTGCTCCAGAATGTCGAGCTTGGCCTGGAAGCGCAGCGCGTTCCGGCGGACGAGCGCCGCACCCGCGCGCTGGCGGCGATCGACCTGATCGGCCTCGACGGGTTCGAGAACGCCTATCCCAAGGAACTGTCGGGCGGGATGCGCCAGCGCGTCGGGCTGGCGCGCGCGATCGTCGTCAATCCGTCGCTGCTGTTGATGGACGAACCCTTCTCCGCGCTCGACGTGCTGACCGCCGAGACCTTGCGCACCGACCTGCTCGATCTGTGGGCGGAAGGGCGGATGCCGATCAAGTCGATTCTGATCGTCACGCATAATATCGAGGAGGCGGTGCTGATGTGCGACCGCATCCTCGTGTTCTCGTCCAACCCCGGCCGCGTCGCTGCCGAGATCAAGGTCGAGCTGCCGCAGCCCCGCGACCGGCTCGATCCCGCCTTCCGCAAGCTGGTCGACGACATCTACGCGCAGATGACCGCGCGTGCGCCGGTCGAGCCGGTCCGCGACGGGCTGTTCCCCGGCACCGGTATCCAGATGGTGTTGCCGCGCGTTTCGACCAACGCGCTCGCCGGGTTGATCGAGGAAGTCGACGCCAGCCCGTTCGACGGTCGCGCGGCGATGGCCGACCTCGCCGATCAGCTTCAGTTGGAGGTCGACGATCTGTTCCCGATGGCGGAGACGCTCCAGTTGCTGCGGTTCGCCGAGTTGCAGGGGGCCGATATCCTGCTGACGCCGGCCGCGCGACGCTATGCGCAGGCCGATGTCGACGCGCGGAAAGCGCTGTTCGCGCAGGCGTTGCTCGCGCATGTCCCGCTCGCGCAGCACATCCGCCGGATCCTCGACGAGCGTAGCGGGCATGTCGCCCCCGCGCGCCGGTTCCGCGACGAGCTGGAGGATCATATGTCGGAGGATTACGCCGACGAGACGTTGCGGACGGTGACGCACTGGGGCCGTTATGCCGAGGTGTTCGCGTATGACGAGGATGCGGACCGCTTCAGCCTAGACGATGCCGTGTGATCCGGCGGTTCGCTGCGGTACGCGTGGCGGTTCAAGGGACCGCGGGGACGGCATGAGCCTCGGGTACCCGTTTTCAGTTGGGTTGCTCGGAGAGGCGTTTGTATAAGACGGGATGACCGACCCCATCATTCCGTCGACCAAACCACGAACGATCAGCGATCTTGCCAAATTGGCGGGCGTGCACCCGGGGACGGTATCGCGCGCCTTGGCGGACAATCCGCTCGTGAACCCGGAAACGCGGGCGCGTATCCAGGCCTTGGCGCATGAGCATGATTTTCGCCTCAATCAGATGGCGAGCCGATTGCGGACGCAGAAGACCAACGTGATCGGCGTCGTCGTGCCGCTCGGCCATGAGCGCCGCCAGCACGTGTCCGATCCGTTCTTCATGGCGATCCTGGGGTATCTTGCCGACGCACTGACCGAGGCCGGGTACGACATCATGTTGTCGCGGGTCATCCCGGATGCGAGCGACTGGCTCGAGCGGATCGTCGACTCTGGCATGCTCGACGGCGTGCTGCTGATCGGGCAGTCGGACCAGTTCGAGGCGATCGAGCGGGTGGCGCAGCGCTATCGGCCGCTGGTGGTCTGGGGCAGCCATATCGAAGGCCAGCATCATTGTGCCGTCGGCGTCGATAACCGCGCCGGCGGGTTGCGTGCGGGACGACGGCTGATCGAACGCGGATGTCGCCAGATCGCGTTCTTCGGCGAGATCCGCACGCTCGAACTGAGCGAGCGTTACGCCGGGCTGCAACAGGCGACGCAGGAGGCCGGGCTGGGCGAACCGATCCAGTGCGCCACCCATCTCGCCTCCGATGTGATGTCGGACGAAATCGCGGGCCATCTCGATCGTCTCCGCGGCAGGATCGACGGCATCGCCGCTGCGTCGGACGTCATCGCGATGCACACGATCCGGGTGCTCGCGGACCGTGGCATTGCGGTACCGGGTGGCCTGCCCGTGATCGGGTTTGACGATCTGCCGCTTGCCAGCACGATCGTCCCGCGGCTGACGACGGTGCGCCAGGACATTCAGGAGGGTGCATCAGCGATGATCGCCGCGTTGTTTGCCCGACTGGGGGGCGAAGACGCGCCATCGGTCGTCATGCCGGCCGATCTGATCCTGCGCGATTCAGCCTGACCGCCGCCTACTGCCAGTAATAATGATGCGAAAAAGCCACACCGAAAACGTTTGACCACCGCACCGCAATCGATTGTTGCAATCCATTGCATTGGCGCATACCGGCTCTGCATATCAGTCCGCGGTTACGGCGGATCCTGCAGGAGAGGGTATATGAAGACAGCATCCTATTGGCTCGTCGGCGCAGCGCTCGGCACGGTTTTGCCCTTTGCCGCCGCCGCACAGGTCGCGCCCGCATCGGCGCCTGCGCCGGTTGCCGAAACCACCACTGACACCGCCGAGGCCGGCAACGACATCGTCGTGACCGGCACCTCGCGCCCCGAGCGTCGTCTCACCACCAGCATCACGGTCAGCGCGCTCGACGCGACGCAGATCGCCCAGGCCGCGCCGCTCGGCAGCGCCGATCTAGTCCGCAACATCCCCGGTCTGCGTTCCGAGGCCTCGGGCGGCGAAGGCAATGCCAACATCGCGGTGCGCGGCCTGCCGGTCGCCAGCGGTGGCGCCAAGTTCGTCCAATTTCAGGAAGACGGTTTGCCCGTCCTCGACTTCGGCGACATCGCGTTTGCGACCGCGGACGCGTTCGTGCGCCCCGACAACAACGTCCAGCGCGTCGAGGTCGTCCGTGGCGGCTCGGCATCGACCTTCACCAGCAACGCGCCGGGCGCAATCATCAACTTCATCAGCAAGACCGGTAAGACCGCGGGCGGCAACATTTCGCTGACCAAGGGCATCGATTTCGATCGGACCCGGATCGACGCCGATTACGGTGCCCCGATCGGCGACGACTGGAGCTTCCATGTCGGCGGGTTTTACCGGATCGGCGACGGCGTGAAGGACATCGGCTACAACGCCGAGAAGGGCGGCCAGATCAAGGCCAACGTCACGCGCACCTTCTCGAACGGCTTCGTCCGGATCAACGCCAAGTATCTCGACGACAAGGCACCGGTCTATATCCCGGTCCCGGTCAGCAACACTGGCACGAACAGCGATCCGAAGTTTGGTGGGTTTGCGAACTTCAACCCGAAGAGCGACACGCTCCAGTCGCCGAACTTCCGCTCGGATCTGTCGGTCGGCCTGAACGGTCGCCGTATCCGCACCGATATCGCCGATGGCTATCGGACCAAGGTGCGCGGCATCGGCGGCGAGGCGTCGTTCGATCTCGGCGGCGGCTGGACGTTCGACGACAAGTTCAACTACGCCAAGAATTCGGGCGGCTTCACCTCGCCTTACGCAGCAAACGTGAACACCGCCGCGTCGTTCGCGAACTCGATCGGCGGCGCGGGCGCCACGCTGCGCTATGCCACCGGTCCCAATGCCGGTCAGACGATCGCCAACCCGGCGGCGCTGAACGGCAACGGCCTGGCCAGCAACTCGCTGCTGTTCAATGCGACGCTCGAAGACTTCACGAACATCACAAACATTCTGACGATCGGTCGCGACATCAACGGCGGCAGCCTCGGCACGGGCTCGCTCACCGCAGGCTATTTCAAGTCGCGCCAGGCGGTGAAGATGGACTGGCACTGGAACAGCTATCTGCAGGAGGTCAACGGCAACGAGCCGGCGCTGCTCGACGTCTACAACGCCGCGGGCCAGCCGGTTACGCAGAACGGGCTGATCGCCTATGGCGAGCCGGTGTACGGCAATTGCTGCCAGCGCTATTACGATGTCGATTACACCATCGACGCGCCGTATCTGGCGGCGACGTGGAAGACCGGTCGTCTCAACCTCGACGGCAGCGTCCGCTACAACAGCTCGAAGGCGAAGGGCATTTACGCGTCGAACGCGCTGACCGTGCTCGACGTCAATCAGGACGGCGTCATCCAGGTTCCCGAACAGACCGTCCCGGTCGTTAGCCTGTCCGCCGCCAAGCCGGTGAACTATCGCAAGAACTATTTCACGTGGTCGGTCGGTGCGAACTACGAGATCAAGAACGATCTCGCGCTGTTCGCCCGAGTCAGCCGCGGTGCGCGCTTCAACGCGGATCGCGTGCTATTCGGCGGCGGTGTCCGTGATGACGGCAGCATCGCCGACGACGTCGCGGTGAACTTCGTCAACCAGCAGGAGGCGGGCGTGAAGTTCCGCTCGGGTCCGTTCTTCGCCAACGTCACCGGCTTCCGCGCGACGACCGCGGAGTCGAACGAGATCATCATCCCGCAGCAGCGCACGATCAACAATCGCTACCGCTCCTACGGCGTCGAGCTCGAAGCGGGCGTCGACTACGGCGTGTTCCACCTGACCGGCGGCGCGACCTACACGCACGCCCGCATCATCGAGAGCGAGCTGACCCCAGCGCTGAACGGGAATACGCCGTATCGCCAGGCGGACCTGATCTTCCAGGCGTCGCCGTCGATCATCGTGGACAAGCTGACCGTCGGCGCCAACGTCATCGGCACGACGTCGTCCTATGCGTCGGATCTCAACCAGCTGAAGATGCCCGGCTATGTCCTGACCGGTGCGTTCGCATCCTGTGCGATCACGCCTGCGGTCCATGTATCGGTCAATGCGCAGAATCTGTTCAACGTACTGGCGATCACCGAGCTGGGGCTGGCGACCGACACGCTGCCGACGAACGGCATCAACACCGCGCGGGCATTCCCCGGCCGCAACATCAGCGCGACGATCGGCCTGAAGTTCTGATGACAGGCCGTGGCCCCGGATGCCAAGGACGGCATCCGGGACCATCGTTAGACTGCCGCTGCACGGGCGATGTCCTGCCGCGCGAATACGAGGTGGACGGATTGGAACAGCAGACAGCCTTGCACCCGTCATGTCGGGCGTCATGCCGGGACTTCGGTCCGGCAGGCGCCGCCCGTCTCGTGCGGGGGGCGTGACCGTCATGGCCACCACATCGTCCGATCTGGACACCCGACTGCGCCAGCACGGTACCACGCTGCGTCGTCAGCTCGAGCGGCTGTACGGCGCCACGCACGACGGCGACGCCTTGTGGTCGCGGATCGAGGCCGTGCTCCGCGACCGCATGGCCGAGCGCCCCCCGGTGATGCAGGCGCTCGACGTCGCGCGTATCGCCGATCGCGACTGGTTCGTCGCGCCCGACATGATCGGCTATTCGACCTATGTCGATCGCTTCGCCGGAACCGTGTCCGGCCTGACCCAAAAGGTCGAGTATCTTGATACGCTGGGGGTCCGGTATCTCCACCTGCTCGCGTTGTTGAAGGCGCGTACCGGCGACAGCGACGGCGGCTTTGCGGTGGCGGATTATCTGAGCATCGAACCGACGCTCGGGACGATGGCGGATGTCGAGGCGCTCTGCGGCAGCCTGCGTGCCAGCCGGATCAGCCTGTGCGTCGACCTCGCGCTCAATCACACCGCGGACGACCATGTCTGGGCGCTGAAGGCCAAGGCCGGCGATCCGCACTACCGCGACTATTACATCGTCCTCGACGAGGCCGAGGCGGCGGCGCGCGAAACCGTATTGCCCCAAGTATTCCCGACCACCGCGCCCGGAAATTTCACGCACGTGCCCGAGATGGGCGGCGAAGTCTGGACGACGTTCTACCCGTTCCAGTGGGACCTGAACTGGGCGAACCCCGAGGTCATGCTGGCGATGGTCGACACGATGCTGCGACTCGCCAATCACGGGTTCGAGGCGTTCCGGCTCGATTCCACCGCGTTCCTCTGGAAGCAGGCGGGGACGGATTGCCGCAACCTGCCGCAGTCGCATTTCATCGTCCGCGCGTTGCGCGCTGCGCTCGACATCGTCGCGCCGGCGACCTTGCTCAAGGCCGAGGCGATCGTGCCGACCGCGTTCGTGCCGCCCTATTTCGGCGCGGACGAGGGCGAGGGGTTCGAACCAGAATGCCACCTCGTCTACAATAATTCGCTGATGGTCGCCGGCTGGGTCGCGTTGGCCGAGCAATCGGCGGCGTTGCCCGCCGCGATCGTCGACGTCAGCGGCGGGCTGCCGCATGGTGCGAACTGGCTGACCTATGCGCGCTGTCATGACGATATCGGCTGGGGCGCGGTACTGGGCGATCTACGCGGTATCGACTCCGACCCCGAAGCGCGGCTGACCGACGCCGCGCACTTCATCGAAGGTGCGGGCGACAGCTGGGCGCGCGGCGTACCGTTCCAGTCGGATGGTTCGGTGCTGCACGGCACCAACGGCACGTTGGCGTCGCTTGCCGGGCTCGAGGCGGCCACCGACGACGTATCGCGGGAGACGGCGTTCCGGCGTATCGCGTTGCTCAACACGCTCGCCGTCGCCAGCGGCGGCGTCGCGACGATCTACATGGGCGACGAGGTGGGGATGCTGAACGACTATGCGTATCGCGACGACCCCGACCGGGCGCACGAGGGACGCTGGCTCCACCGGCCGCAGATGGACTGGTCCGCGCTCGATACCCCCGCGGCGATGCGGATCGCCGGCGATCTCGCCCGGTTGCGTGCCGCGCGCGTAGCCGGTGCGGGAGCGGGTGCACCGACCCTGCTGGCGACCGATGCATCGGTTCCGGCGCTGCTCGGGATCCGCTGCGGCACCGATCGCGTGTATCTCAACTTCTCGGATCGTGCGGTGCCGTTGTCGGATACCGGCACCGACCGCCTGTCCGGCAGCGCCGCGGCTGCAACGCTCGCACCCTGGCAGGCCGTGTGGCTCATGGGAGATCGCGCATGAAACCCCGTCTGTCGCTGGCGCGCATCATCGAGATGAACCTCGGGTTCCTCGGTCTGCAATTCTCGTTCGGCTTGCAGCAGGCGAACATGGCGCCGATCTACGGCTATCTCGGCGCCGACGAGGCGTCGATGCCGCTATTGTGGCTGGCGGGACCGATGACCGGCCTTCTTGTCCAGCCGCTGATCGGCGCACTGTCCGACAAGACCACCAGCCGGCTGGGCCGGCGTACGCCGTATTTCCTGGTTGGTGCGATCCTGTGCAGCCTGTGCCTGTTGGCGATGCCGTACAGCCCGGCCCTGTGGGTCGCCGCCAGCCTGTTGTGGATCCTCGATGCAGCCAACAACGTCACGATGGAGCCCTATCGCGCCTATGTCGGCGACCGGCTGTCGGAGGACCAGCGACCGACCGGCTTCCTGATCCAGGCCGCGTTCACCGGGCTGGCGCAGACGCTCTCCTATCTCGCGCCCTCGCTGCTGGTGTGGTGGGGGATGAACAAGGATGCGGTCGATGCCAACGGCATTCCCGACATCACCCGGATCGCCTTCCTCGTTGGTGCGGTGCTGTCGCTGTCGACGATCGTCTGGTCGGTGATCCGCGTCCCCGAACTGCCGCTGTCTGCCGAGGAGCGTGCGGCGATGCAGGCCGACAAGGTCACGTTGGGCAGTGCGCTGCGCGACGTCGTCGCCGCGATCCGCGACATGCCGCCGGCAATGCGCCAACTGGGCGTCGCGATGCTCTGCCAATGGTATGCGATGTTCGCCTATTGGCAGTTCATCGCGTTCGCGCTGGCGCGTTCGCTCCACGGCACCGCCGATCCTGCGAGCCAGGGGTTTCGCGACGCCGCGCTGACCGTCGGGCAGATCGGCGCATTCTACAACGCGGTCGCGTTCGTCAGCGCGCTTATGCTGGTCCCGGTGACGAAGCGCTACGGCGCGCGCGTCGTCCACGCGGTATGTCTCGCCGCGTCGGGCGCGGCGATGCTGGCGATTCCCGGCATCGGCGTCGAGGGCTGGCTGTACCTGCCGATGATCGGCATCGGGCTCGGCTGGGCGAGCATGATGGGCAATCCCTATGTCATGCTGACCGATACCGTCCCGTCGGCGCGGTTCGGCATCTACATGGGCATCTTCAACATGTTCATCGTCGTGCCGATGATGATCGAGAGCCTGACCGTGCCGTTATTCTACCGGTCGCTGCTGGGCGGCGATGCGCGCGCGATGCTGTACGTTGCGGGGGCGCTGATGCTCGCCGGAACGGTCGCGACGCTGCGCGTGAACGCCGGGGGGCCGAGGCGGGCTGTCGCCGATCGGTAAGATTATCGGCACGCACAAGGGCTGCCCTGCAATCCTATTACCGATGGTCGACGACCCTGGTCGACAAGAACGAAGGATTTTCGTGGTGCGCGGCTGGAAGGTCGATAGGAAGACCGTACAGCCTTAAGCCCGCGGCATGTCGGACCGGAGTTTCCGAAGCGCGGGCAGCGAGGGAAGGGGACTGCGTGCGGCCAACGATCAACGATGTCGCACGACTTGCCGGCGTGTCCATCAAGACGGTGTCGCGCGTCCTGAACAACGAAGCACGCGTGTCGGATGCGACGCGCGCGCGGGTGACGGCGGCGTTCGCGACGCTCAAATACCGGCCGAACATGGCGGCGCGAACGCTGGCGGGGCATCGCAGCTTCCAGATCGCGCTCGCCTGCGACAATCCCAGCCCCTATTACGTGTACGAGATGCAGTCCGGCATCCGCGACCGCTGCCTGCTCGATGGTGTGCGGATGATCGCGCAGCCCTATGACCATGATTCCGACCGGCTGATCGACGATATCGAGAGCCTGATCGACGGGTCGGGTGTCGACGGACTGATCCTGACGCCGCCCGCTACCGACTATCCCGAAGTGCTGGCGCTCATGGCGCGTCGCAACGTCCGGTTCGTCCGCGTCTCGCCGGGCACCGACCTCGATCTCACCGCATCGGTGTTCATCGACAATATCGGCGCCGCGACCGTGATGACGCGGCACCTGCTGGCGCTGGGCCACCGCCGCATCGGCTTCGTCTCGGGGCATGCGAGCTATGCGACCAGCGTGCAGCGACTTGCGGGATATCGCGCCGCGCTCGACGAAGCCGAGATCGCGTTCGATCCCGTCCTGGTCCGCCCCGGCGACTATGACTTCGCATCGGGCGCCGACGCGGCCGAGGCGCTGCTCGCGCTCCGCCTGCCGCCCACCGCGATCTTTGCCTCGAACGACGACATGGCCGCCGGCGTGCTCAGCGTCGCGCACCGCCGCGGGCTGTCGGTGCCGGCCGACCTGTCGATCGCGGGCTTTGGCGACGACGCAATCTCGCGCTTCGTCTGGCCCGCGCTGACGACGATCCGCCAGCCGACGCGGACGCTCGGCTACGCGGCGGCCGACCTGCTTCTCGCCGCCGAGTTCGCGGTGAAGCGGATCGAAGTCCCGTTCGAACTGATCCGCCGCGACTCTACCGGGCCGGTTCGATCCGCGGGATGAGCAGTTGGATGAACCCCAGCGCCAATAGATAGCTGACCGCGCAGATCGCCAGCATCGGCGCATAGCCGAACCCGTGCCCGAGCGACCAGGCGGACAGCTGGATCATCCCGATAGAGCCCATATTGCCGCAGAACGCGGCGATGCCAATCGTTGATCCGACCGAGCGTGCCGGCATGACGTCAGTGGTCAGCGCAAAGACGTTGGTCGAAAACCCCTGATGCGCGAACAGCCCGAGCCCAAGCACCAGCGCCGCGGTCCACGGACTTTGCAGCGACAGCACGATCGGCACCGGCAGGATTAGCAGCGCATAGAGCAGCAGCGTGGATTTCCGCGCACGGTCGAGGCTCCAGCCGCGCGCCATCAACCGGGTTGGCAACCAGCCGCCGGAGAGCGCGCCGCAAGCCGCCAGTGCATAGACGAGCGCGACGGGGAGTCCGACCTGACCCTGCGGGAGTCCGAAAAGCCGGTGGAACAGATCGGGCAGCCACGACAGCATGAAGAACCAGACCTGATCGGACAGCACCTTGGCGACCGCGATGGCGAGCGTCCGGCGGTCCTTGAACAGGTCGATCCAGCGGATCGGCGCGGGGCCACCGGTTTCCGCGATCGCAGCGGGCATCTTGAACGCGAACCACGCGACGACCCAGACCAGCCCGAGGCCGCCGGCGACGAGGAACGCCGCGCGCCAGCCGAACGCGATCGCCAGCGCCGGTATGACGAGCGGGGTTATGACCGCACCGACATTGGGCGCGGTGTTGCCGATCCCCAATGCGATCGAGCGGTCCTTGGGGCCGAAATAGGTCGCGGCGGACTTGACCGCGGCGGGCGTGCCGATCGACTCCGCCGCGCCGAGCACGACGCGCGCGCCAATGAATCCGCTCACGCCCGACACGAACGCGTGCGCCATGCCGGCGACGCTCCATACGAAGACCCCCGCCGCAAAGCCGATCCGGAGACCGACCCGGTCGATGAACCAGCCGGTCCCGAGAAACGCGACCGCGGCGGCGAACTGGAACGCCGACGCCATGTTGCCGTAATCCTGGTCCGACCAGCCGAACTCGAGTTCCAGCGTCGGCTTCAACAACGCCAGGATCTGCCGATCGACATAATTCAGCATGATCGCGAAGAACACGAGCGCCACGACCACCCAGCGCGCCTTGGATTGTGCGGGCGCGGGGACGGGCGAGGGGGCCGGGGTGGGGCTCTGTACCGTTTCCGTCAAAAGTTCAGCCTTGCGGTGATGCCGGCGTAGCGATCGGCCTCGCGCGGGATGATGTAGCGATAGGCGCCACCGGGCCCGCCACTGACGATCGACGAAGCGAAGCTGGTGTCGAGCACGTTCTTCACCTGGAGTATGATCCTGAATGCATCCTTCGCGTCGACGATGCCGGCCGAAAGATCGAGCAGGCCGTACGCCTTGATCGTCGTTGCGTCGCGGATCGCGGCGCTCGCGTCGAACTGCGAGATCTGGCTGGACTGGTAGGAGCCTTGCGCGCCAAGCGTGAAATCGATGCTGCTGCCCGTGCGGATCCGGTAGTCGCCGCCGAGCGACCCCTTCCACCGGGGCGCGTAGCCGAGTTGCGTGCCCGCGGGTACGACGCCGGTGGTCGAGCCGTTGGTCGGGATCTTGAACTGGTCGACATGCGCATCGGTATAGGCGAGCCCGCCCGAGATGTTGAGATCGCGGACCGGGCGGTAGAGCAGGTCGAGCTCGCCGCCGCGGGTCGAGATGTCGCCCGCGTTGGTGAAGCGGGTGACGAGCACGCCGGCGACCACGTCCGGGTTGTTGGCCTGGAAATTGTGATATTTGGCGTAATAGGCGGCGAGGTTGACCACCAGCTTGCCGCCGAACAGCGTGTTCTTCAGGCCGATTTCGTAACTATCCGCGGTCTCCGGATCGATGACGTTGGTGCCGGTCGCGCCGAGATTGTAGAAGATGTTGAACGCTGGCCCCTTATAGCCGCGCGAATAGGTCGCGTAGCTGGTCGAGTGCGGCGTGACGTCGAACTGCACGCCGCCCTTGCCCGACCAGTTGGTATTGGTCGTCTTGCCCGCGAACGGCCCGAAGCTTGGGTTGATGCCCGGCCCCGCCAGCGTGGTGACGCGGCTGTGGAAGACGTCGAGCTGGTCGCTGGTATAGCGGACGCCGGCGATCGCGCGGAACCGATCGGTCAGGTTGAAGACCCCTTGCCCGAAAAAGGCGAGGTTCTTGAAGGTCGAGCCGAACACCGCGGTGCCGGTCGGCCGGGTGACCGTCGTGCCCGCGGTCGAGCACGGGGTGAGCACGGTCGGCGTCGGCGTAGCGGTGCAGACGACGTCGTCGCGACGGAACGTCCGTTCGGTTTCCGCGCGCGAGTAGAATGCGCCGATGACGTAGCTGAAGAACTGGTTCGACGGCGACGCGATCCGGACTTCCTGCGTAAAGGTGTTGCTCGTCTGCGGCCCGAAATCGTGCAGCTGGTTGGCGCCGACATACGCGGTCGGGAGCCAGTCGCCGTCGCGGATCTCGGTATTGTCGTATTCGCGGTAGGAACCGATGTACGTCACCGTCTGCGTGCCGAGCGTCGCGTCGGCTTGCAGCGAAACGCCCCAGCTCTTTTCGTCGGTATGCGTGATCAGGTCCTGGTTGACCGTGCGCGACTTGTTGCCGTTGCGATCGGGCAGGACGCTCGCGGTTAGGCCTGTGGTCGGCGTGGTGCCGATGACCTCGGCGCAGCAATCGTCGTTGCTCCGCCGATAGTCGCCGATCAGCGTGAAGGTCAGGTCGGGCGTCGCATCGGCGACGACCATGCCACGAAAGCCGTAATGCTCGTACCCGTTCACGCGCCGGTTATCGTGCGCGACGTTGCGGATGTTGCCCGCGTAATTGCCGTAGAACCCGGTGAAGCGGCTCTTGATCGTCTCGCTCAGCGGAATGTCGAGCGCGGCGCGGGTGCGATACTCGTTGCCGTTGCCGGTGAAGAACGAGCCCTCGACCGACCCGGCGAGCACGTTGCCGGGACGCTGGGTGACAATGTTGATGACGCCGGCGCTCGTGTTCTTGCCGAACAACGTGCCCTGCGGACCGCGCAGGACTTCGATCCGGTCGATGTCGATCAGGTCGCTGAACGCCTCGCCCGCGCGGCTGTAGACGACGCCGTCGACGACCGTGGAGATCGATGGCTCGCCCGCGACCGAGAAGGTCGAGGTGCCGACGCCGCGCAGGAACAGCGACTGGTTGATCGTCGTGCCCGATTTGCGGAAGTTGAGCGTCGGCACGAGGTACTGCGCGCCTTCGAGGTTCACCGCGCCCTGCGCGGCGATCTGCGCGCCCGAGATCACGGAGACCGCAACCGGGACATCTTGCAGACGCTCCGAGCGCTTCTGCGCGGTCACGACGATCTCGCCCGGCACGGACGTATCGGGCGGGCCGGCGGTGGCCTGGTCGTTCGGTGTGTCCGGTGCGGCCTGGATCGCTTGCGCATCCTGTGCCCAAGCCGGTGCGCTCAGCCCCGCGGCCAAGGCCACCCCCGTCAGCAACCAATGCGTTTTCATGCGCGTCCCCTCCACAATTCCTACTTCGATGGTAGGTTAAACGGTGTCCTGCGCTGTCATACACCAATTCGCCTTGGAGGGTGCAAAGTACCGCTTCATTCAAAACCCCAGTTCGGCCATCTCCACCACGCGCTTGGTGCGCGCGCTGACCTCCGCTGCGGTGCCGATCGCGACCGCCATGAGCCCATCGCGCGCGGTAACCTCGACGCCGATTTCGCCGCGCACCGCAGCGATGAACTTCTGGTGCTGATAGAAGGTCGAGCCGTGATGGCTGCCGGCGTCGAGCGCGGTTTGGTCGACCGCGATCACCTGACGCTCGACCCGTTTCGGATTGAGGAAACCGGTGCGCGGGCTGAACACCAGCGCGCCCTCGGGGATCAACACGTCAAGCCGCGCGGCATCGCCGACCGCGGTGATCTCCTCCTGGTTCTCGGCGCCGTCCGCGAACATCGACAGGTCGAGCATCGCGCGCACGCCGTTGGCGAAATCCACCGTCGTATAGCTGTTGTCGATGATGTCGGGCCGTTCGCCGTCATAGCGCTCGTCGACATGGTTCACGTCCATCGCGCCCGAGCAATAGACCCGGACCGGTTCCGACTGGACGATCAGCCGCATCAAATCGAAGAAATGGCAGCATTTCTCGACCATCGTCCCGCCGGTGTTGCGGCTGAAGCGGTTCCAGTCGCCGACCTTGGGCAGGAACGGAAAGCGGTGCTCGCGGATCGACAGCATCCGCAAGCGCCCGATCCGGCCGCCATGCACTTGGTCGATGAACGCTGCGGCGGGCGGCATGTAGCGATATTCCATCGCGGTCCAGAACGGCCGCGTCATCTGCGCGGCGCGGTCGACAACCCAGCGCGCGTCCTCCAGCGTCGTCGCCAGCGGCTTTTCACACAGGATCGCGACGTCCGCATCGAACAGCGGCGCCAGCACGTCGCGGTGCGTATAGTTGGGGCTCGCGACGATTACCGCATCGACCAGTCCGCTGCGTGCGAGCGCTGCCGCATCGGCAAATTCCTGCACGCCGTCGCCGCGCGGACCCAGCGCATCGCGCGCCCAGCCGAGCGACGCGCTCACCGGATCGGCGATCGCCGTCACCACCGCGCCGGGGGTGACCGCCAGGTTCTGGAGATGCTCGACCCCCATCATGCCGGTTCCGACCAAACCATAACGTACTTGCTCGACCAAGCCTATTACCCCTATTCGTGACAGCGATGTCGCAGCTTGATCCTACACCCAAAGCCATTCCCCTCGGCAAGAGCGGAATCCTTGTCAGCCCGATAGCCTGGGGCATGTGGCGGTTCGCCGGAGTCGGCGTCGCCGAAGGACGCGCGCTGATCGAGGCGGCGTTCGAGGCGGGCGTCACGCTGTTCGACACCGCCGACATCTACGGTTTCGACGGCGCTGGCGGGTTCGGCGATGCGGAAGTGCTGCTCGGCCGCATCTTCGCAGGTTCGCCCGGTCTGCGCGCGCGGATGGTCCTGTCCACCAAGGGCGGTATCCTCCCGCCGCTGCCGTATGATTCCAGTCCGGCCTATCTGGCGAAGGCGCTCGATGCCTCGCTGACCCGGCTCGGTGTCGAGCAGGTCGACCTCTACCAGATCCATCGCCCCGACATCCTCACGCACCCGCAGGAAGCGGCGCGCGCGCTCGAGGATATGGTCACGGCGGGCAAGGTGCGCGCGGTCGGCGTGTCGAACTACACGCCCGCGCAGGCGCAGGCGCTGGCGTCGTTCCTGACCATTCCGCTCGTCAGCCATCAGCCGGAGTTCTCGCCACTCCACCTCGAACCGCTCGAAAACGGGCTGTTCGATCAGGCGATGGAGCGCGACATGGCGGTGCTCGCCTGGTCGCCGCTCGGCGGTGGCCGGCTCGGTGTGCCCGCAGACGCGCGCAGCGCAGGGGTGGCGGCGGCGCTCGATCGCAAGGCAGCCGAGACGGGCGCGAGCCGGGCGGCGACCGCGTATAGCTGGATCATGGCGCATCCGGTGCGGGCGATCCCGATCGTCGGCACGCAGAACCCGGCGCGGATCGCCGAACTCGCGCAGGCGTTCGCGATCACCTGGACCCGGCAGGACTGGTACGATGTCCTGGTCGCGGCGCGCGGCGAGGCGTTGCCGTGACCAAATCCTGCGAAGTCAGCTGGTTCTCGGCGCTGTGCGACGACGACTACGAGTTTCTCGGCGTGCCCGATCCCCGGCTGCAATCGAGCTGGGAGCATTGCCGCGACATCGTCCTCCAGGCGGAGACCGGTGGCTACGACAACATCCTGCTCCCCTCGGGCTATGCGCTGGGGCTCGACACCACCGCGTTCGCCGCGGCGATCGCGCCGATGCTCCGTCGGCTGGCGCTGTTGATGGCGGTGCGCGTCGGCGAAAGCTGGCCACCGCAACTCGCACGCCAGATTGCGACGATCGACCGGATGCTCGGCGGACGGCTCAACATCAACATCATCTCGTCCGACCTCCCCGGCGAGACGCTGGCATCCGGCCCGCGCTATGCCCGCACGGTCGAGCTCATGCGCATCCTCAAGACGCTGCTGAACGGCGAGCCGCTCGATCATGACGACGAGTTCTGGAAGCTGAAGCTCGACCCGCCGCGGATCGGCACCGTGTCGGGCAAGGCGCCGTTGCTGTATTTCGGTGGACTGTCGCCGGACGCGCGCGAGGCGGCAGCGAAGGAATGCGACGTATATCTGATGTGGCCCGACACGCGCGAGAAGGTCGCCGACATCATCGCCGACATGACCACACGCGCCGCCCGCCACGGCCGCACGCTGCGCTTCGGCTACCGTGCGCACGTCATCGTCCGCGAGACCGAGGACGAGGCGCGGGTGTACGCCGATCGCCTGCTCTCGAAGCTCGATGCCGAACAGGGCGCGGCGATCCGTGCCAAGTCGCTGGATTCCGGGTCTGCCGGTGTCGCGGCGCAAGCGGCATTACGTGAAGGCGCTTCGGCCGATGGTTATGCCGAGGACAATCTATGGACCGGCATCGGGCGCGCACGCTCGGGCTGCGGTGCCGCGATCGTCGGCGATCCCGATCAGGTGCTCGCCAAGCTCGCCATGTACCAGGAGATGGGGATCGAGGCGTTCATCCTCTCAGGCTACCCCCACGCCGCGGAAGCCGACCTGTTCGCGCGTCATGTGTTGCCCAGGATGACGCACGCGCCGCTATCGGTCGCGAACACCCTCTAGGTCAGGACGCCGTGCGATGGCCGGACTCCGGCTAGCGTGCGGCACGAACGTGCGAATGTTACAGCGTTTCCAGCACTAATCCCCAGGCGCCGGGCGCGGGCGGCGACGGGGGCCAGCACGCCGAGGAATTGCTCACCTCAGGTTTTGGCCGGTTGAATATGCAACGCGTCCTGATGCGCGATGTAGCTGTCGAGCGCACTCGCCGCGTTGAGCATGTGCGCGCGCATCCGGCGCGCGGCTTCGTCGCCGTCGCCCTCGGCGATCGCGCGCATCACCGCATCATGTTCCGCGCGTGACTTGGCGAGGCGGCGGTCCTGGCGCAGTTGCATGCGGCGGAACGCGTTGAGGCGGATGCGGACCGCGATCGCCTGCTCCGCCAGGAAGTCGTTGTGCTCGGCGCGGTAGATCGCCTCGTGGAAAACGCGGTTGAGCGCATCATACGCATCGACGTCGCCTGCATCGACCGCCGCTTCGCTGGCTTCGTGGATGGGGAGCAGGCGGCTGCGCCGAAGCGGCGGGCGGCTTTCCCTCGCTCTACCGGATCGCCTTGCCCGCGCTCGCCGAAGCGCGACGTCGGAGCGCCGACGAAGAAGCCTGTCGCGTCCACGCGCTGATGGCGCTGATCGTCGGGGTCGACGACACCAATCTCCTCTACCGCGGTGGTGCAGAAGGGCTCGCCTTCGCGCAACGGCAGGCGCGCGCGTTCCTCGACGCCGGGGGGGTAGACGCCGCCGACTGGCGCGAGCGTGCAATCAAGATCCATCACGCGTTCACGGCACGACGGCTCAGCCCCGGCGGTTGTGCCGATCTGCTCGCGATGGCGCTGTTCATCGAAACCAACGCGCTATGACGCTCGCGCTTCTCTGCGCAGGGCAGGGCCGGCAGGATCGCGCGATGCTCGACCTGTTCGCCGACGATCCGCGCGCCGCACCGATCCTCGCCGAGGCGAGCGACGTGCTGGGGCGAGACGTCTTCACGGTTTTGCGCACCGAAGATGAGGCGACGCTGTTCGCCAACCGGACGAGCCAGATCCTCTGCGTCACCCGCGGACTCGTTGCGGCGGCCTGTCTCGCGCCGACGATGCCGTTTGTCGTCGCAGGATACAGCGTCGGCGAGATGACCGCATGGGGCATTGCGGGGATTTGGTCATCCGAACGCACGCTGCATCTGACCGCCGCGCGCGCCGAAGCGATGGATGCCGCGAGCGGTACCGACGACGGGCTAGGCTTTATCCGGGGTCTGCCACGCGAGCGCGTCGATGCGCTTGTCGCCGGGTTCGGCTGCGCCATCGCGATCGTCAATCCCGATCTGCTGTTCGTCATCGGTGGCGAGCGGGCCCACGTCGCGCAGTGTTGCAGCGCGGCGTTGGAGCAGGGGGCGACGTCCGCGCGATCGATCGCGGTACACGTCGCCTCGCATACGCCACGTCTTTCGACCGCGGTCGCAGCGTTCCGTGCCGCACTGGACAGTTCGGAACCCGCGAAACCTGCGCGAGGCCGCACGCTTATCGGTGCCGCGGACGCGTCGATCGTAAGCGGGGGGCGCGGCATCGCCGGATTGGCGGGGCAAATCGACACGATGGTCGACTGGGCGGCCACCCTTGAGGCGGTTCTCGAACGCGGTGTCGATCGCATACTCGAACTCGGGCCGGGCACCGCGCTTGCCGATATGGTGCGTGCGGTCGATCCGGCGCTCGAGGTCCGCGCCATCGATGATTTTCGCAGCGTATCGGGGATCAGGGACTGGCTGGCGCGGTGACCGCCGGGACCGGTAGCGCGCCCGAGCACAGGGCGCGAAGCCAGCCCCGATCGTCAGGCATTGGCAGACCGAGCCGCCGCCTCGATCGTCACGTCTGGCGGTCGGCGATCGCGTTTCGACGCGCGGTGCCGTGCGACGATCACCGCGACCAAGCCCAGCCCGGAGGCGGCGGCTCCCGCCAGCGCCACGGCGGGATAGCCGATGCCCGCCGCGATCACGCCGCCGCCCACCGCTGCGCCGATCGCGTTGCCTAGGTTGAACGCGCCGATGTTCATCGCCGACGCGAGGTTGGGCGCGTCCGCGGCAGCGTGCATCACCCGGACCTGGAGCGGCGGGACCAGCGCGAAGCTTGCGATGCCCCACAGGAATATCAGGATCGCGGTAGGTCCCTTGAACGGCATCAGCATCGCGAACCCGACGAGGATCGCGGCCAGCGCAGCGAGCGTCACGATTAGCGTCCGGTCGACCGAGCGATCGGCGAAGCGTCCGCCGAGCCAGTTGCCGATCGTCAGGCCGACGCCGTACGTCACCAGCATCGCGGTGACATAGCCGAGCGAGGCGTGAGTCACCTCGCGCAGGATCGGGGTGATGTAGGTGAAGACCGTGAACATCGCGCTCGCACCGATGACGGTAAGGCCCAGCGCCCCGAGCACCGGTCCCCGCGTCAGCACGCGGAGTTCCGCGATCGGATCGCTACCCACGGGCGCGGGCAGCGCCGGCAGCGTCAGGCGGAGCGCCACCATCGTCGCGATGCCGAGCGCCGAGATCCCCCAGAACGCCGAACGCCATCCGAGATGATCACCGGCCCAGGTTGCAAGCGGCACGCCGACCACGTTGGCGATGGTCAGTCCCATGAACATCGCCGCGACCGCGCCCGCGCGTCGCTCGGCCGGGACGAGGCTGGCTGCAACGATCGCGCCGACGCCGAAGAACGCGCCGTGGTTGAACGACGTCAGGACTCGTGCCGCCATCAGCATGCCGTAACCGGTCGATACCGCCGCGAGCAGGTTGCCGATGGCGAAGATCCCGGCAAGCGCGATCAGCAACGTCCGCCGCGGCACGCGTCCGGTGGTCAGCGTCATGAGCGGCGCGCCGATCACCACGCCCAAGGCATAGGCACTGATCAACAGCCCGGCGGTCGGGATCGACACGCCGAGATCGGTGGCGATGACGGGGAGCAGGCCCATCGGTGCGAATTCGGTCACGCCGATGCCGAAGGCGCCGACGGACAGGGCCAGCAGGCCGGGATTGAGTTTCATGATGGCGCTCCTCAGACCAGCGCGGGGTTCAGGCGGGCAAAGCCCTCCTGCTGCCGGTACGGCGTGTGGGGATAGGGCGGCAGGACATCGCTGGCGGCATCGAGCGTGGCGACCTGATCCGCCGACAACGCCCAGCCGACCGCCCCGAGATTGTCACGCAACTGCTCTTCGTTGCGCGCGCCGATGATGACAGACGCCACGGTCGGGCGCCGCAACAGCCAGTTGATCGCGACCTGCGGCACGGTCTTGGCGGTGTCCGCTGCAACCGCCTCGAGCGCATCGATCACGCGGTACAGATGGTCGGTCTCGACCGGCGGCGCGAATTGCTCGGTATCGTGGAGACGGCTGCCCGCGGGGATCGGCCGGTTCCGCCCGATCCTGCCCGTCAGTCGGCCCCAGCCGAGCGGACTCCACACCAGCGCGCCGAGACCCTGGTCGGCCCCGAGCGGCATCAGATCGGCTTCATAGGCGCGCCCGATCAGCGAGTAATAGACCTGGTGCGCGACGAGACGCGGCCAGCCGTACCGGTCGGCAATCGCCTGCGCCTTCATCACCTGCCAGCCCGAATAGTTGGAGACTCCCGCGTAGCGCACCTTGCCGGCGGCGATCAGCGTGTCGAGCGTCCCCATCAGTTCCTCGGCCGGGGTGGACGCATCATAGGCGTGAACCTGGAGGATATCGACATGATCCGTGCCGAGACGTCGCAGCGACGCCTCGACCGCACGGATCAGGCGCGCGCGGGACGTGCCCCAGTCGCCGGGCCCATCGCCCATCGGCAGTCCGGTCTTGGTCGACACGAGCACCTGATCGCGCCGACCCTTGATCGCGGCACCGAGTACCGTTTCCGACGCGCCGTTCGAATAGACGTCGGCGGTGTCGAACAGCGTGACGCCGGCGTCGAGGCAGATGTCGACCATGCGGCGCGCTTCGGTCTCGTCGCTGTGTCCCCATGCGCCGAACAACGGCCCGGATCCGCCGAAAGTAGCCGTTCCGAAGCTGAGGGCCGGGACGCGCAGTCCCGAGGATCCCAATTGCCGATAGTCCATATCCATATCCCCGCTATTAACCTGATGCATAGATGGGTGGATCGAGGCCAAGCTATTAGCAGCCGCGTGCGCGAAGGATTTGTGAGATGAACGCAAAGATAGGTCTGGGGGCTGATCGGGCACGCGCGCTCGAACTGTTCGCGACGGTGATGCGCGAAGGCAGTTTCTCGGGTGCGGGCCGGGTGTTGGGGCTGACGCCATCGGCGGTCGCCCGGTCGCTCGATCGGATCGAGGCGCGGCTCGGGGTACGGCTGCTGCTCCGCTCCACCCGCGCGTTGACGGCAACCGCGGAAGGGCAGGCCTATCTTCAGATGGCCCGGCGGATCCTAGCCGATCTCGACGATGCCGAGCAACAGATCGCCGATCAGGGCGCGCCGCGTGGACGGCTGCGGATCAGCGCTGCGCTGTCGCACGGGCGGTTGTGCATCGTGCCGCTACTCGGCGAATTCGCGCGCCTCTACCCGCATATCCTAGTGGACTTCGCATTGACCGATACGATCGCCGACGTGGCCGCGGGGCAGGCGGACGTGGCGATCCGGTTCGGGCCGCTCGGTGACAGCCTGTTGACCGCGCGCAAGCTCGGCGAGAGCAGGCGGGTGATCGTCGCCGCACCCGACTATCTGGCGCGATGCGGCATGCCGATGCGTCCCGAAGATCTCCACCGGCATAATTGCCTCAACTTCAACTTTCGTCGGGTCGAGCCAGTCTGGCCGTTCCGCGTCGAAGGACGCGACGTCACCCTGTCGGTGAAGGGCAATATCGAGGCGAACAACGGCGAAACGCTTGGCCAGCTTGCCGCGGCGGGCGTCGGCATCGCGCGGGTTGGCGCGTTCAGCGTGGTCGACGATATCGCCGCTGGTCGGCTGATCGCCGTGTTGGACGACTTCAATCCCGGCGATGTTGAGCTGATCCATGCGGTATTCGTCGGCGGTGGGAACATGCCCGCGCGCGTCCGCGTGTTCGTCGATTTCCTGGCCGCCCGCCTCGCCGGCTGAGCTTTATCGGCCCCAACTCAGACCGGTGATCCTGAGCGGCGTGACGGGGCGGTTCCTTCGTCCCGTCACGCCGCTCAGGATCACATCAAGCGGCCTTGGCGGCCATCCGCGCAGCGATCTTCTCTTCCTCGGTCCAGACCTTCCGCTCGCGCGGTGCCTTGGCCGGCTTGACCTGCTTGACCGGACCGCCGCCCAGCACGGGCGCGCGCTTGGTCGAGTGGCGCGCCACTTCGCAATGCCATTCATGATCGTCCTGCACGGTCAGCGTGCGACCGATCTCGCGCTCGACGTCGTGCAGCCACGCGCGCTGCTCGGCATCGCACAGCGTGATCGCAAACCCGCTGCGGCCGGCGCGACCGGTGCGGCCGATCCGGTGGACATAGCTCTCCGGCAGGCTCGGCAGATCGTGGTTGAAGACGTGGGTGACGGTATCGACGTCGATGCCGCGCGCGGCGATATCGGTCGCGACCAGCACCTGCACGGTACCCGCCCGGAACGCGTCGAGTGCACGCTCGCGCTGGCCCTGCGACTTGTTGCCATGCAGCGCCTCCGCGGTGATCCCCGCCTCGCCGATGAACGCGCACACGTCGTTGGCGATGTTCTTTTGCAGTGTGAACACCACTGCCTGGCCCATGTCGGGCGTCTTGAGCAACGCGAGCAACGCGGCCTTCTTGTCGGCGGCGTCGAGGAACATCACCGACTGGTCGATCCGGTCGACGGTGGTCGATGGCGGTGCGATCTCGACCTTGGCGGGATCGCGCAACAGGCTCTCGGCCAGCGCGGCGATCGACTTCGGCATCGTCGCCGAGAACAGCAGGGTGTGCCGGTCCGTCGGCAGCGTCGCGACGAGCCGCTCGATCGGCTTGGCAAAGCCCATGTCGAGCATCTGGTCCGCTTCATCCAGCACCAGCGCTTCGAGCTGCGACAGGTCGCAAACGCCTTGATCGACCAAGTCGAGCAGGCGTCCCGGCGCAGCGACGATGATGTCGACGCCGGTTTCCAGCGCCTTGACCTGGTGGAACTGGCTGACGCCGCCGAAGATCGTCATCACGCTCGGCTTCAGATGCCGACCGAAGCTCTCGAAGCCGGCGGCGATCTGCGACACCAGCTCGCGCGTCGGCGCGAGGACGAGGATACGTGCGCCGCCCTTGGGCGCCGGTCGCGGATCGGCGGCTAGGCGGTGGAGCAGCGGCAGCGCGAACGCGGCGGTCTTGCCGGTCCCGGTCTGCGCCATGCCGAGCATGTCGCGGCCCTGCAGCAGCATCGGGATCGATTGCGCCTGGATCGGGGTAGGGCTCACATAGCCTTCCTCCGCTAGCGCCTGCAGCAAAAACGGCGCGAGGGAGAGATCGGCAAAGGTCATGGTCATGGTAACGCGGCGCCTCCGGCGCTGGGCAAGCTGCGCCGAAGGGCTTAGCGTAGGGTGAGCGCGGGCAGCTAGAAGTGATGCTGCACTGCGTCAATGTAGAAAGCCGGGCGGCGGCATTTAATGCCCGGCTCCCCTATTAATTCGTCACGTCGCGAGAGGACCGCGCGCCCTGTCTCCGCGTTACTTCGTCAGATCGGTCAGCAGCGAGCGGTAATAGGTGATCGCCAGCGGGATGTTGTCGATCGGCGTGCGCTCGTTCAGGCCGTGGCTGAAGTCGTCGGATTGCTTGATGAAGGTCGGGCTCACGCCGTAGCTCGGCACGCCGACCGAGCGATACCACATCGAATCGCTCGCGCCCGCCGACATGCTCGGAAAGATCGGCACGCCGGGACGGATCGCGCCCATCGCCTTCTTCACCGCACCGGTCAGGTCGGCGCGCAGCGGCGAGGCGTCGGTCGGGTTCGATCCTTCGGTAACGTCGCTGAACTTGACGCCGGGATCAGCCGCGACCCTGGCGAGCTCGGCCATCACCGTCGCGGGTTTCACGCCCGGAAAGATCCGGCAGTTGATGTTGGCGGTCGCGCGCTGCGGCAGCGCGTTGAGCGCATGACCGCCGTTGATCATCGATGTGACGCAGGTCGTGCCGATCTGGCCGACATACCCCGGATTGGCGGCAAGCGTCTCGATCGCCTTCTGGTCCTTGGGATTGGCGGCAAAGGCGCGCATCGCCGCGCCGATCTCGGGCGTCTGGCGCGGTGCGACACCCTCGAAATAGCCCTTGGTGATCGGCGACAGCTGCGGCGTGAAGCGATAGTCGCCGATCCTGACCAAAGCGGCTGCGAGCTGGTTGATCGCGTTCACCTTCCGCGGCGCGGACGAGTGTCCGCCGGCGCTGGTCGTCTCGAGCTGGAAGTCGGCATAGGTCTTCTCGGCCGCGCCGATCGTGAAATATTCCGCCTTGCCCTCTTCGCCGTACAGCCCGCCGCCACCATCGATGTTGAGCGCCATCTCGGCGTTCTTGAGCTGGTCGGCGAGCAGCGACGACGTCTTCATGACGGTTTCCTCGTCGCCCGACAGCGCGAGGACGATGCCGCGCTTGGGCGTGTACCCCGTCTTTTTCATGTCGAGCAGCGTGGCGATCGCAAGCGCCGCATCGAGCTTCATGTCGGTCGCGCCGCGGCCGTAGAGATAGCCGTTCTCGACCACCGGGGTGAACGGATCGCGCTCCCAGTCGGCGGGCTTGGCCTCGACCACGTCGATATGCCCGGAGATCACGATCGGCTTCAACGCCGCATCGCTGCCTTTCCACGTCGCGACCAGATAGGCGGTGTCGTCGACCGGCGTGACCGTCACGTCGCTCGCGGCAAAGCCACCCGCGACCAGCACCGACTTCAGATAGGCGGCAAGCTGCGGCGTCTGGTTGCCGGGACCGCGTACGCTGCGAAACGCGATCATCTTCTTGGCGATCTCGAGGCCGTTGGTCGCGGCGGTCTGCGCCTGCGCCGCAGCGGGCAGGGCGGTCATCGCGGCGGTGCAGGCCAGGAGAAGCTTGAGCTTTGACGTCATCATCATCTTTCTTCGGAGAAAACCACCCTCCCCGGGCGGGGGAGGGTCGCAACGAGCCAGTCTTAGAACTTCGCCCCAGCGCGCAGCCCGATCGTCCGCGGCGTGCTGGTGACGATATAGGTCCGCTGCGAACACGTCCCGCATTGCTGATACCGCGACAGTTGCGCGCGTTCGTCCCACAGGTTCTGGACGAACACCTCGAAGGTGAAGTTCGAAACCTCCGCGCCGACCGAGGCATTGCCCGTCGTATAGGCCTTGAGCCGTCCCAGCGTTGCCGCCTGCGCCAGTCGGATATCCGCCGACGCCGAGCTCTGATGCGCGACCAGCCCCTGGATATACGCCTTCGCCGTGCCGATCGGCATGCTGTAGCGCGCCGTGCCGCTCGCCTTGAACCGCGGCGTGATCGGCAGGCGTGTGCCCGATGGTGCGAGCACATCGGTACCGTCGCCGCTACAGATCTGCGTCGCGCACAGATCGCTGCGCGTCTTGGCATCGGTATACGCCGCCGCCGTGGTCAGCGACAGGCCGCCCGTCGAGAAGTTCGCATCCGCCTCCGCCCCCCTGATCCGCGCATTCGGCCCGTTCTGGATGATCGTGAAGCTGTTCAGCCCGAGGAACGAGAACTGGAACTTGTCCCACGCCTGCTGATAGATCGACGCATTGAACCGCAGCCGGTCGAACAAGGTGGTCTTCAGCCCGAGCTCGTAATTGGTCAGGAAATCCGCATCATACGGCGCGACGTCGCCGCGGCGGTTGATCCCGCCCGGTCGGAAACCGCGCGAGAAGGTGGCATAGGCCATGACCGTGTCGGTGGGCTTGAACGTCAGGTTGAAGCGGTAGGTCGCGCCTTGCCCCTGCGTCTTCTTGGGGATCAGGCCGGTGGTCGTATAGGTCGCCAGATTGGTACACGGCGAGCCCGACACGGCTGCGGGCAACAACGTCGAGGTGTCGCCACCGCTCAGATAGGCGTCCCGCAAGGTCTGGCCGTTCGCCAGATAACAGCCCGCGACGCCGGTCTGGCTGCTGCCCGCGGCATTGAACGGCGTGGCGGTGTAGGGCCGGCCATCGTCCGGATCGACCGCGGGATTGCGCCCGAACCCGTAGAAGCCGATCAGCGAATTGTCGTAGATGTACGCGCGGCCACCCGCCGTCGCGGTCAGGTTCGGCAGGATGTCGAAGCTCGCCTCGCCGAACATCGCGTAATCCTTGTCGACGCGCTTCTGCTTGGTCAGCCACAAGGTGCCCGGCGAGCCGTTGACCGACACTGCGGTGCCGAGATTGGCGATCTGGTAATCCTGGAAGATCGCGTTGGTCTGGCGCTGATAGAAGGCGCCGGCGACGATCCGGAACCGGTCCTCGACGGGCGATGCGACACGCAGTTCCTGGCTGGTCTTCTTGAAGTGATCGGTGCCGATGATCTTCTGCCGCGGATCGATCGTCCGGCCGGCATTGTCCTGGTAAAAGAAATAGCCGGCAAGCCCACCGACCGAGGAATAGGCCGAGTCATACGCTTCGGCATAATCGGTATAGTCGCTCGACGTGAATGTTTTCCGGTCGAGATACGCGCCGGCATAGGTGACGTCCCAGTTGCCGACCTTGCCCTCGATCGTCAGCGCGCCCTGGATGAAGCGGTCGCGGCGGTATTCAGGAAAGAAATGCTGGACCTCGAGATCGCCGACCTTGGGGTCGTAGCCATAGGTGCCGTGGTTGCGCTGTTCCTGGTACAGGACGGTCGGCGTCACGGTCCAGTTGCTGTCGAGATCGACCTTGAGCGCGGCTCGGCCGCCATAGGTCTCGGTGTCGTTGTAGTTCTTCTTCACGAATGCGGCGTTGTCGACCACCACGCCGCCATTCGCCGAGGTGCACGAGGTCGGAGTCGGTTCGGGCAGATAGCTGCGGCATCCGGCGACGTTGTCGATGAAGCCGGCATCGCGCTGGTAGAAGCCGACCACGCGCAGCGCGGCGGACTGCGACAGCGGCATGTTGAGCATGCCCTCGATCTTGCTGCCGATCCCGCCCGACTTGACGCTGTTCACCTCGCCGTCGACGCGGCCGTAAAAATCGCTCGTATCGGGCTTGTTGGTGATGATCCGGATCGTGCCGGCTTCGGACGACGCGCCGTACAGCGTGCCCTGTGGCCCGGCGAGGCTCTCGATCCGCGCGATGTCGTAGATGTGGACGTCGAGCGTACCACCGATCGTCGTGACCGGCTGTTCGTCGAGATAGGTGCCGACCGAGGGCAGCGGACCCGAGTGGTTGCCGTCGCCACCCGATGCGACGCCGCGCATGTAGACGACCGTCGAGCCCGGCTGCGTCGTCTGGAACGACACCGACGGCAGTAACTGCGTGTACTGGTTGAAGTTCGAGATGTTCAGATCGTCGAGCCGCTTGGTGCCGATCGCCTGGATGCTGATCGGGACCGCCTGGATATTCTGGTCGCGCTTCTGCGCGGTGACGACGATATCGCCTTCATACTCCCCGGCCTGTGGTGCCGTCGCGTCCGGGGTCGGCGCAGCGGTGGTCGGCGGGGCGATGGTCGGCGGGGCGGTGGTCGGCGCGGCAGTGGTCGCAGTTTGCGCGAAGGTTGGCGTGACGATGGCCGATGACGCCAAGAGCGACGCGATCACTACGCGACGATCGATTATGTGCATGCTCGTTGCCCCCACGACGATTTGTGTCCGCAACCTGTGTTGCGGCGCAACAAACGTCAAACGAAGCTTCGCGGCAATAAACATTTTGTGACGCATCCGTGACGTTTTCGCCACGGGTCAGGTCGGCGCGGCGAGTCCCAGGGCGGATCGCAACGGCTCAAGCCACTGGTCGTAGGGACGCCAGGCATCGACCCCGTCGCGATTGATCGGCCGACGTACCTGTTCGGAACTCGCGGTGCGGACCGCGCGCTCGGTCTCGTGAAACGCGAGGCAGGCAGGCTCGTAATCCAGTCCGCAGGCCGCGAGCAACGCGCGGACTTCGGCCTCGGTATCGTCGAGCAAAGCCTCGTGATCGACGCGGTGGACACGGCCAGGCAGCACCGCGTCGACATGCGTCATCAGCCGGACATAGTCGGTGTAATAGCGGCCGAGATCGTCGAGCGAATAGCTGAAAGTCTGCCCTCTAGCGTAATGCTGTTTGAAGTTCGAGAAGCAGCAGTCGAGCGGATCGCGACGTGCGTCGATGATCCGCGCATTGGGCAGCGCGAGGTGGATCAGCGCGACATGCGCCCAGTTGTTGGGCAGCTTGTCGATGAAGAACGGCCGATCGGTGCGTCGCTGGATCGCGGCACGACGCAGATAGTCTTCGCCGATGTCGCGCAACGCGTCGGCGGATAGCGCCTCCAGTCCCTGCGGATAGTGGGCGATGCGACGCGCCAGCGCCGGCATGTCGGGCAGCTCGGTCGTCCCCTCAACCAGGCTGTGGCTGGCCAGGATCTGCTCGATCAGCGTCGAGCCCGCGCGCGGCATCCCGAGCACGAAGATCGGGTCTGGCGCAGTCGACCCGTGATCGGGCCGAGCCGCAAGAAATTCGGGCGTCAACAGCGCGATGCTGCGGTCGACGAACGCCGTCGTTTCGTCCGCGTCGTAGACGATCCGCGTCCGGCGGAGCGCGTTGCCCGCCGCGTAATGCGCGAACGACTGCACCGGATCGCGGCGGTCCTCGAACGCCTTGCCGAGCGCGAAATCGAGGTGGAAGCGGTCCTCGTCGTCCAGATCGTCGCGCGCGAGGGCGGCCTCCATCGCCGCGATATCATCGTCCTCGAACTTCACCGTCTTGAGGTTGGCGAGGCTCCACCACGCATCGCCCAGCGTCGGCAGCAGCGACAGCGCGCGGCGATACGCGGCGATGCCGTCGTCGCGACGCCCGACCGTCTTGAGCATATGCCCATAGCTCAGCCACACGCGCGGCTGGCCCGGCGCGTCGTGCAGGACCTTCTCGTACAGCGCGATCGCATCCTCGAACCCGCCGAGCCGGCCAAGTGCGGCGGCCTTCAAATTCGCATGCCCCGGATTGTCCGGCTCGTCCGCGATCACCGCATCGAGCAAGGTCAGCGCCTCGGGCGCGCGGTTCTGGCGGTACAGCACGAGCGCGAGGTTTGCGCGCGCCGCGGTGAAGCCCGGCGCCAGCTCGACCGCGCGCCGCAGCAACGCCTCCGCATCGCCATAGCGGCCGATCCGCCCTGCCAGTTCGGCCAGCATCCGGATTGCACGCGCATCGAACGGATCGCGCTTGAGATACGCCTTCAGCAGCGGTTCGGCGACGTGAAGCTGGTTGTCGTGCAATGCCAGCGCCGCCTGCATCAGATCGTCAGGCCAGCGGGGGGGAGCGGTGGAAGCCATCGGTCCGGACAGTCGCGACGCGCAACGTGGACGTCAAGCGCGCCGTCACGCGGCCCAGCGGTGCCGGATCTTTGCGCAGGTCACCCCCAGTCGCAAAGCTTCCCCATCGCATCGCGCGGTAGCACAGCTCCGAACCGGATCCACTTTGGCCGTTCGGGTCCCGTCAGTTGATCGGCCGCCGTCCGGTCGATCCGCCCGCGGAGTTCGTCGGCGTCGCAATCATCATCGTCCGGCACGATGAACGCCTTCAGCCGACCGTCGACGTGCAGTCGCACCGCCGCGTCGGCGACCCCGTCGATCGCCCGCAGCCTGTCGGCGATGCGTCCGGGCCAGACATTGTGGCCGCCGACCTGCACCGCGCCGTCGCGCCGGCCGATCGGACGCAGGCTGCGGTCACCGATCCGCTCGATATGGTCGGGCAGGTCATGATGCTCGCCACGCGCGTCACGCAGCTGCCATGCGCCGGTGCCGTCACCTTGCGCGGTGCTGGAGGGGATCAGCTGCCATCGTGGCAGCAACGCATACGCCGTGGCCGGCAGATCGCGCAGCGCGATACCGCTGGTTTCCGAGGAGCCGTAGATGTCGACCAGTCGCGTCAGCCCGACCGCGAGCAGGTCGGCCGCCAGCCGGTCGTCGAGCGGCCCCGCCGAGCTTACGCCGACGACGTCCGCGGGAAAGCAGCGGGTCAGGCGCACGATCGCGCGCCACTGGTCCGGTACGGCGACGACGAGGTCTCCCGCGGTCAGATCGAGCGGCGTGCCGATCGTCCGAACGACGACCGGGACATCCAGCACAGCCGGCAGCAGCGCGGTCCAGATGATTCCGTAGAGATGATGCGCGGGGACCAGCGCCACCACGCGGCGGCGTCCGGCAAGCTGCGTCGCGAGGAACGCGGCCTCGTCGAGCAGGTCGACGGTGGCATGGGCGCAAGACTTGGGACTGCCGGTCGACCCCGATGTCCGAACGGTCATCCGACCATTGGTCGCATCCTGTCCGAGCATGATCCAATCGATCCACTCGCCGACGATGCGCGGCGGTTCCCGGCCCAGCAGCGCGTCGTCGAGGCAGAACGTCTCCGCCAACGCGCCCAGCGCGCCCAATTGCTCCATCGAGTCCAGCCCCAGTCCGTCGTCGCCGATCGGCAGGGCTTCGGGCCAGTCGTCCGGCTGAACCGACGCGGCGCCGGTTGCGCGCCAGCGGCGTAGTTCTGCGGCCATGACGGCGCACGCGATCCGGTGGACGGCCGCGCGGGAGAGGGCGGTCCGGGAGATGGCGGCGCGGGGGAGGGCGGTTACCGTCACGCCGCGCAGGCGGTGGACCGATAGACCCGATTGCGTCCTTCGCGCTTGGCGGCATAGAGGCGCTTGTCGGCGAGCGCGATGACCGCATCGATCGATCCGCCGGCCTCGTCGAGCGTCGCACAGCCCAGGCTTGCCGTGACCTTTAGCGGCCCGCGCGGCGTGTCCAATTCCAGTGCGGCGATGGCCTTGCGCATGTCGTCGGCCAACCCGATCGCCTGCTCGTGATCGAAGCGGGGCAGCAGGACGCCGAATTCTTCGCCCCCCAGTCGCGCGAAGATGCCGCGGGGCGGCAGAAGCAGCGTGCAGACCTCGGCGACCCGACGAAGCAGGACGTCGCCGACCGGATGGCCATGCGTGTCGTTGACCGCCTTGAAATGATCGAGATCGAGGACGATCAGCGACAATGACTGCCGCAGCTCGCGCCAGTGCGCCTGCTCGCGCTCCATGATCTGGCTGAAGTGGCGGCGGTTCGACGCGCCGGTCAGGTGATCGCAGGTCAGCAGGCGGCGCATGTCCTCGGCGGCCGCCTCGCGCCGCGGGACGTCGCGCAGGATCACCGAAAAGCCGGTCGGGCGCGGACCATCGCCCTCGGATCGCGCGACCACGAGGCGCTGGCACCAATAGCGTTCGCCATCGGCGCGTTGCTGCCACCCCTCTTGCAGATGCCAGCCATCGCGCGCGGCGATTTCGAGCTGCTCGTCGAGACGCAGATCGCCACCGGATGTGTCGCTGTCGAGAACGTCCGCCAGATTATGACCGGTCACCGCGGTGCAGTCACGACCGGTCTGCTTGGTGAAGCAGGCATTGGCGGACGCGATCCGGCCATCCGGCGTGATCGAGAGCGCGGCATATTCGTTGACCCCGTCCAGCAGTGTCGCGAACCAGGTATCCGCCTGCCGCAGCCGCTCCTCCTGGACGACCTGCTGGCTGATATCGCTCAGCGTCACCATCAGGCGATCCGCGCCCAGCTTGACGATCGTGCAGGCGAGCACCTTTGGTGCCTGTGCGCGCCGGCCCTGACCGAGATCGACGAAGATCCGATGCCCGTCGCAGATCTTGCCGGTAGCGGCTGCATAGCCCGCGACGATGCTCCGCAATTCGGGGGCGTGCTGCTCGAACGCGGTGAACAGATTGCCGGCATCGCGCGGCCCGGCAAGCGGTAGCAGATGCTGCATCGCATGCGGGTTCATCAAGGCGATATCGCCGGTCAGGTCGCATTCGATCAACCCGACGGGGCACGCATACAGGAATTCTAGGAGCTGTTCCTCGCTCGACTTGCCGGTCATCGATGCAACCTCATCGTTCGATCAGGATGTAGCGGCGTGGCATCCCCGCGTCCGCGAGCAGCCGCAGGCGAACTTTCGTCGGGCGCATCCGCAAGGTAAGCACATAGGGGACGATGTCATCGATATCCGGCTCGTCCTCGAACCGCTGCGCAACCAGGAAGTTGTTCATGCACTGCGCGACGGCGTCGAAGAACGGCACACCCATGACCGTCGAGGGATCGAGTCCCGACATCCGCGCCTCGGTCGCGTTATAGGTCTGCACGATCGTGTCCGCCCCGAAGCCTACCACCCCGAACGGCAGCGCGTCGCGGTCTTCGTCGGACATGGACTCGAGATCGTTCAGCGAAACGACGTCAAAACTCGCATCTTTGGTCGGCACGAACAATAGCTCCCTCAACGGCTGGATGATGCCGCAAGATCGTTAAACTTCAGCTAAGAATAGTGTCGGGTCGCAGTGCGTTAGGGATCGCGCCGAGGGGCCGCACACGACCCGGCTCGAGCGCGCATGTACGCGGCCGAGTTTGCGGTTGCCGCGCTCCATTACGCCGGTTGGCGACGCTCCCGCTGTCGACGCCAAGACGCCGCACCCGATGGTCGGCTGGAGCGATTGGCGGTGCCGCGCCGCATGTGCGTCATGGTCGCGCGCAAGCGTGCCCGCGTCTGTCTTACCACGGCATCCGCTTCTGCTCCCGCATCGTAGGAGTCTCGGACAGAGGTTCGCATCGGGGTGACGCCGCCCGCGTCCTGATCTAGGTCGGCCTCATGGCTGCGTTTCTCGATCGTCTGATGCCGGCAAAGCGCTGGACCCCGTCCCGGTATCGCGCGCTGCTTCGAGCGCGAGGTCCTCGCTCGGTCCAGTTCCGGACGCGCGCGGCCATCCTCGTCGGTGCGATCCTCGTCGGCATCGTTGCGACGCTGTTCGCCGAGGCGGCTGACCGGGCGGCGGCGATGTTCGCCGGCTATGCCCGCCGCTGGCACTGGTTGCCATTGTTGACGACTCCGTTGACGTTCATGGCGCTGGTCTGGCTCACCCGTCGATACGCACCGTTCGCGCGGGGATCGGGAATACCGCAGGTCATCGCCGCGCAGGCCGATCCCAATGCCGCGACGCGAACGCTGATCTCGGTGCATACGGTCGCGGCCAAGGCGGTGCTGACGATCGGCGCGGTGCTCGGTGGCGCGTCGGTCGGGCGCGAGGGACCGACCGTCCAGCTTGCCGCCGCGGTGATGGGGGCGACGCACCGCATCCTGCGCGTACCGCTGCGTGGCGGCGTGCTGATCGCCGGCGGTGCGGCAGGCGTCGCCGCCGCCTTCAACACGCCGCTGGCCGGACTGATGTTCGCGATCGAGGAACTGGCGTCGGCTTATGAACAGCGCGTGACGCTGCTGGTACTCGCCGCGATCGTGATCGCCGGGATGGTCGCGCAGTCCGTCCAGGGCGACTATATCTATTTTGGTGCGATCGGCGCGCATATGCCGTTGCTGTCGGCGCTGCTCGTCGCACCGGTCGCGGGGATCGCCGGCGGGATGGCGGGTGGCCTGTTCTCGCGCACGCTGCTGGCGATGGCGCTCGCCCGCAACCGGGTGACGCAGTGGACCCGCGCCAACCCGGTCGCATTCGCGGGCGGCTGCGGCGTGGTGGTGGCGGTTCTGGGCGTGGCGACCGGGTTGACCTGGGGCACCGGCTATTCCGCGGCGCGCGCGATGATCGTCGGGGTCGATGCGCCCTTGTGGTTCGGACCGGCCAAGTTCTTGGCGACCGCCGCGACCGCGATCGCAGGGCTGCCGGGCGGGATCTTCGCGCCATCGCTCGCGGTCGGTGCAGGTGTCGGCAATCTGCTGCGTCAGGTGTTCCCCGGCGAGCCGGCGAGCGCGATCGTCATCCTCGGCATGGTCGCCTATTTCGCAGGCGTCGTCCGCGCGCCGCTGACCGCGGTCATCATCCTGTCCGAGACGACTGCGAGCCGGGGGCTGATGCTGCCGATGTTCGCGACCGCGTTCATCGCCGACGCCGCCAGCCAGTGGGTCTGCCGCGAGAAACTCTATCACGGGTTGTCCAGGACGTTCGCCGTCCCGGCCGCCCAGCCGTCCGCCGTCCCGCCCGTCACCCCGGCACGCTGACCGGCACCGCCGGTCACTCGATCCGCAACCCCTCGGTCAGCGCTTCGAGCAGCGCGTCGACCTTGGGCGTAAGCTGGCGGCTTCGGCGCCAGACCAGATGCAGCGGCAGGCCGACCGTCGCCAGTTCCGGGAGGATCTCGACAAGCTCGCCGCGATCTAGCTCGTCCTTGATCAGCCACGTCGCGAGCTGCGCGATCCCGAACCCTGCTTTCACCGCGCCGACCTGCGCTTCGGCGCTGCCGAGGACGATGCGGGCTTCCATCGGGTATTCCTCGATGCGCCCGGCGTCGCGGGCGAACCGCCAGTTGGCCGTGCTGCCATCGCCGCGGCCATAGAGGATGGAGTCGAACGCCGCGAGCGCATCGGCATTCGCAGGCATGCCCCGCCGCTCCAGATAGGCGGGGGATGCGCAGATGATGACGCGCTCGCTGCCGAGGTAGCGGTGACCGAGATTGTCCGGCCAGGGTTCCCCCGCGCCGATCCGGATCGCGACGTCGACGCCCTCCTCGACGATGTCGATCTTGCGGTCGGTGAAGGTGATGCTCGGGCGCAAGTTCGGGTGGCGTTCGGCAAAGGCGAGCAGCAGCGGCATCGCCTGCATCCGCCCGAACGCGATCGGCACGTCGACCTTCAACCGCCCGACGATCTCCGATCGGTGCGCTGCAAGCACCGCCTCGGCATCGGCAAGCTCGCCGAGTACCCGCACGCATGTTTCGTAAAAAGCGGCACCGACGTCGGTCAGCGTCAGGCGGCGGGTCGTGCGCTCGAACAGCCGACTGCCCAGCCGCGCCTCGAGCCGCGCGACGCTCTTGCTGACCGCCGAGTTCGTCAGGTTGAGCCGCGCTCCGGCGGCGGTGAAGCTGCCCGCATCGGCGGTGCAGACAAAGGCTTCGATACCCTTGAGACGTTCCGACGGGATCATGGCAGTGCATCCATTATGGAATAATTGTCGCTCTATGCACGAATTAATGCCGCACGACGTGCGTTTTCGTCGCGCGTAGAGAGGGCGCCATTCAGGAGCCCTTTGCCGATGTCGTCCCCCAGCCATCCTATCCACGCCGCCCCGCCGGGCACGAAGTCGGCGGGGCATGGCTTAGCCGTGCTGTTGCTCGCGATCTCCGCGTTCGTGATCGTCACCACCGAGTTCATCATCGTCGGACTGTTGCCGAGCCTCGCGCGCGATCTCGGCATTTCGATCACCGTCGCGGGGCAGCTCGTCACGCTGTTCGCCTTCACGGTCATGCTCGCAGGGCCGTTCCTGACCGCGATGCTCTCGCACTTCGAGCGCAAGCGGCTGTTCGTCGTGATCCTCGTGATCTTCGCCGGTGCGAACGCTCTGGCCGCCGCAGCGCCCGATATCTGGGTCCTCGGCCTCGCGCGGTTCCTGCCGGCGCTGGCACTACCGGTGTTTTGGGGCACCGCCAGCGAAACCGCAGGCGAACTCGCAGGTCCCGAAAAGGCCGGCAAGGCGGTCGCCAACGTCTATCTCGGGATTTCCGGCGCGATGGTGCTCGGCATTCCGCTCGGTACGCTCGCCTCGACCGCGTTCGGCTGGCGCGGGACGTTCTGGGGGCTGTCGGGGCTGTCGCTGCTGATGGCGGTGCTGTTGCTCGTTGTGATGCCGACGCTGGCACGCCCCGCGCGCGTCAAGCTCGCCGAACAGGCACGCATCCTCAAGGACCCGTATTTCCTCGGCAACGTCGTGCTGTCGGTCATCGTCTTCACTGCGATGTTCACCGCCTATACCTATCTCGCCGATACGCTCGAGCAGATCGCACATATCCCGGCAGGGCGGGTCGGCTGGTGGCTGATGGGCTTCGGGATCGTCGGTCTCGCCGGCAATTGGCTGGGCGGGCAGTTCGTCGGCCGGGGGCCGCTGCTGGTCACGGCGATCACGGCGTTGGTGCTGGCGATCGGCATGGCCGCGACGACACTGGTCGCAGGCTCGACCGTCTGGCTGGCGATCGCGCTCGCGGTCTGGGGCATCGCCAACACCGCGCTCTACCCGATCTGCCAGGTGCGCGTGATGCAGTCGGCGAGCCATGCGCAGGCGCTGGCGGGCACGCTCAACGTGTCGATGGCCAATGCCGGCATCGGCTTCGGCGCGATCATCGGCGGTTCGGTGATCCAGCATCTCGGGCTCGGCGCGGTCGGCCATGTTGCCGCCGCGATCGCGATCCTCGCGGTGCTGGTGACACCGCTGGTGCACCGGCTGAAGGCCCGGAGCGTCAGCTGATGGACACGCCGGACGCACTGGCACCGGATCTGGCCGGACACGCCGCCTATGCGCGCGTGTTCCAGCCCGGCCGGCTGACGCTGGGCTTCATCGCCCCGCTCGAAGCCTATCCGACCGCACCGTGGCCGACGCTCGCCGATCACGCGGCACTGGCGCGAAAGGTCGATGCGCTCGACTTCGCGGCGATCTGGCTGCGCGACGTGCCGTTCTACGATCCGAGCTTCGGCGATGTCGGGCAAGTCCTCGATCCGATGGTCTATGCCGGATGGCTCGCCGCGCAGACGACTCGGATCGCGATCGGCACGGCGGGTATCGTCCTGCCGCTGCGCGATCCGCTGATCGTCGCCAAGCAGGCGGCAAGCGTCGACCAGTTGCTCGGCGGGCGCTTTCTGCTCGGGCTGTCGACCGGCGACCGGCCGTCGGAGTTCGCGGCGTTCGACAGCAACCTCGACGATCGTCCCGAACGCTACCGCGATGCGATCGACGTCATCCGCGCCGCGACCGAACGGTCGTTCGCCCGGCATGCGTCTGCGTATTACGGCACGCTCGACGGCAGCATCGACATGGTCCCCAAGCCGGTCGGACCGCGATTGCCGATCCTCGGGATCGGTCGCGCGGGGCAGACGCTGGACTGGCTCGGCGCGAACACCGATGGCTGGATCTGGCATCTCAGCGACGCGCGGCGTCTGCCCGACGTTCTCGCGCGGTGGCGAACGGCAACCGCCGCCGGCCCGTATAAGCCGTACGGCTATGGCGCGATGTTCGACCTGCTCGCGGACCCGGATGCACCGCTGGCCTATGCCAGCGGCGGTATCCGCAGCGGTCGCAACGCGCTGATCGACCTCTGGAAGCGTCAGCGGGACGAGGGCGTGGCGCACGTCGCACTCAACCCCAAGCCGTCGCGACGCCCCTTTGCCGACGTGGCCGACGAACTCGCGACCTATGTCCTGCCGCACTTTCCCACTGACGCGCGTTAACCCCCCTTTTCATCAGGATGTCACCCATGCCCAAGGTTTCCACCACGACCGATTACGCATCGCGCGACGCGAGTATCGCGATCAACAGCTACACGACCGTCCTGCGCCGCCCCCGCGTGCCGCATGACGTGTTCGCCACCTATTGGCGCGACGTCCACGGCCCGCTGTGTTCGCGCATTCCGGGTCTCGGCTGGTACGTCCAGAACCATCTGAACCGCGAGCAGGACGCGCATCTCTGGCCGGCTATCGACGGCATCGCGCCGTTCGCGGATTATGAACTCGACGGCGGGGTAGAGATCGGGTTCGAGTCGAAGGCCGACCAGGACGTCTTCAACGCGGCGAGCCACATCCTGTTCGCCGACGAGCAGAACATGTTCGCGGCCACCGTCGCCTATGCGCTGCCCAACGGATCGCGCACGCTGGTCGACCGCATCGCCGATCCGATCCCCAATGGCGACGACGGCTTCGACCGTATCCACGTCCACTTCGGCGCAGCCGACGGCGACGCCGGGACGTTCGCGACGTTCATGACCGAGTTCGCCGAAACGCTCGCCGCCGACGCCGCGGTGTTGAAGCTTCGTCTGCATGTGCCGGACCGCTACGATAATGCCGAACCCGCCCCGCCGGCACCCAATGTTGATCATCTGGTACCCCCGGAGCGCGCACGGATCGCGGTGATCGAACTCGCCTTCGAAAGCCCGCTGACCCGGCGCGCGTTCTTCGAATCCGACGCGTTCACCGCAACGCACGCCGCGCAAAAGGCGCATATTGCGTATGTCTCGGCGTTCGCGGTCAGCGGCGTTTATACCTATGTCCGCGTCAAGCAGCTCACCACCGCCGGGTTGCGCGGCAGCCGTCAGGCGCAGCTGATCGAGCGGCTCGGCGCCAACAATCAGGTGGCCGCCGACGTGCGCGGTCTGATGCACACGGGCTCCGTCGACTAGCGATCGTTGACGTCGCGGTGAGGACGGCTCGGGATCGGCGATGTCCGTGTCATTGATTCGACCCCGCGACGTCATCAAACTGTACCGGCAGGCTCATACCCGGTCGGGGGATGACTGCCGCCAACCTCACCGCCACCGATCCTGCGCCACGCGGTCTGTGGCAGGGGTGGTCGCGTTTGCGCGCTCAGGTCGAGCGGATGACGCGGCGCACGGATGGTGAGGACCTGCTCCATGACGCCTATGTCAGCATGGCGGGGCTGGCGACCGCGCCGCGCAACGACGAGGCGTTCCTGGTCCACGCCGCGGTCAACCGGGGTCGCGATGCGTTTCGCCGGGAGGCGGTGCGCGGGGCGTGCGAACCAGCCGAGGCGATCGACTGGCTGCGCGATCCCGCACCGATCCAGGACGAGGTGATGATCGCCAAGGCGCGACTGGCGCGCGTCCGCGAGGGTATCGACCGGCTGACGCCCAGGACCCGCGAGATTTTTCTGATGCAGCGGCTCGACGGGTACAAATACCGCGAGATTGCCGAGCGGCTGGACATCAGCCAGGGCGCGGTCGAGAAGCACATGGCCAAGGCTATGACCTTCTTGGCCGATTGGACGGAGGGTTGGTGAGTTTCGCGATGCCCGGCCGCCGTCCCTCGAACAGCTTCGATGCGAACCCGGCTGCAACCAACCGAAGCGCGGCAGAATGGATCGCGCGGCTCAATGCCGACGACGCGACCGCGCAGGACGCGGCGGGCTTCCGGCGTTGGCTCGCCGCGAACCCCGATCATGCCGAACGGTTCGAGCGTGCTACCGATCTCTGGGACATGGTGCCGGGGACGGCGCCGTCGCGCGCACCGGTGACGCGGCGCCGGGCGCTTGCCGGTCTCATGGCGCTGACCGCGACGACCGCCGGCGGAACGATCGCATTCCAGGCCGCGCACGCCGCGACGCCGTACGAGACGGGGATCGGCGAACAGCGGCGGATCGGGCTTCGCGATGGCTCGTCGCTGCTGCTTGATGCGGCAACGCGTGTTCGCCTGATCGCGACCGCGGAGCGGCGCCAGCTCTGGCTTGAGCGCGGTCGGGTCGACCTGACCGTGACGCCGCGGACCATACCGTTCACGATCGACGCGGGGCGAGGGGACATGACCGCAAGCGCAGGCCGGTTCGACCTGCGCCGCGACCGCGAAGACCGGGTAGCGGTGACCGCGATCGAGGGCAGCGCTACAGAGACCACCGGCGGCGCAAGGCAGCTGACCGGTGGCGAGCGCCTGGTCGATGGCCGGATCGACCGCCCCGACCTCGCCGCGACGCAAGCCTGGACGAGCGGCCGCGCGGCGTTCCACGACGATACGTTGACGACAGTCGCCGAGGAGGCCAACCGCTACAGCACGACCCGGCTGGTGATCGCCGACCCCGCGGTTGCCGGAGTGCGCGTCAGCGGGATGTACCGGATGGGCGACAACGTCGCGCTCGGCCGGTCGCTCGCCACGCTGCTCGCGCTGCGGGTGCGGACGATCGAGGGCGCGGTCCTGCTCGGCGGATAAAGTTCGCCGCAATTCGCCGCAACTCGCCTTGGGGGGGGTGGGGTAGATCGATCCACGCCCGTCGAGGAGGTGCGGCATCATCGCCGCCTTCCTTGGGGGGATGAACACCGTGATCACCAATCGCCGGCGTCTGCGCCGATCGTTCGTGCTGGGCGCCGCCGTTGCCGCGCTGTCGACCGCGTTTCTTGCCACCGCCGCGACCGCGCAGGCGCGCGTAACCCTGCATCTCGCAGCCCAACCGCTCGGCAAGGCGCTCGAGACGCTCGCCCGCCAGAGCGGCACCGACATCCTGTTCACGCCCGCCGCGGTCGCCGGGATGACCGCGCCCGCGCTCAACGGTACGATGGCCCCGCAGGCTGCGGTCGAGCGCCTGATTGCAGGCACGCCGCTAACCGTGCGTCGCGAGGCCAATGGCGCGTTGCTCGTATCGGGTGCGGTCGTTAGCGCCGCGCCGCAGACGGTGGCGACCGACGCCTCGCAGGGCGACACCGCCGATATCGTCGTCACCGGCTATGCCAGTAGCCTGACCACCGCGCTCGCGCAGAAGCGCAAGGCGACCAACGTCATCGACGTCGTCAAGGCCGAGGACATCGGCAAGTTCCCCGCGCAAAACATCGCCGAGGCGCTTCAGCGCGTGCCCGGCGTATCGATCGTCCGCGATCGCGGCGAGGGCGTGTTCGTCCGGATCCGCGGGCTCGGTGCCAATTTCCAGGTGGTGACGCTCAACGACCGCTCGGTCGCGGTCAATGAGAACGTCCGCGACAGCGGCCAGAGCGGCCGCCAGTTCCGCTTCGACACGCTGCCCTCCGAACTGATGTCCGCGGTCGAGGTGATCAAGAGCCCACGCGCGAGCCTCGACGAAGGCGGCATCGGCGGCACCATCAACCTGCGCACCTTCCGCCCGCTCGACCTGAAGAAGCCGGTGCTGTCGCTGTCCGCCACCGCGAGTTCGCCGCGGCTTGCCGATACGGTCGATCCGCGCCTGTCCGGCATGGCGAGCTGGGCGAGCCCCGACGGCAAGATCGGCGCGCTGATCGCCGCCGTCTATGACGAGCGCACCACGCGACAGGACCGCATCACCGGGGTCGGCTGGGCGGACGGCAAGATCGATACCGACGGCAACGGCTCGCTCGACAGCGAGACAATCCTGATCCCCACCGCGATCCGGCCGACGCTCGAGCAGGAGAAGCGCGACCGGATCGGCCTCAACGGCGCGGTGCAGTGGAAGCCCGACGATCGGTTCGAGCTGAACGTCGACGGGCTGTGGAGCCGGTTGAACGTCGCCTATGACGAGCTGACCTATTCGGCGGCGGATGGCGCCGGCCTGCCGCGCGGGATCGTACCGGGCAGCGCGGTGATCGAGAATGGCGTGCTGACCGGCGCGACGACGACCGCCTCGACCACGCAGATCGGTCGCGAGACGTCCGTGCTGCAATATAAGAACTGGCTGGTGGGCACGAACGCCCGGTGGCAAGCGGATGGCTGGACGATCGCCGCGGACGGCAGCATCGGCCAGGCCTATTCGAACACGCCGGAGCCGATCTATCGCACCCGCCTGCTCGGGACGGTCGGCGCGACGATTTTCGACTTCGGCAAGGCGGGCGACCGGCTGCCCAACGTGACGCTGTTGAACGCCGACCTGTCGAACCCGGCGCTGCTGCCCGGGCGGCGGATCGAATACCGCGTCAACGATTCGAAGGACCGCGAACGCGCCGCCAAGCTCGACATCACGCGCGACCTGACCGGCGTGTTCAGCGCGCTGCATGCCGGTGCGAAATACCAGAAGCGGACGCGCGCCTATGATCGCCGCGACATCAACTTCACCAGCGGCATCACCGGCAAGTATTTCGACGCGAGCTATTTCGTGCCGTTCCCGGTCGATGACTTCTTGGACGGTGCCAAGGGCGATCTGCCGACGACCTGGGCGATACCGGACCCAGCCAAGTTCCTCGCCGCCGCCACCGGCAAGGAAGCGTTGCTCGCCGCCCCGCTCGCGCGCGGCGATCTGCGCAACAGCTATGCGATCGGCGAGGAGATCCTCGCGGGCTACGGCATGGCCGACTTCGCGTTCCCGATCGGTGGCATCGCGGTGCGCGGCGACCTCGGCGTGCGCTATGCCCGGACGCGCCAGACCTCGTCTGGCTATGCCGACGACGGCAAGGTCGCGTTGCCGGTCAGCTACGAGAAGACCTACGACAATGTCCTCCCCTCGCTCAATCTGGTCGCCGAGTTCACCCCCAAGTTGCAGATGCGGTTCGCCGCGTCGAAGGTGATCACCCGGCCGTCGCTCGCCGATCTTGCCCCGCGGCTGACGATCAATTCGAGCCCGACCGTCCTCACCGCGGTCGGCGGCAACCCCGAATTGAAGCCGTTCGAGGCGTGGCAATATGACGGCACCGTCGAATGGTATTTCGCGCCCGGCAGCGCGCTGGTCGGCGGCGTGTTCTACAAGGACATCACCACCTTCGTGTTCCAGCAGACGCGCGACTTCGTCCTCGACGGACAGACCTATCGCCTGACCGCGCCGAAGAACGGCGGCGACGCCTATGTCGCCGGGATCGAGATCGCCTATCAGCAGCTCTTCAAGATGCTCCCCGCGCCGTTCGATGGTCTCGGCGCGCAGGCGAACTACACCCACACCGCGACCGGCGGCACCTATGCGCTGGCGACGGGCGGTACGTTCCGCGATGCGCTGGTCGACGTCGCCAAGGACAGCCTCAACCTGACGGCGTTCTACGAGAAGAACCGCGTCGGCGCACGCGTCAGCTACAGCTGGCGCGGCAACGTGCTGCGCGACGTCGGCGGGGCCGGGCTTGCTGCGAACAACGACAGCGCGTTCGGCAGTCTCGATTTCGACATGTCGTACAAGGTCACGCCGAACGTCACCTTCGTCGTGCAGGGTATGAACGTCGCCGGCGGCGTCCAGTGGCAATATGTCCGCGACAATCAGTTTGCGGGCTACACGGATTACGGCCGCACGTTCACCGCCGGCGTCCGGGCGAAGTTCTGATGCGGGTCGCACCGCTCGCAGCCGGCTTCGCACTGGTCGTCACGACCATGGCGGGGGCGGTTGCGGCGCAGACCACACCACCGCCACAGGACAAGCTCGAACGCGTCGTCATCGTCATGCGCCACGGCGTGCGCAGCGCGATGTCGAGCCCGGAAGACCTCGGCCGCTACAGCCGCCGGGCGTGGCCGCGGTTCGCGGTGCCGCCGGGCCATCTGACCGCGAACGGTGCGACGCTCGTGACGATGCTCGGCGGCTGGTATCGCGACCATTACCGGCAGCTCGGGCTGCTCGGCACAAACGACTGCGCAGTCTATTATTGGGCGAACCATACGCAGCGGACCGAGGCGACCGCCACCGCACTCGCCGCCGGTCTGACGCCGGGATGTACAGCGACGATCCACCAGTCCGCCGCGGCCCCCGATCCGCTGTTCGAGGCACCGCAGACGCCGCTCGCGCCACTCGATCCGCAGCGGATACTGGCGGCGATATCCGCGCGGGTCGACGGCAACCTCGCCGCATGGGACGCGCAACAGGGTCACGATCGCGACCGGTTCGAGGCGCTGTTGCTGCAATGTCGCCGCATCCCCTGCTCGGCGGTCGAGCGGACCAGGGTGCAGCGCCGGCTGAGCGACACCCCCGTCGCGATGCGGATCGACGATGGCAAACCGGACCTGTCATCCCCCAGCCTGCAAGTCGCCGGGATCGCCGAGAGCCTGGTGATGGCCTATGCCGACGGGCTCGCCTTCCCCGGATGGCGCGGGATCGATGCGGCGGCGATCGGCAAGGCGCTGATCGTGCACGGGGCCGGCATCGACCTGCGCACCCGCACCCCGGAAGTCGGACGCCAGACCAGCAGCTACCTCGCGATGCGGCTGCTCGCGACGCTCCAGCGCGGTGCCGGCGCGACCGCACTCGCCGATCCGATCGGCGATGCGGAGAAGATCGTCGTCCTCAGCGGACACGACGGCACCGTGACGATGCTCGCCGGACTGCTCGGCCTGAACTGGAAACTGCGGGACTATGGCAAGGGCGAAGCTGCACCCGGTGGCGGGCTCGTGTTCGAGGTCTGGCGTCTCACCACGACCGGCCAGCAGGTCGTCCGTATCAACTATGTCGCACAACGGCTCGACCAGATGCGATACCGCACGCCGCTGTCGATCGACGCACCGCCGGAGCTGGCCGCATTGTCCATCGCCGGTTGCGCCGACCCCTGTTCGTTGCCACGTTTTACGACGCACCTGCTCGGCACGGTGTCGGCCGACCCGCAACATTGACGGCGTGCGAAACGCAGGGCGCCGGTGCTTCTGCCGCCCTCAAGAATAACCGACGATAACGCCTCCGGAACGGCCGATCGAAGGACTCGATCGCTGTCATGGATATTCCCCGTTTCGAAAGCGGGCATCGTTCGACCAGGGACCGCGGCTAGCCGCACGTTCCGTGCGGGCACGCGTCCATAGTCGCGAGCACAGACAAAGGGTCCCGATGAAGAACTTGAACAGCCGTCAGGCGATGGCGGCGATGCTGCTCGTCGCAGCCTCGCCCAGCGCGCTCATCCAGCCGGTTGCCGCGCAGACGATGACGCCAGCCGACACGCAGGCCGAGACCCGCATGACCACCGCGGCCGCGCCGGTCAGCGCCGGCAAGCCCGCGCTCGCGCAAGCGGGCGTCGCAGGAACGGTCGATGCGAAGGGCGATGCAGGCAGCGCCTCGACCCTGCAGATGACCCGGGACAATGGTGCGCCGATCGGCGAGAACCGTAACTCGAAGGCAGCTGGCGATCTTGGCCCGGTGCTGCTCGAAGACACCACGCTGATCGAGAAGCTCGCCCGGTTCGACCGCGAGCGTGAGCCCGAACGCGTCGTCCATGCGCGCGGCACCGGCGCGCACGGCGTGTTCACCGCGACCGCCGATATCTCGAACATCACCAGCGCATCGCTGTTCGCGAACGGCAAGCAGACGCCTGTGTTCGTCCGCTTCTCGACCGTGATCCACCCGTCGGGTAGCCCCGAGGGCATGCGCGACCCACGCGGCTTCGCGACCAAGTTCTACACCGATCAGGGTAATTGGGACCTTGTCGGCAACAACCTGCCGATCTTCTTCATCCGTGACGCGATCCAGTTTCCGGACATGATCCACGCGCTGAAGCCCTCGCCGGTCACCAACAAGCAGGACCCCAACCGCTTCTTCGACTTCTTCTCGGCCACGCCCGAGGCGACCAACATGCTCGCTCACGTCTATTCGAACCTCGGCACGCCCGCGTCGTACCGGACGATGGACGGCAACGGCGTCCACGCGTTCAAGCTGGTCAATGCGAAGGGCGAAACCGTGTTCGCCAAGTTCCGGTGGATCAGCCGCCAGGGCGTGAAGAACCTCAACGGCGCACAGGTCGCGACCGCGTCGTGGAACTACCTCACCGACGATCTCTACGGCGAGATCGCCAAGGGTGACTTCCCGACTTGGGACCTGATGGTGCAGACGATGAAGCCATCCGAGTTCGCCAAGCTCGACTATAATCCGTTCGACGACACCAAGGAGTGGCTGGGCGTGCCGTTCCGCAAGATCGGCGAGATGACACTCAACAAGGTGCCGACCAACTTCTTCGAGTTCACCGAGCAGTCTGCGTTCGCGCCCGCCAACATGGTGCCGGGGATCGAGGCGTCGCCCGACCGCATGCTTCAGGGCCGGCTGTTCTCCTATTCGGATACGCAGCGTCACCGCATCGGCGCCAACGTCATGCAGCTGCCCGTCAACCGGCCTCTCGCCAGCGTCGTCAACAACAACCAGGACGGTCAGCTCGATCACGCCACGCGGACCTCGGACGTCAATTATTTCCCGGCCGCAACCGCCGCGAAGTCGACCGACGCCCGCTACCGCGCCTCGACCTACGCGGTCGATGCGACGGTCGACGCCAAGCCGATCGCGAAGACCAACAACTTCGCCCAGGCTGGCGATTTCTACAGCGCGCTGAAGCCGCAGGATCGGACCGACCTCGTCACCAATCTGGCGGGCGACCTGAACGTCGTCACGTCGGCGCGGACGAAGACGATCATGGTCAGCTATTTCTACCAGGCGGATCCGGACTTCGGCACGCGTCTAGCGATCGCGGTCAACTTGCCGATGGCGGACGTGTCGCGCGCTGTCGCAGAGTACCGCACCGCCAACCCGGCGCAGACTTCGCGCCGCTGAGAAGCGGGCAGGGGGTGCGGCGTGATCCGTGCCCCCTCTATTCTGCTTTCAAGAAACGAGACTGACGATGCTGATATTCTTTGCGGCGCTGGCCGCCGTCGCGACGCCGCAAGTCGCGCCCGCCGACCGCCCGGCATCACCTGCGGTGGTCGCGCCATCGCCCGAACGCCGCCAGCAACTGATGTTCGACGCCGCCCGGCTTGGTCGCGTCGACATGATCGATCCGCTGCTCAAGTTTGGTGCGGATATCAATGCGTATGACGATCGCGGTTTCACGCCGTTGATCCTGGCCGCGTATAACGGGCAGGCGGCGACCGTCGATGCGCTGATCGCCAAGGGGGCGAACGCATGCCGCCCGGACCGCGATCAGGGCAACACCGCGCAGATGGGCGTCGCGTTCAAGGGTGAGGACGCGATCGCGGCGCGGCTGCTGAAGGCGGGATGCGACGTCAACAAGCGCAACAATGCCGGGCAGACCGCGCTGATGATGGCATCGCTCTTCAACCGCACGCGGCAGGTCGACATGCTCCTCGCGGCGGGCGCCGACCGCACGATCCAGGACGCTGCGGGTCGATCCGCAAGCTCGGTCGCCGCCGATCAGGGCAATGCGCCGATGGCCGTGCGGGTGAAGCGCTAGGGCGCCCTCATTCCGAACCGCCCCTATTCCCTACCGCACGTGCCGGTCATCGGCACGTGCGGGACGCCGACCGCGCGTTGATTAGCGACGGTTGTCGAGTTCCGGCACGCCGCTGCTCCGGTCCGCATAGGCGGCGAGGAACGTCGGCCGGCGCTGCCAACGCTGCCAGAACGCATCGATATGCTCATACCGCTCGTCGAGCGGCATCGCGTTCACCTCGAACTTCGAGAACGCGATCGCGGTCGCTAGCGTGATATCCGAGAACGTGGGTTCGTCACCCCCGAGCAGCCACTCGCGGCCATCGGCCAGATGCCGGTCCACCAGCGCGGTATGCGCCAGCGCCTCCTTACGGCAATGCTCGCCCCACGCGGCGTTGGCGGTCAGTTCGAGCTTGGGGCCGAGACCCTGGTGTAGGACGTGGAACGCGGTCGTGATGCGGTAGAGGATATGGACCCAGATCCGATTGTCCCACATCGTGTCGAGACCCTGGTCTTCCGGTGTCTCGCCCATGATCCGCCGACCCGGAAACGCCTGGTCGAGATAGCGCACGACCGCCGCGGTCTCCGAGATGAAGCTGCCGTCCGCCAGTTCAAGCGTCGGCGTCTCGCCCCAGGGGTTCATCTTCAGATGCTTCCACTGCCGTTGCTCGCCGACCGGGGCCATGTCGTAGACGGTTTCGTCGAACCGGTCGGCGATGCCCTTTTCGTGCAGGAAGATGCGCAGACGCTGCGGGTTGGGGAACGCGGACGGCGACGTGAACAGGCGAAGCTTCGCGGGCGTGTTTGATTGGGTCGTCGCGGGCGTCGAGGGCAGCTGAGCAATCAAGGTTTCATCCCTACCAAGTGATCGGTAGCGCATTGAATGTCCGCATACCACGCTCGTGTCAATGCCTATCTACCACTTGGTTGGTCTGCTAGATGCCTAGTGCGAACCGTGCGGCCAGGTCCTTGCCGGCCTGATGACGGTCCGTGAGGAGTCCGATGCGCTCAACCACAGCAGAATCGGTAAGGCGGAGCACGCCGCAAAGCATGCTCCGCCAAGACGGACCGGTTTGGCCAAAAAGGGGCGCATCCAGCGCCCCTGTCCGGATCAGTATTTCATGCGCAAGCGGGTGTAATAGAAGCCGCCGTTGAACCCGAACGGTCCGCCGTTCCGCGCATAGACCTGACCGTCGGACGTGCCCCCGGTCAGCGGATAGATCTGCACCGTCGAATTCGCCGCAAGGCGATCGGGATGCTCGTCGGTGAAATTCTGCGCTCCGATCGACAGCGTAAAATGCTCGGCGAAGATGTAGCTCAGTTCGAGATCGGTGGTGAACTTGTCGCCGAACCGTTGGTTGGCGTACCCCTCCGCCGGCGTCGTCGCGGTAGCCGCCTTGGTGACGGTCACCCCGTAATCCTGCGCGCTGGTCCACGAGCTGTAATAGTTTTCACGCACGTTGAAGCTCAGATTGCCCAACGACCAGTTCGCGTTTGCCACCAGGCGATGTTTCGGCGCCAGGTTTTCGGCATCGATCCGTTGGGCAAGCCCGATCACCTGCTGGTCGAACGATTTGAGCTTCGTGTTGTTGTAGTTGTAGGCCAGCGAGAAGTTGAGCATCGCTCCGCTGAACTTGGTACGATAGGTGCCGACGAAGTCGACCCCGCGCGTCTGCGTCTTGAAGCCGTTGGTGAAATACTGCACTTGGCCATCGACGCCGACCGCTTGCAGCGCCGGCTGCGCGGCGACCGCCGCCGCGTCGACGATGAACGGCGAGGTCAGCCCGATCCGGTTGCGCAGATCGATCTGATAGCCGTCGATCGTGATCGTCATGCCGCGGACCGGCTCGAGGATGACGCCGGCGCCATAGTTGGTCGATTTCTCCGGCGTCAGGGCCTCCGCGCCGTAATATTGCGCCGGTGCGCTGTCGACCGGATAGGTGCCCGCCTGGAACGCGTTGCCGTTGTTGAACGACGTCGTGACGATCGAGACGTTCGACTGGCCCGGCGATGGCGCATGGAAGCCGGTGCCGAAGCTGCCGCGGACCGAGAGACCCTCGACGAGCTTGTAGAGCGCGTTGACCTTGCCAACCCAGGCGCTGCCGAACGTGTTGTAATGCTCGTAGCGACCGGCTGCCCCGACCGTCAGCGCATCGGTAAGATCGGTTTCGAGACCGACATAGGCGGCATAGGCCTTCTGGTCGAACTTGCCCGCGGTCGCCTCGCTGGTGCCGGCATAGCCGCTGGCGCCGACGCCTTGCGCCGCGGTCGTGCCCGAATCGACGTACACGCCCGGCGCGGTCTGCGTGTAGAGCTGCTGCGCGACGGCGTAGGGACCGGCGGCATAGGATTGCAGGTCGCCCGCGGTCTGCTCGTAAGTCTCCTTGCGGAATTCGCCGCCCGCCGAAATCGTCAACGGCGCCGCCAATCCGACCTCGGCCGCATAGGTGAAGTCGGCGTTGAAGTTCACTTCCCGCTGGATCAGGTCCCCGAAGTCGAAGCTCGTCTGCGTCGCCGGCCCGTAGGAGAAGTTGGCGGAGTCATACATCGACAGCGACAGTTTGTTGCGCGCCAGCGTCCCCGACAGGTCGTAGCTGAAGTCGCCGCTGGTCCCCTTGTAGCCGAGCACGCCGTAGAGCTCCTGCGTCTTGCCGACGAAGCGCGGCGTGAAGCCGGCGGGGTAGAGCTGGTTGAACTTGAAGGTGTTGCCGTCCCGCACGAAGCCACCCGCCTTGCAGGTCGCGCTGCCAGCGGGGCAGGGGGTCAGGAAGAACGTGTTGTTGAACGCGCCATTGGCCCCCTGATTGCGCACGACGCCATTCGTGTCGACCGCGGTGCTGCTCACCGAAGCGCGATAATTGAAGCTCTGGTTACCCTTGTTCTCGGCGTAGTTGCCAAAGAAATACAGCTTGCTGTCGGGGGTAACGTTGATCGCCGCGTTGAGCACCGACTTGAACCCGTGCGACGGCGAATTGCCCCAGATCTGCACGGGCAGCGGGTAATTGGGCAGCTGCGACGCCAGTTCGGGGAAGTTCTGCGCGAAGTTCGCCGCCGACGGGCGGGTCCGGCCACGGCTGGTCTGGCCCTCGTCGACATATTCGCCGGTCGCGTTGATGAAGCCCCAGTCGCCCTTGATGCCGGCATTGCCCGCAATCTGATAGCTTTCGCCGTCGCCCGCATAATATTGCCCGGTGCGTCCGACCAGTTCGATACCTTGGTCCTCGCGCAGCCCGTAGTTCAGCACGCCGGCGATCGCATCCGAGCCATATTGCGCGGTGGCGCCTTCGCGCAGCACCTGCAGGTTGCCGATCGCGAGCGACGGGATCGCCGAAATGTCGGGGCCCTGCGCACCGCGGCCGAGCCCGGTGTCGCTGCCGCCATAGACCTGCACCAACGCCGAACGATTGTAGCGCTTGCCGTTCAGCATCACGAGCACCTGGTCGCCCGACAGACCGCGCAGCGACGGCGAGCGGACGAAGGTCGACGCGTCCGAGATCGAGTTCTGCCCGGCATAGAACGAAGGCACGATGTTCTTGAGCGCATCGATCATGTTCGCGGCGGGCTGCGTCGTCAGGTCGGCCGAACTGATGATGTCGACCGGCGAGGCCGAATTTGCCAGCGTGCGATCGGTGCGGCGCGTACCCAGCACGAGAATGTCACCAGCGGGTTCGGCTTCGACCGGCGCGACGGCTTGCGGTGCCGTATCCTGCGCGGATGCGGGGACGGCGTCCTGCGGCGGTGCGCGCTCCGAGGCATATGCCTGGGATCCGGATACCAATGCGACCGCCATGGCGACGGTTGAGGTCGTGTACTTCATTATCCTTAGCCCCCTTGAAAAGTGGCTTTCAGGATCCTTCCCTAACGCGTCCTCGCTTTGGACCGCCGATTGCGCTCGGCGTGGTTGCAAGTGTCTTTATACTCGGTGCGACGGGCACGGCGCGGCAGCGCGCGCGGTGCGAGCCCCTCGGCCGAAACGGCAAACTGGGCACGGTCTAGCGCGACGGTCGCGCGGCGATGAACACTGGCGGCGTTGTCGGCATGGGTGGGTGGAACAGGGACGAGAGCCCTGATCGAACCACATGCGGACGGCATCGGGCTGGGAGGACGAACGGCAGACTGCAACGCAAACCTTCCTTCCCGGGCCAAGGCGACAACCGATGGTTCCCGGTCGCGTGGACCGGGAAACATTATTGCAACAATTCGCCATAGCGGGGCCGGTTTGACAATAGAAAATGCGGCAGAAGGCATTCCTTCTGCCGTTTTGTTGCATTTTTATCTCATGCGATGACGCGCGGGAGAGGCGCGGTCGAGCCGCACGAGCGACCTTGAAGACGCAAGTGCGCCGATCCGCGGACCTCCTTCGATCGCCGCCGAACGCGCGCAGAAACGTAGGGCTTTCCGTCCTGGAACGGAAAGCCCTGCGGCGTGACGTGCTACGAGATCATCAGGCCAGCGGCCGGACGACGTGTCCGGATCAGCTGATATGCACGGCCTTGGTGACGAGATGCGCGGCGATGCCCTCGGGACCGTCCTCGGATCCGTGGCCGCTTTCCTTCACCCCGCCAAACGGGCTGTCGGGATAGCTCAGCCGGACATTGTTGATCGCGATCATCCCCGCCTCGATCGCGTCGCCGAGCAGGTTCTGGCGACGGCCATTCTCGGTGAAGCAATAGGCCGCCAGACCGAACGGCAGGCGGTTGGCTTCAGCGATCGCCTCGTCGTCGGACCCAAACCGGCTGAGCAACGCGAGCGGGCCGAACGGCTCCTCGTTCATCGCGCGCGCCGACAGCGGAACGTCGCCCAGCACCGTCGGCTGGAAGAAGAACCCGCCCCCTCCACCATAGTCGCCGCCACCATAGTCGCCGCCCGCCAGCAGCTTGGCACCGTGCCCGGTCGCGTCGCCGACCAGTTCGGCGATCGCATCGGGGCGGCGGGCATTGGCCATCGGACCCATCTGGCTTGCCGCATCCATGCCGTCGCCGATCTTCAGCGTCCGCGTCCGCTCGGCAAAGCCCTTGGCGAACCGGTCGTAGATGCCGTCCTGGACGTGGAACCGCGTCGGCGCGACGCAGACCTGCCCGGCATTGCGAAACTTGTGCGCGACCAGCGTGTCGAGCGTCTTGTCGAGATCGCAATCGTCGAACACCAGCACCGGGCCATGCCCGCCAAGCTCCATCGTCGTCCGCATCATCGTGTCCGCCGCGAGCTTCATCAGCGCCTTGCCGACCGGCACCGATCCGGTGAAGCTCAGCTTCCGCGTAATCGGCGAGGCCAGCAGATGGCGCGACACCATGTCGGGTACGCCGAACACGCACTGCGCGACGTCGCCCGGCAACCCGGCATCCTGGAAGCAGCGCATGACCTCGACCGCGCTACCCGCGGTTTCCTCCGATGGCTTGATGATGATCGTGCACCCGGCCGCGACCGCGGGGGCGATCTTGCGCACGACGTTCATGATCGGAAAATTCCAGGCGCAGAACGCCGCGACCGGCCCGACCGGCTGGTGCAGGACCAGGCTGCGCGACCCCGATGGGCGCGGCAGGACTCGACCATAGATCCGCTGCGCCTCGGCCGCGTGAAAATCGAGCAGCGCTGCGGCGAACGCGACCTCGCCCTTCGCCTCGGCCTGGATCTTGCCCTGCTCCAGCGTCGCGATGCGCGCGATATGATCGCCGCGTTCGCGCAACAGCTGCGCGGTCCGTACCAGGATCGCCGCACGCTTTTCGGGCGGCGTCGCGCGCCACGTGACGAACCCGCGCTGCGTCGCTTCGAGCGCGCGATCGAGGTCCGCGGCATTGGCGAGCGGCAAGGCCGCCTGACCCGAACCGGTCGCTGGATTGAGCACGTCGCGCGTGTCGCGACCGTCGCCGCTCAGCCATTCGCCGGCAATATACAGACCGAGCTTGGTATCATAGGCCGTCGTCATGAATCGTCTCCGTTGTGGCGTGAAGGTAGCTGAACGATGATGTTGCTTCTGGGATATCGCTGTTCTCAGATGTCGTTGTCCCGGTGCGCCGCGATAAGCCCCGCTGCGCGATCAAGAGATCGTGCGTGGCAATCGCCCGACCGGTCGAGCGCGATCTCGCCCGCGGATCTAGAGTCCCAGGTCCGAAAGGCCGGGATGGTCCGCTGGCCGAACCCCCGCGCGATCCCAGTGAAACAGGCGTCCGTCCGGGGCGATCGCGACGTCGTTGATGCTCGCGTGCCGTTCGCGCATGAGCCCGTCCGCGGCGAATGCCCAGTTCTCGTTGCCATAGGACCGGAACCAGTTTCCTGCGTCGTCGTGCCACTCATAGGCAAAGCGCACCGCGATCCGGTCGTCGGTGAACGCCCATAGCTCCTTGATCAGGCGATAGTCCTGCTCGCGGGTCCATTTGTCGGCAAGGAACGCGGTGATCGCGTCGCGACCGGTAATGAACACGTCCCGGTTCCGCCATGCGCTGTCGGCGGTATAGGCGCTGGCGACGCGCGACGGATCGCGGCCATTCCAGCCATCCTCGGCCGCCCGGACCTTCTGGGTCGCGGTTTCGGCGGTGAAGGGAGGTATCGGCAGGCGAAGGCTGGTCATGACGGTTCCAAACGAGTTCGTGTCCGGTGAACGTTATATCCTGCTCGACCACGAGCGACAGCGCCAGCTGGCGACAAAGACAAATTACTGCACTCCTTAAACGTCAAGTGCGAACGATTTGCATTAGCGTTCCGACCCGGCTAGGGCGCAACCGCAATCGGGGGACATCATGCGGTACGGACTTCTCGGGATATTGACGCTGCCGATCATCGGCACGACGGCGCCGGTGGCGGCGCAGGTCGCTACGGTTTCGGCGCCAGGCGATACCGAGGATCAACCCTCGCCGGACATCATCGTCAGTGCGACGCGCAGCATCCTGCCGCCCAACGCATTGCCGCTGACGATCGACGTGATCGACCGTGCTGCGCTCGATCAGCAGGTCGCGATCGGCGGATCGGTGGTCGATGCGGTCTCGAACCTGACGCCCTCCTTCTCGCCGACGCGACAGAAGCTGTCGGGCGCGGGCGAGACGTTGCGCGGGCGCTCGCCGCTCTATGCGATCAACGGCATCCCGCAGTCGACGCCGCTGCGCGATGGATCGCGCGACGGCTTTACGATCGATCCGTTCTTCATCGATCGGGTCGAGCTGATCTACGGCTCGAACGCGCTGCAGGGGATCGGCGGCACCGGCGGGATCGTCAACCAGGTGACCGTGCAACCGCCACGCACCGAAGGGCTGTCGGGCCGCGCGCTGGTGCAGGGGACGACCGACACCGGCTTCAGCGACGACGGCAATGGCGGCAAGGTCGCCGGGCTGCTCGCGTGGAAGTCAGGACGCTTCGACGTGATGGCGGGCGGCGCATACGACAAGCGCGGTGCGTTCTACGACGGTCACGGCAACCGTGTCGGTACCGACTTGACGCAGGGCGAGACGCAGGATTCGCGCAGCTGGTCGGTATTCGCGCGCGCCGGCTATGCACTCACCGATACCGCGCGGATCGACCTGATCGCCAATCGCTTCGAGCTGAAGGGCGGCGGCAATTACATCGCCAGCAACGGTAATTTCCGCACGAACCTGCCGACGACGTCGGTGCGCGGCACCCCGCCGGGCGATCCCGCCGAGAACAGGACTGAAAGCATAGCGCTGTCGCTCACCGACCCCGATCTCTGGGGTGGCAATCTCGTGACCCAGGTCTTCTTCAACCGGTCGCGCGACACGTTTGGCGGCGAGGTCGCGCCGATCGCGACGTTCCAGGACGTTCGGCTCGCGCCCGTCGGCCAGTTGTTCGACCAGTCGCAGAATCGCTCGCGCAAATATGGCGGCAAGTTCAGCTACGAGCGCGCCGTCCCCGGCTTCGAGGCGCTGACCGCAACGCTCGGCTTCGACGCGCTGTACGACCGTACCGAACAACGTCTGATCGCGACCGACCGCGTCTGGGTGCCACCCGCCGACTTCCGCAGCCTGGCACCGTTCGGGCAGGTCAATCTCGCGCTGTTCGACAAGGTCGTCCGGATCGCCGGCGGCGCGCGCTACGAGAACGTCAAGATCGTCATCGACGACTACACCACGCTCGCCTCGTACGGCAGTCATGCGGTCGCAGGCGGTAGTCCGAGCTTCAGCAAGGCGCTGTTCAACGGCGGCGTCATCGTCGAGCCGATCCCCGGCATCCGCGCCTATGGCAGCTATGCGCAAGGGTTTACCGTGCCCGATGTCGGCCGCATCTCGCGCGCGATCAACCGCGACGGGGTAGACCTCGACAGCTATGTCGACATCGCGCCGATCGTATCGAACAACCGCGAACTCGGCGTCGAGGTGAAGCGCGGGCCGATGAACGCGAGCGCGACCTATTTCTGGTCGACCAGCACGCGCGGACAGGTTCTGGTGTTCACGGGCGGCGCGTATGAAGCGCAACGCCAGCGTGTCGAAATCCAGGGCATCGAGGTCAATCTGGAGGCGCGGATGCCGCTACCGGGGCTGACGCTGTCGACCGGATTCGCGCATCTGGTCGGGCGGACGGACTCGAACGACGACGGCGCTGTGGATATCGATCTCGACGGCGCGAACATCTCGCCCGATCGCCTGAACCTTGCGGCCAGCTATGTCCGCGGCAAGGTGTCCGCCCGCGTCCAGCAACAATTCTACCTCGCGCGCAAATATGCCGGGCTGCCCGCCGCCAACGACTTCAGCGGCTACACGGTCACCGATGCATCGATACGCTACGCGTTGCCGATCGGCGCGCTGACGTTGAGCGCGCAGAACATCTTCGACCAGTTCTACATCGATTATTACAGCGACACGGTGCGGCCGACCGACAACGCGCATTTCTTCTCCGGGCGCGGCCGCAATTTCACGCTCGGCTGGGACGTCAGGTTCTAGGATGGCTTTGCTCGATACGCTGCACCGCTGGACCGGCGGGTTTCTCGGACTGGTACTCGCGATCCTCGGGCTGACTGGCGCGATCCTCGTTCACCGCGATGCGTGGATCATGGTGCCCCACGCCGGTGACGCGCAGATCCAGCAGACGCGCCTGCTTGCCGAGACCACCGAGCGGTTGATGGCGAACCCCGCGACCCGGCCGCAGAGCATCACGTTCGCCAACGCCAATCTCGGCGTGGACCGGCTCGATTTCGGCAAGGGCGCAGGCGCCTATACCGATCAAGCCGGCACGATCGTCAGCCAGTGGCAGAGCCAATGGGCGCGGCCCGAATTATGGCTGTTCGACCTCCACCATCATCTCTTTTCAGGGGACACGGGCGAGACGATCATCGGTATCGCAGGTGTGGCGGGGCTGTTCTTCGTGATCACCGGCACGATCCTGTGGTGGCGGACGCGCAAGACGTTTGCGTTCCGGTTGCTGCCGAAGCGGCTCAGTCGTCCGGCGATCGTCCGGCATCACCGCGATCTCGGGATCGTCGCGGCGCCGCTGCTGGTGCTGTCGCTGCTGACCGGCGCGACATTGGTGTTCCGCCCGCTGACCGCAGTGTTCCTCGGGCCCGCTGCACCCGCGACGATCGACGCGGCGCTGAAGCCGCCGACCGGCGCCAAGGTCGCGCTCGCCGACCATCTCGACTGGCGGGGCATGATCATCGCCGCGCGAACGCGCTTTCCCGACGCCGAACTGCGCAGCCTGTCGCTTCCGCGCAACGGCAGCGGCGTCGTCACGCTACGTATGAAGCGACCGGCGGAATGGCTCCCGAACGGCCGCACGACATTGTGGTTCGCCGCCGATGACGGCCATCTGCTGGCGGCACGCGACGCCGCGTCGCTCTCGCGCGTGGTCGCGGCCTACAACATCCTGTACCCGCTCCACGCGGCCAAGGTCGGCGGTCTCGGCTACCGCCTCGTGATGACGCTGTCGGGGCTCGTGCTCGGCCTGCTCGGAACGCTCAGCGTCTGGAGCTTCTGGTTCAAGCGGCCGCGCCGGTCGTCGACGCCGCCGCGCCGCTGAGGGCGGCCCGGTACAAGGCTTCGCAGCGGTCCAGCCAGCGGTCGCGCGTGAACGCGGCCTCGACCCGCTCGCGTTGCGGCGCGCGGGGTGCGTCGAGCGCAGCGACGATCGCGCGGGCCAGCGCCGCGACATCGCCCGCGGGCGCGAACGCTCCGGTTTCACCGATGATCTCGCGGACCGCACCGGAATCGAACGCCGCGACCGGCAGGCCGCACGCCATCGCCTCGACCGCAACCAGCCCGAACGGCTCGTCCCAGCACGGCGTGAAGACGAAGACGGAAGCGCGTCCCAGCTCGATCGCCAGCGCCGCGCCGCCGAGATGGCCGCCGTAGCGCGCGTCGCCGTCGAGCAACGGCACCACCGCAGCGTCCCAATAGTCGCGATTCTCGATCGGTCCGAACAGCGTTAGCGGGACTCCCGCGATGCGCGCCGCCTGGACCGCGAGGTGCGGTGCCTTGTCGGGCGTCATCCTGCCGCACCAGACCGCGCTGCCGTCGCCCTGCGCGACGAACGGCCATGCGTCGGGATCGATGCCATTGTGCAGCACCGAGGCTTCGCGCGGGGGGCCCTCCGGCCACCAGGCGGCGAGCTGGCGGGCCGAGGTCGCGGTCAGCCGGTGCGTCGGTCCCACGCTCGCCTGCACGAACCAGCGCAGCGCATCGTAAGGCGGCACGTGCAGCGACGTGACCGTCGGCACCATAGCGGTCCGCGCCGGCTCGAGCGGAAACCGGTGCAGGCTGTTGTTGTGCACCACGTCGAAGCCACCCGCGGCGATCCGGTCGCAGGCGGCCGCATACCCCTTATCGAGATGCGCGATCAGCGCTGCGACGCCGCGATGCTCGGCGCCGGGGAAGCTCCGCTCGTAAGCCTCCGGGTTCACCGCATCGAGCGCAAACCGCGGGTCGCTGTCACCCGATGCGAACAGCACGACGTCATGGCCGCGCGCCTGCAGTCCTGCCGCCAGCTGCCAGCACTGCGATTCCATCCCGCCGGCAAAGGGTTGGGCGATCGGCTGGCGAACATGGCACAGGACGGCGATCCTCATTCGGCCGCCTCGGCGCTCTCGCTCGCCGCCAGCCGGTCTTCCAGCAGGCGGATCACGACCGCGGTATTGGCATAGGGCTGGTGGCTCTGCTGTCCGGTCAGCGCGAGATCGGCGGCATCGGGGCGTCGCAGGATCCGGATCGGCCGGCCCGGGGTGGGATCGATCAGCCCCATCAGCCGGAACGCCTGGAGCCAATGCCCCATCGTCCGATACCCCCATTTGGTCTCGAACAGCTCGGCGTTGCGCACCACGCTGTCGAGATGATGCACCGGCGGCATGTGGTGCGGATGATATTGGTGATACGCCAGACCGCCCTTGATCCAGGCGATCGGGATGCCCGCCTCGTCGAGTGCCTTGCCGAAATCGGTATCCTCGCCGCCATAGCCGACATAGCGTTCGTCGAAGCCGCCAAGGCCGAGGAACGTCGCCCGCCGCATCGCGAAATTGAGCGACCAGAAACAGCGATAATCGGTGCAGATCTCGATTCCCTGCGGCGGCGGGCCGCGACGATCCGAATGCTTAACCGCAATCTCCGCGAACCGCTCATACGACCAGTCGCCCGCGGTCGCGCCACCCGGCAGGTACAGGACCTCACCCATCAACAGACCGTCGAAGCTATCGAGGAACCCGGCATAATCCGCCAGCAGACTCGGCGTCGGAATGCAGTCCATGTCGAGAAAGACGATCGCCTCGCCGGTCGCTGCCCGCGCCGCGACGTTGCGGGCCGAGGCAAGCGGCAACGCATCGGCGACGATCCGCATCTGGCGGATCGGGAACGGCGCCTCGGGCAAGTCGTACAGATCCTCCTGCATCACCGCGACGATCAGCTCGACCGGCATCAGCGTTTGTCGCATGAGTCCGCGGACCACGTTGACGAGATGATCGGGACGCCCCTTGCCCAGGGTGACGACGGAAACTTCGGTCATGATGATAGCTCTGCGTGAAGGGGAAGGGTGCAAAAGGGCAGGCGGGGCAGGCGGTCCGCTCGGTCAGCGCCGCGCGGTCCAGGGATTGGGGGCGATCATCGCGGGCACGGCGGCAATCCGGTCGTCGCACTCGGCATAAGGCCCGTCTTTCCACGGCAAAGCAGTGTGATCCGCACAGGATTGTCGGATTGCGTCGAGAGCCCGGATTGCTTCGAGAAACCGGAGTGCGTCGAGAACGACGTGAAGGCGGACATGGTTGCCGAGCCAGAACGACCGACGAACAAAATTACCACCCCGGTTTGGGCGGCCGCATATGCCCTGGATCTTCACACAGCCGACCGGGAGCGCCGCACGTCGCGGCGCTAGAGTCCCGCCTTTTCGAGCGCGGCGGCGATCTCCGGATCGATCGCGACACCCGTTTTCGGCGTCATGCGATTGAGTACCGTGTGGATCCGGCTCTGCGCGACCTGCAACGTCTTGTATCGGACTTCACGGATCGCATTGGTGCGCCACGACGAGCTTTCCCCCAGCAGCGCCGCCCATTTCGCCTCCTCGCCCGCGAGGATCGACAGCGCCAGCCGCAACCCGTCGCGTCGGCCATGGGCATAATCGTCCGATGCCGTCTGGTGTGGCGAAGACGTCTTCATGCGGTTGCAGTCCTTCGGCGGATGATCGGATCGTGGATTTCGGTACGTGGAGAACGGTCGAGCAGATTGGCAAGCGTTACCGGGCGAAAGCCGCGCGGGTCGACGCCGACATCGAACTGGCGCAGCACCGGTTTGAGCTTGCCGTGGCTATGCCCGTGCAGATTGATCGACCGGCGATGCTGCCCGTTCCAGCGGCTGAACGGGTAATGGCACAGCACCAGAGCCGTCCCGTCGAGCGTCAGTTCGGCGTAATCCTGCACGCTGGCCCACCCTCCGGCCGCGCCAGTTGCGGGCGGATCGTTGTTCCCCTGGATCAGATGCTTGGTCCCGTGCAATTGTGCCAGCAGGTCGGATACGTCCGACGGGCGGCGCGCGACATCGCCGAGATGCCACACCGTGTCCGCGGGACCAACGACCGCGTTCCAGCCGGTGACGATCGCGGCGTCCATTTCGGCGACGCTGGCAAACGGACGACGGTGAATATTGAGCGTCCGATGATCGCCGAAATGCGTATCCGCCGTGAAATACACAGTCATCCGACGCTCACAGCATCTCGAGTGGGCGACGCGTCCGTGGCGCTACGAACGCGGTATCCAGCGCGGCCAGATCGTCCGGCGACAGCAGCAGGTCCGCCGCACCACGATTGTCCTGCACATGCGCCACCGTGCCGGCCTTCGGAATGGCGATGACGCCGTCACGGTTCAGCACCCAGGCGAGCGCGACCTGCGCCGGGCTCGCGCCGATCGTCCGCGCGATCCGCGCCAATGTCGGATCTGCGATCAACCGACCCTGTTCGACCGGGCTATAGGCCATTACCGGGATGCGGTGCTCGGCCAGCCACGGCATCAGGTCGAGTTCGGGCCCGCGCCGCGAGAGATTGTAGAGGATCTGGTCGGTCGCACAGCGATCGCCGCCACCCTTGATCAGGTCGGCCATGTCGTCGGTATCGAGATTGCTCACGCCCCAATGGCGGATCTTGCCGCCCGCCTTGAGCGCTTCCATCGCCTCGACCGTTTCGGCGAGCGGCACCGATCCTCGCCAGTGCAGCAGGTACAGGTCGAGCCGGTCGGTCCCCAGCCGCTTGAGGCTCGCTTCGCACGCCGCCGCCAGCCGCGTGCGAGATGCGTTCTGCGGATACGCCTTGCTGACGAGGAACAGGTCGTCGCGCACGCTGCCCAGCGCTTCGCCGATCAGCGTCTCGGCCGCGCCATCGCCATACATTTCCGCGGTGTCGATCAACGTCATGCCAAGCTCGACGCCGTGGCGCAGCGCGGCGATCTCGTCGGCACGGTGCGCGGCGCGCTCACCCATCATCCAGCTACCCTGGCCAAGCGCCGGTATCGTTTCTCCGCCTGGAAGCGTCACGCTCTTCATGGTCTGTCTCTCGCGGTATCGGTTCCAGAGGATAACGCGGAAGGGGCCGTTCGGGCGCATCGCTCCACCCGGTCTCCGCACTGTCGACCCGCTCCGTCATAGGGCGGACGCAGATCAACGGGGCAGATCAGCGGGGCAGATCAGTGGGGCAGGGCGGCAGTCGAGGACGAAAACGGCCGGGCCTTCGCACCCTTGCCCCACGCCTTGTCCGGCTGTGCGCCCATCACGAACCGCAATTCGCCACCCTGGCGAATCTCGTCGTCGCGCAGATAGCTGCGGGTGAGGGGCGTGCCGTTGAGCGTCACCGAGCGGATATACGGGTTCGCGTCCGACAGATTGTCCGTCCGGATCGCGAACTGCTTGCCGCCGGGGAGCGCGAGCGTCGCCTGCGACAGGAACGGGCGGCCGATGACATATTCGTTCGACCCCGGCGCGACCGGATAAAAGCCGAGCGCCGTGAACACCAGCCATGCGGACATCTGGCCGAGATCGTCGTTGCCGCTGAGGCCATCGGGCTTGGCGCCATATTGGCTCGCCACGATCTGCCCGAGCCGCGCCTGCGTCCGCCACGGTGCGCCCGCATAATTATAGAGATAGGCGACGTGGTGGCTCGGTTCGTTGCCGTGGATATACTGCCCGATCAGCCCGGCGATATCCTCCGCATGGCTGTAATCGACCTTCGAATTGTCGAACTCGAACATTGCATCGAGCTTCTTCACGGTCTTCGCATCGCCGCCGAGCAGCCGGAACAAGCCCGCCTGATCCTGTGGCACGAACCAGCTATATTGCCACGCATTGCCCTCGGTATAATCCGAGCCGTAGTTGATCGCGGTCGGATCGAAAGGTGTGCGGAACGCGCCGTTCGCGAGCCTTGCGCGCAGCCAGCCGGTCTTCGCGTCGAAGCTGTTGCGCCAGTTGCCCGCGCGCTTCTCGAACCGCTCGGCGATGTCGGTCTTGCCCATCCGCCGCGCCATCCGCGCGATCGTCCAGTTGTCATAGGCATATTCAACCGTCTTGGATGCGGCCTCCGGCTCCTTGTCGATCGGGACGTAGCCACGCCGGATATACTCGCCGAGCCCGCCATAGGAGGCATGGTCGGCGCTCGCGACCATCGCCTGCAACGCGGCGTCCGCATCGAAGCCGCGAATGCCCTTCATATACGCGTCGGCGATGACGGGGACGGCGTGATAACCGATCATCGTCCACGTCTCGCGCCCGGCGAACTGCCAGACCGGAAGGATCCCGTCGGGGCTATGCTGCTGGCTGGCGATCAGCGAGCGGACGATATCGGTGTTGGTCTTCTCCGGCTGGATCAGCGTCAGCAGCGGATGTTCGGCGCGGAACGTGTCCCATAGCGAGAAGGTCGAGCGGACCGTGAAGCCGTCGGCCTGATGCACCTGATCGTCGGGCCCGCGATACCGCCCGTCGCTGTCGCTCCAGACGCTCGGCGCGAGCAGGCTGTGGTAGAGCGCGGTCGCGAAGATGCGGCGCATCAGTGCCGCAGCCTCGAACTTGACCGCGCCCAGCGCCGTATCCCACTCGCCCTGCGTCCTGGCGCGAACCGCGTCGAAGCCGCCGGGCTCGCTGTCCAGATTGGCGAGCGCGCCGGCTTCGTCGACCCCCGATATCCCGACCCTCACTTCCAGTGGCGCATCGAGCGGGCCGAAATCGAGCCGCGCCTCCAGCGCCCGACCCAGCTTCTCTGCGAGCGCATCGCTGCCGCGGCCCGGACCCTGGAATCCCTTGTACGCGATGTCCTTGTCGCGATCGACCAGCGCATGACCCACCAGCGGCGCGGAAAACCGCATCGCAAAGTAGAGTTTGCGCCCGGGCGCCCAGCCGCGCGTCTCGCGGAAGCCGGTGAGCACGCCGTCGTCGCGCAGGTGCAGCCCCGACCACAGGATTTTGCCGGGGTAATTATAAAGCGACGATCGAAGGTCGACGACAAGGTGCGCGGCCTTGCCCTTGGGAAAGCTATAGCGATGCACGCCGATCCGCGTGCCCGCCGTCATTTCCGCACGCACGCCAGGACCATCCAGCGTGACCGCGTAATAGCCCGGCTTGGCGACCTCGGTGGCGTGCGAAAAGCGCGAGCGATAGCCGGGCGCGGCGGGCGTGCCGGGGTCCATCGGCACGGTGTCGCCCGACACCGGCATGACGAGGATATCGCCGAGATCGGAATGCCCTGCGCCCGAGAAATGCGTGTGGCTGAACCCCTCGATCGTCGGATCGTCATAGCGATAGCCGGCGGCGTGGCCGTAACAGGTGCGGATCACGCAGGACGTATCGGTGTCCGGGGACAACTGGACCATGCCGAACGGTGCGACCGCCCCTGGGAACGTGTGCCCTTCGCCGCCGGTGCCGATGAACGGATCGACCGCATCGCTCGGCGTGGCCGCGTCCTGGGCATTGGCGCTGGTGGAGAGAAACAAACCCAGCAAGGCGCCCGCAAGGCGTGATCGCTTGAAGACCGACATCGAGATCGCCCGTATGGAGGAAGAGATTGCCGCGGAATATTGCAGGCGATCGTCGATCTGAGAAGCGCCGCCCGATTTAATCGGTCAGCGAGCCGAAGCTGGCTGTGCAGTACTGCCGCGAACGATGAGTTCGTGATCCAGCGTGACCTGTCGCGACGGGCTGTCTACGCCGCGCAGGATATCGACGAGCAACTCGACGGTGCGGCGGCCGATCATCGCCTTGGGCTGCGCGATCGTCGTCAATGGCGGCTGAAAATAGCGCGCGAGCGGGAGGTCGTCGAAACCGATCACCGAGACGTCTTTCGGGCACGATAGTCCCGCGTCGCCGATCGCGCTGAGCGCGCCCATCGCCATCTCGTCGCTGAAGCAGAAGATCGCGGTCACGTCCTGGGCGAGCAGGTCGCGGGTCTGGTCGACGGCCGGGCCGGCCGAATAGTCGCCGACGCGGATGTGCAGGCTGTCGCGAAGGCCCGCGCGGGTCGCGGCGTCGATCGCGCCGGCGAGACGATCGCGGCTGATCGGGCTGATCTCCGGGCCGGTGACGACGCCGATCCTGCGGTGGCCGAGGCCGACGAGATGCTCGATCGCGTCGGCACTGGCGGCGGCATTGTCGATATGGACGCTCGGGACACCCAGATCGGAGCTGTATTCACAGCCATTGACGATCGGAGCGGCGGCACCCTTGCGCGCCATCAGCGGGGCGAGGCTGGCGGGCAAGCGGTGGCCAAGGAAGATCAGCCCGTCGACCTCGCGGCGGGAGAGCATGTCGGCATATTGGTCTTCAACGTCCGGATCGTGGCGGGTGTCGCCGACCACGACCGAGTAACCTGCGTCCCTTGCCGCCTCCTCGGCGCCGCGGATGACGCTGGCGAAGAACGCGTTGGAGATATCGGGGACGGTCAGCAGGATCTTCGCCGCGCGCAACGTCCGCAGGCTCCGCGCGGCGACGTTGGGCGCGTAACCGGACTCGCGAACGACCGCCAGCACCCGCCGTCGCGTCTCCTCGGACACCTGTTCGGGGCGGCTGAGAACGCGCGAAACCGTGGCGGTCGAGACGCCTGCGAGAGCGGCCACTTCGATGATCGTCGGCATAGGGTCGTCATGGATCCGGTCGTCGGCACTGTCGATATATATCCGATGTAATCCTTTACATTCGTATCGCGGCTCCGTAGCTTCCGGGTCGACAAGCAGGAAAACTGCGATCGGAGAGGTAGCGAATGGCGCGTGCAGACACTGGACCTCAAGCCACGCCAGCCGGTCTGCTAACCGGCCGCCTGAGCGCCATGATGTTCATGCAGTTCTTCGTATGGGGCGCCTGGACCGTAACCCTCGGCCTCGTCATGCAGACCGTCGGGATCGGCAACCTCATCGGCAACGCCTTCTCGGTCGGGCCGATCGCGTCTATCGTCGGCTCGTTCCTGCTCGGCATGGCGGCGGCGCGCTATGTCAGCCCGCGGATGCTGATGGTGATCCTGCACTTGATCGGCGGCGTATTGTTGTTCGTGCTGCCGTCGCTGGTGACGCCGGAGGGTGGGCAGACCTTCGTCTGGCTGCTGCTCTGCTACATGATTCTCTACATGCCGACGGTCGGCCTCGCCAACACGATCGCGCTAAAAAGCTTCGGCGAGCGGACCGACAAATTTCCGTTCGTCCGTGCGTTCGGTACGCTCGGCTGGATCACCGCGGGGCTGATCATCGGCTGGGCCGGCCTGTCCGCTAGCCCGGAGATTTTCCGCGTCGCGGCGGTCGTCTCGATCGCGCTGGGCTTCTACAGCTTCACGCTGCCGAACGTCACGGCGGATGCGCCGCGCGACGAGAGCGTCCTGCGCCAGGTGTTCTGCGTCGAGGCGTTCGGGTTGCTCAAGCAGCGCTCGTTCCTGATCTTCATGACCTGCGCGACGCTGATCTCGATCCCGCTCGCGATGTATTACGCCTATGCCTCGCCCTATGTCGGCGCGACCGGCATCAGCAACGTCGGCGGCACGCTCGCGATCGGGCAGATGTCCGAGCTCGTCTTCATGTTCTCGATGCCGTGGCTGTACCGCCGGTTCGGGGTAAAGCCGCTGCTGCTGGTCGGCATGGCCGCATGGGCGTTGCGCTACGCCTTGTTCGCGATCGGCGATGGCGGTTCGTCGATCTGGGCGGTGTATCTTGGCGTCGCGCTGCACGGCGTGTGCTATGATTTCTTCTTCGTCGCCGGCGCGATCTACACCGGCACGATCGCCACACCGAAGGGCGTCAATGCACAGGCCCAGGGCATGCTGACGCTGTTCACCTACGGCGTCGGCATGCTGCTCGGGTCGCAGATCGGCGCGCTTCTGTATGCGCAGCTGCCCGCATCGCCGACCATCGCCGACTGGCAGCATATGTGGTGGTATCCCGCGATCGCCGCGGCCGTGATCGCGCTGCTGTTCCAGTTCACCTTCCGCGACGACACCAGAAAGAGTGCAGCATGACCGGCATGAAGGGCCCCGGGATATTCCTCGCCCAGTTCCTCGGCGACGCAGCCCCGTTCAACACGCTCGACGGGCTGGCGGAATGGGCGGCTGGCCTCGGGTACGTCGGCGTCCAAATCCCCTGCAACGCGCAACTGATCGACCTGAAGCTCGCCGCCGAGAGTAAGGCGTACTGCGACGATCTTCGCGGAAGGCTGGCTAACCACGGCATCGAAGTCACCGAATTGTCGACGCATCTGCAAGGCCAGCTGGTCGCGGTGCACCCGGCGTACGACACGCTGTTCGACGGCTTCGCGCCGCCCGAGGTCCACGGCAAGCCCGCCGAGCGCCAGCTTTGGGCGGTCGAGCAGGTCAAGCTCGCCGCGCGCGCCAGCGCCAATCTGGGCCTGTCCGCGCACGCCACCTTCTCGGGAGCGCTGGCGTGGCCGTACGTCTATCCTTGGCCGCAGCGTCCCGCCGGACTGATCGAGGAAGCGTTCGCCGAACTCGCCCGCCGCTGGACCCCGATCCTCGACGTGTTCGAGGAGGCCGGCGTCGATTGCGCGTTCGAGGTCCATCCGGGCGAGGATGTCCACGACGGCGCGACCTGGGAGCGGTTCCTGGCGGCCGTCGACAACCACCCCCGTGCGCGCCTCCTGTTCGATCCGTCGCACTTCGTGTTGCAGCAGCTCGACTATCTCGACTTCATCGACCGCTATCACGACTGGATCTCGTGCTTCCACGTCAAGGATGCGGAGTTCAACCCGAACGGGCGGACCGGCGTCTATGGCGGCTACGAGAACTGGGTCGACCGTGCCGGCCGTTTCCGCTCGCTCGGCGACGGGCAGGTCGATTTTTCGTCGATTTTCAGCAAGATGGCGCAATATGGCTATGACGGCTGGGCAGTACTCGAATGGGAGTGCGCGCTGAAGCGGTCTGACGACGGCGCCCGCGAAGGCGCGCCGTTCATCCGCGACCACATCATCCGCCTGACCGAGCGCCCGTTCGACGACTTCGCCGCCAGCGGCATCGATCGCACCGCGATCCGCAAGCTGCTCGGACTGTCCGAGGGGCAGGCATGAGCCGGCTTCGCCTCGGCATGGCCGGCGGCGGGGAGGGGGCCTTTATCGGCGCCGTCCACCGGATGGCGGCGGCGCTCGACGGCGACTGGGACCTCGTCGCCGGGGCGTTCAGCACCGATGGCGGGCGCAACACGCGCACCGGCGCGCTGCTCGGTCTGGATCCGCAGCGGGTCTATCCATCGATCGACGCGTTGATCGCGCACGAGCGCGCATTACCCGCGGACCAGCGCATCGACGCGCTCGCGGTCGTGACCCCGAACAACCTGCACGCGCCGATGGCGATCGCCGCGCTGAACGCCGGCTTCCACGTCTTCTGCGAAAAGCCGATGGCGATGAACGTGGTCGAGGCCGAGGCGATCGCCGCCGCCGCCAAGGCCAGCGGCCGCCACTTCGCACTGGCGTTCACCTATAGCGGCTACCCGATGATCGAAGAGGCGCGCGCGCGGGTCGAACGCGGCGATCTCGGCGCGATCCGTCTGGTCCAGGTCGAATATCTGCAAGGCTGGCTCAGCCAATCGATCGACACCGACGGCAACAAGCAGGCCGAATGGCGCACCGATCCCGCCCGCGCGGGACTCGGCGGCTGTCTCGGCGACATCGGCACGCATGCGTTCCAGCTCGCCGAGCATGTCTCCGGCCTGTCGGTGCAATCGGTCTCGGCGGACCTCACGACGCATGTCGAGGGTCGCCGGCTCGACGACGACGTCAGCGCGCTGCTCCGGTTCGAGGGCGGCGCCCGCGGCACGCTCAAGGCGAGCCAGGTCGCAGCGGGCGAGGAGAACGGGCTTCGACTGCGCATCCACGGCGAACGCGGCGGCCTCGACTGGTCGCAGATGGAACCCAACACGCTGACGCTGCGCTGGCTCGACCGCCCCGCGGAGAGCGTGCGGACCGGCGGTCCGGGTATGCTCGACGCCACCGCGACGCTGGTGCGTACACCCGCGGGTCATCCCGAGGGCTATATCGAGGCGTTCGCCAACCTCTACCGCGCGTTCGCCTCGGCGATCCGCGGTGATGGCGGCGGCAGTCGAGAAGACGGCCGCTGGTTTCCGGGCGTGACCGATGGCCTGCGCACGATGCGCTTCATCGAGGCGGTGATCGCCAACGCCGGCGCAGATCGGAAATGGACTTCAGTAAATCCGGGAGAGAATGAATGAAGCTGCTCATGGCTCTGGTCGCAGGAAGTATCGCGGCGGTTGCGGCCGTCACGGTCTCGGCGCCGACCACCGCACAGTCGACCGCCGCCGCGCCGCCTGCCTTCGCCGCCTGCCGCGCCTGCCACACCGTCGTGAAGGGCGGCAGGAACGGCATCGGCCCGAACCTGTACGGCGTGGTCGGCCGTGCCGCCGCCGCGACGCCCGGCTTCAACTACTCCCCCGCGATGAAGGCATCGAAGCTGCGCTGGGACGAGAAGACGCTCAACGACTATCTCGCCGCACCGCAGAAGAAGGTGCCGGGCACGCGCATGCCGATCGCGACGCCCGATCCGGCCAAGCGTGCCGCGATCATCGCGTATCTCAGGGCCGAGGGCTCGAAATGACGGTAATGGTCGCATGACGCTCTCCCGTAGAAATCTGCTCGGGGCTGGGCTCGCGGCAGGCGCCGCCGCATCGCTGGTGCCGGGCATGGCCGGTGGGCAACGCCGCAGCTCGAACGCCGCGCGTTTCTCGCTCGGCTACGCGCCGCATGAGGGCAGCTTTGCCAGCCGCGGTGGACGGATCGAGCAGATCGCCTACGCCGCCGATCAGGGCTTCACCGCCTGGGAGGACAACGAGGCGGCGACGCGGTCGGTGGCCGAGCAGGAGCAGATGGCCAAGGCGCTGGCGCAGCGCGGCATGACGATGGGCGTGTTCGTCGCCAGCATGCCCAAATGGTCGCAGTCGCGGCCGCTGCTCGGCGCCAATGACGGTGCCGAGCGCGAGGCGTTCCTCGCGGACATCCGCGCCTCGCTCGACGTCGCCAAGCGACTGAACGCGAAGCACATGACCGTCGTCACCGGCTTCATGGATCCGAAGGTGCCGGTCGATATCCAGACGGCGCGCGTAATCGACATCATGCGCCGCGCGGGCGACATCGTCGCGCCATCAGGCACGGCGATGGTGATGGAGCCGCTCAACACGCGGACCAACCATCCCGGCGTCTATATGCAGTCGATTTCGCAGGGCTATGCGGTCGCGCGCGGCGCCAACAGTACGGCGGTGAAGATCCTTGCCGATCTGTATCACGAGCAGATCCAGTCGGGAAATTTGATCCCGACGCTCGACACCTGCTGGAACGAGATCGGCTATATCCAGTTCGGCGACAATCCGGGCCGCAACGAACCTTCGACCGGCGAGATCAACTTCAAGTCGATCGTGAAGTGGCTGAAGGCGAAACGCTACACCGGCGTGATCGGCATGGAACACGGCAATTCGATCGCCGGCCGCGCGGGCGAGGATCGCCTGATCGCCGCCTATCGCGAAATCGATGCAGCATAAGGGGGACGGGGATGAGGGGAAGACGCATGAAGACCTGTTTGATGGCGAGCGCTGTCACGGCGATGGCGCTGATGACGACGGGGCCAGTCGCGGCCCAGGAGAAGCCGGGCTTCAAGGATACGCCGATGTTGCCCAGCGGCCAGTGGCGCGTCCATGACGCCGACCGCCCTGCGCCTATCGTCGTCGCGCCGGCCGCGACCCCCGGCGGTGCGCCTGCCGATGCGGTCGTGCTGTTCGACGGCCGTTCGCTCGACGCATGGAAGCCCGATCGCATCGCGTGGCCGATCGCGAACGGTGCGCTGACGATCCCGTCGCGTGCGAAAAGCGGTGGCGAGAACAACCTCGTCTCGAAACAGAGCTTCGGCGACGTGCAGATGCATCTCGAATTCCGCTCGCCCAACCCGCCGACCAAGACCTCGCAGGATCGCGGCAACAGCGGCATCTGGTTCATGCAGCGCTACGAACTGCAGATCCTCGATGGCTCGCAGAACCCGACCTACGCCGATGGCACGGTCGGCGCGGTCTATGGCTGGAAGCCACCGCTGGTGAACGCCTCGCGTCGCCCCGGCGAATGGCAGACCTACGATATCGTGTTCGAGCGGCCCCGCTTTGCTGCCGACGGCAGCCTGCTCCGCCCTGCGTACGTCACGGCGCTGCTCAACGGCGTGCTCGTCCAGAACCACCAGGCGATGCTCGGCACGACCATCTGGCGCAAGGTTGCCAGCTACACCGCGCATCCAGACGCAGCGCCGATCCAGCTCCAGGATCACGATTCACCGGTGTCGTTCCGCAACATTTGGGTCCGTCGGCTGACCGAAGCGGCGATCGCGCAGGATCTGAAGAAGGACGGTAAATGATCGATCGCAGAACAGCACTCGCCGGCGTCGTCGCCATGTTCGGCAGCGCCTTGTACGCACCCATCGCGCGCGCCGCAGGGGTCGGCCAGGCGCCCGGCGCGGCGGCGGGGATCCCCGTCATCAGCGAAGGCCCGCCCAGCGTCGCGGTCTTCACGGCCTCCCAGCGCGCGCTGATGACCGCGCTCAGCGAACGCGTCCTGCCGACCACCGACACGCCGGGCGCGATCGCCGCGGGTGTCCCGGCCTATATCGAGAAGCTGCTCGCCGACTGGGCCGCCCCGGCCGACCGCGTGCCGATCCTCGCCGGGCTCGACGCGATCGAGGCACGCAGCCTGAAAGACTATAAGGTCGCCGGCGCAAAGGCGACCGCGGCGCAGCAGGACGCGCTGCTCACTCTCGCGATGAACGACCAGATCCCCTCGGGCGGCGTCTTCTTCGAGGCGTTCCGACAGCTCGTCATCACCGGCTATTACACGTCGGAAATCGGCATGACGCAGGAGCGCGAATATCTGCCGGTGCCGGGCGAGTATAACGGCGCATTTCCCTATTCTCAGGTCAACAAGGTGTATTCCGCATGATTCTCAGCCGTAGAAACCTGCTCGCCGGCTCCGGTGCGGTCGCAGCGCTCGCGTTCGTGCCGACCGCATCGGCTGCCCAGTTGAAGGCGATCGGCCTGCAACTTTACACGATCCGCGACATCTTCTCGAAGGACCCGGTCGGCACGCTCGGACAGGTCGCCAGAATCGGCTACCGCGAGGTCGAATTCGGTGGTGGCGGCTATGACGGCATGGATCATGCAATGCTGCGCCGGACGATGGACAAGCTCGGCCTGACCGCGCCCTCGGTGCATATCGGCTACGACGCGCTGCTCAAGCAGTTCGACCAGTCGGTGACGATGGCCAAGACGCTCGGCGCGACCACCGTCGTGCTGCCGTACATGACCGACGAGCATCGCAACGAAGCGGGCTGGGCCGCGGCGCTGCCGAACTTCAACCGGTTCGCGACCGACCTGAAAAAGGCCGGGCTGGGCTTCGCCTATCACAACCACGATTTCGAGTTCACCACCAAGCCGGGCGGCGTCAGCCTGTACGAGCGGCTGCTGAAGGAGACCGATCCCGCGCTCGTGAAGCTCGAACTCGATCTCTACTGGGCATTGCATGCCGGCGAAAACCTGACGACGCTGATCGAGCGGCTGTCGACCCGCCTCTACGCCTATCACGTCAAGGACATGCGTCCCGACCGGAGCATGACCGCGGTCGGGCAGGGCACGGTCGATTTCGGCGCGCTGTTCAAGCTGAAGGGCAGTGCCGGCGTGCGCCATTTCTACGTCGAGAACGATCAGGCCCCCGCGCCGTATCTGCCCGACATCACCACGAGCTTCCGGACACTGCGCGCGCTTCGTTTTTAAACGAGGCGCTCCTGACGGGGCGTGTTTCTGAGTATTAGGAGAGGAAGATCATGGCTGAGACCAACAGGTTCGACGCGATCGTCATTGGTTCGGGCGTAAGCGGCGGTTTCGCCGCCAAGGAATTGACCGAAAAGGGCCTCCGCGTCCTGATGCTGGACCGCGGCAAGATGGTCGAGCATGGCGAAGGCTACACCTATGACGGCAAGCCCGCCTATGAGGTGCCGGCGCGCAACATCATGCCCAAGCCATTGATGGACAGCGACTATTTCATCGCCAAGCACGGCTATGTCCAGCCTAGCAACCGCGAGTTCCACAATGACGATCGGCTGAACCCGTACGCCTATGACGAGGGCAGCAAGTTCTACTGGATCCGGCCTGGCGCGGTTGGCGGCAAGTCGCTGATCTGGGGCCGCTGGTGCTTCCGCTGGAGCCCCGCGGATTTCGAGGCGAACAAGCGCGACGGCATCGATGGCGACTGGCCGATCCGCTATGACGACGTCGCGCCGTGGTACAGCTATGTCGAGAAATACATCGGCGTCTCGGGCTCGCGCGAGAACCTCGCCTATCTGCCCGATAGCGAATTTCAGCCGCCGATGCCGATGAACGTCGCCGAGAAGTGGTTGAAGCAGAACCTCGAAAGCAAGTTTCCTGGCCGGAAACTGATCAACACCCGGCTGTCGAACATGACCGAGGACAAGCCCGACCAGAACCGGACGAAGTGCCAATTCCGCAACCAGTGCGGCAATGGCTGCTCGTTCGGCGCCTATTTCTCGACCCAGGCCGTCACCTTGCCCGCCGCCCGCGCGACCGGTCGCCTGACGCTCAAGTCGGACTCGGTCGTCACCAACCTGGTGTACGATGCGGCGCGGAAAAAGGTTACCGGCGTCCGCTATATCGATGCGAAGACCGGCCAGGCGGAGACCGTCAACGCGGATCTCGTCTTCCTCTGCGCGTCGGCGATCGCGTCGACGCAGATCCTGCTCAACTCGCGCGCGCCGGGCAGCGACCGCAGCTATTTCGACGAGAGCGGCACGCTCGGGCGCTATGTGATGGATCACATCTTCCGTGTCGGGGTCGAGGGCGACATCCCCGGGATGGAAGAGTTCATCGAATTCGGTCGTCGTCCGGGCGGCGTCTACGTCCCGCGTTTCCGCAATATCGGCGGCGACGAGGGCGTCGGCTTCAAGCGCGGTTATGGCTATCAGGGCAGCGCCTATCGCAACCCTGCCGCCCCTGTCGGGTTCGGCGCATCGATGAAGCAGGGCATGCGCAAATACGCGCCGTGGCGGTTCAGCATGGGCGCATTCGGCGAATGCCTACCCTATGCGGACAACAAGGTTTCGCTCCATCAGAGCAAGGTCGACCGGTTCGGGGTGCCGCTGGTGCGGTTCGACGTGCGCTTCCGCGACAACGAGCTGAAGATGATGACCGACGCGCGGACGCAGGGCGAGGCGATGCTCAAGGCGGCGGGCCTGACCAACGTCAAGAGTTCGGAAAGCGAGCACGTACCCGGCGACGCGATCCACGAAATGGGTGGTGCCCGCATGGGCCGCGACCCACGCACGTCGGTGCTCAACGAATGGAGCCAAGCGCATGCCGCGTCGAACCTCTACGTCACCGATGGCGCGCAGATGGCGTCGATCTCGTGCGTCAACCCGTCGCTGACCTTCATGGCGCTCACCGCCCGTGCCGCCGATCATGCGGTGCGCCAGATGAAGAAGGCCTGAGCGCGATCTCGTAGTTCAGTGCGGTGGAGCCAGCGGCTTCACCGCATCAGGACTGCGGAGTCCGGTGCCGATCCCGTCGCGAAGCCGCCGACGATTTTCCACGCGCGCAGATCGACGATTGCTACCCGGTCGTTCTGCAACGACGCATAGACCGTGTCGCCGACGATGTTCAGACCCGGTGCCGCCGCCGGAAGCGGCAAATAGTCCTCCTCGGCCAACGTCGTCGGGTTCAGCCTCGACAAGCTCTTGTCCTGCGTATTCGATACGATCAGCTTGCCGTCCGTCTGGGTCACGATCCTGACTGCTTCACCGCGCATCGTGCGTTGCATCCGCCGGGTCAGCGATGTCGCATCGAGAGCATGCAGCGTGCCGCTGGGACGATCGATGACGAACAGCATATGTTCGTCGGCGCTCAACGTCATCGCTTCGGGAGCGACGCCGATATGCTGGCGGACCGGGGCTACGCCGACGTCGTCCGTATCGACCATGATGACCGCACCGCTCAGCGTGTCGGCGACATAGCCGCGGGAGCCGTCGCGGCGGATGACCAGGTAATGGCTTCGCGCTCCATTGACCGGCACCAGTCGCGCGGGTGCATTGTCCGTCTGCGGGGTGTCGAACCGCGCCAACACGCTGTCTTTCTCGGACAAGACATACAACCGCCCCTTCGAGTCCATCCGCACCGCGTGCAGCCGGCCGAACGGGGTCAGGTCGATGGTTCGTGCAAGTGTCCTTTTCTCGAGATCGATGACCCAGACGCGATGACCGCCGACGCCCGGCGCCTTCCAGCTTTCGACGCCATAATCGCCGACGAACGCATAGCGGCCGGTGGGATCGGCGACGATCTCGTGCGGTTGCGTCCCCAATGGGACGACACCGACGCGCTTGCCGCCGGGAACCGCGTAGAAGGCGACGCCACCCTCGTTCTTTTCGACCACGGCAAGCGTTTCCATCTTCGCCGCTGGTTTCGCCAGGATCTGCGCGGCTGCGCGCGTACCGATCACGGTTGCGGCCAGCGCGCCCCCTGCAAGCGTCCACAGACCTTGACGGCGATTGATCAGCGACATGTCGAAACTCCTTGTTTGTCTTTCAAAGACATGAGCGACGGACGGGTTCCGCGACATTCGCGCGCCGTCGGGTCGACCATCGTTCCAGCCTCGGAGGCAAGTGCGAGCACGAAAGATGTCGCGCGTTGCGAGGTTCGGCCTCGGGCCGGTTCGTCGAACGGGCAGGAGACGATTGCAATGCATCCAGTGGCGGGCGACAAGCAGCCTGATCGGAGATTTCATGCGTCTAGCTTTCGCCCTCGTCCTGCTGCCGGCCGTTCCGCTCCTACAGGCCAATCTCGCGGCGCCGGATGCGGTAACGCGTTCGACCGTGCAGGATGCCGCACTGCTCGCGTTCCTCGATCGTGCGTATGACGAGCAACTCGCGCTCAGTCCGGAATCGCAGACCCAGCTGGGCCTGAAAACCAATTACGACCGGCTCGACGATTATACCGACGCCGCATCGCTGCGCGCCGAAGCGCTCGCCGAACGGCAGCTGGCGGCGATGCACGCTCAGTTCAAGCCGGAACAGTTGAGCGAAAGCGCGCGGGTGAGCTACCGCCTATTCGAATATGAGGTCGAGCGCGGCCGTCAGTCGCTGCAATTTCGCAAGTTGCGGTTCCCCGTATCGACCAACGGCAGTCCGGCGGGCGAGATTCCCGTTCTGCTTATCAACAATCACAAGGTCGATACGGTCGCCGATGCGACGGCGTACATCGCCCGCCTTCGCGATACCGAGCGGGTGATGCGTGAGGTGTCGGCGACGATGCGCGCGCAGGCGGCCTCGGGCATCGTCCCGAACAAGGTGAACTTCGCGCCGGCGCGCGGCGATGCGAAGGCGATCATAACCGGCGCGCCGTTCGACGCCGGCCCGGACTCGAGCGTGTGGGCGGACTTTCGCAAGAAGGTCGGTGCGTTGGCCGCGCCGGCCGCCGTCAAGGCGAAACTCCTGGCCGATGGCAGTGCCGCGCTGACGGGACCGTTTCGCACGGGGTACGGCGTGTTGCTGACCACGCTCGACGAGATCGAACCCCAGTCCAAGGGCAATTTCGGTGCCTGGAGCCTGCCGAATGGCGCGGCCTATTATGCCGATCGGTTGAAGAACTCGACCACGACGGACCTGACCGCCGACCAGATCCACGCGCTGGGTCTGAGGCAGGTCGCCGCGATTCGCCAGGAAATGGAGGCGGTCAAGCGCGAGGTCGGCTTCACCGGCACGCTCGAGGCATTCTTCGATCAGATCCGGACCGATCCGAAGTTCAAATATCCGAATACGGCAGAAGGTCGCGAACAGTATCTCGGCGATGCCCGCGGCGTGATCGCTTCGGTCATGGTCGCGGCACCGCGCTATTTCCGAAAGCTGCCCAAGGCGCCACTCGAGGTTCGCGCGGTGGAAAAGTGGCGTGAAGGTACCGCGTCGACCGCATTCTACAATCCGCCGTCCGCTGATGGCACGCGTCCTGGCATCTATTACGTCAATCTGGTCGACATGAACCAGACGCAGAAGGTGCAGGTCGCTGGCATCGCCGCGCACGAGGGCGCGCCCGGTCATCATTTCCAGATCGCTCGCCAGCAGGAGCTCGTCGGCATTCCCAAGTTCCGCAAATTCGGTGGCTATGGCGCGTATGTCGAGGGGTGGGGGCTGTACTCGGAACGGCTCGCGAACGAGATGGGGGTCTACAAGACACCCTATGACCGGTTCGGGATGTTGTCCCTGCAGGTCTGGCGCGCGATCCGGCTGGTGCTCGACACCGGCATCCATTCGAAGCGGTGGACCCGTGACCAAGCGGTTGCGTACTTCAAGGCGAACAGCTCGGTATCGGATACGGATATCGGCCGCGAGGTCGACCGGTATTTCAACTGGCCTGGCCAGGCCACCAGCTACATGGTCGGCCAACTCAAGATCACCGAACTGCGCGATCGTGCCAAGCGCGAACTCGGGGACCGCTTCGACATTCGCGACTTTCACGAGGCGATTTTGAGCCAGGGTGCGCTCCCGCTGGACGTGCTCGACGAACAGGTGAACCGGTATATCGCCGACCGCCGCCGCTGAAACCAGCCCGTTAAAGTCAGCGGGGCGTTCGGTTGCGGGTGTCAAACCGCCAGATCGTGCGTCTCGACATGGTCGGCGATGGCGCCCGCCGTGGTCCACCAGATGCGCGGATCGTTCGCCTCGCGAAGCTCCTCCAATATCCTGGCCAGCGCCGGGACGCGGTGTGCCTGTCCCATGATGTAGGGATGTATCGCGATCCCCAAAACGGAGGGGCGGCGGTCGGTTTCCGATAACAATTGCGTGACCGCGGCGCGGATCATCGCCGCAAAGTCGTCGGCCTCGCGATGACGCTGGATCACCGCGGGCAAGTCGTTGATCTCCTGCGAATAAGGTATCGACAACAGGCTGGCGTGCGTCGTGGCGAGGCGGGTCGGCTGATCGTCATGTGCCCAGTCCAGCACGTATCGATAGCCCTCTTCGGCCAACACATCGGGTGTATCCTTGCTCTCCGAAATCCAGGGGCCGAGCCACCCCGTCGGACGGACACTCAGCGTCGCCAGTCGCTGCGTCACATCGGCGATCATGGCGCGTTCGCTTGATCGCGACAGGGTCCCTTGCGCGGTCGCGTTAGTCCGGCCGTGTGCCGCAATCTCGTCGCCACGATCGCGACAGGCTTCGGCCAGGCCTGGACAGCGATCGAGTATGTCGGCGTTCAACAATGCGGTCGTACGCAGATCGAGTCTGTCGAACAGGTCGAACAGCCGCCACGCGCCGACCCTGTTGCCATAATCGCGCCACGCGTAATTCATCACGTCGGGCTCGGTCTGCGATGGCGCCAACTCGGCACCCAATCCGCCGCCAAAGTCGAACACCTCGTGATTGACGCCGAAGTAGATCGCAAGCCGCTTGCCTTCCGGCCAGTCATAGTCCGGTCGATCGGTGATCGGACGATAGGGGTAGCGGACAGCAGGGGTGTGACTCATCCCGTCGCAACGTGCCGCCGCGCGATGCGATGCGTAGGACTTGTAAAAATCGTCATGACGGGGAGATGTCGAACAATCATGACAAAATATTTAGATTGATAGTGACTCGCAAAAGCGATTGATCTAGGAGCGCCTCCAACACGGGGGTTCAGAATGAGTGTAACGAGTATATTGCTGGCTGGCGCAGCGTTCGTCGGTATTCCGGAAGCGGCCATATCGGCTGCGCCGGCGCGGGATTCGGCCATTGCCGAAAGCCCCGACGACGCGCAGAAATCGGACGAAATCCTGGTTCTCGGCAAGAGCTACGGTCGCGAGGTCGGCAAGACGGTCACGCCGCTCAAGGACACGCCCAACACCGTCACGGTGATCGAGCGCGACCAGATCGAGGCGCAGAACCTGTTCACGCTGGAGGATGCGCTGACGGCGACCAACGGCATCACCGTCAACGGCGTCGGCAGTGAGGATCCATCGTTCTTCTCGCGCGGGTTCGCGATCTCGAATTACCTGATCGACGGCGTCCCCACGTTCGCGTTCAACTTCCCGTCCGCCGTCCCGGACCTGTTCTTCTACGATCGGCTCGAGGTGTTGCGCGGTCCGGCGGGACTGTTCAGCGGTTCGGGTAATCCCGCGGGCAGCATCAACATGATCCGCAAGCGCCCGCTCGACTCGTTCAAGATGCAGGCGAGCGCGGGCTACGGCACCTACGACAATGCCCGGTTCGAACTCGATGTGTCGGCACCGATCGGTCCGAAGGCAGGGCTTCGCGTCGGCGTCATGGCGCAGGATCAGGACCAGTTCTTCGACACCGCGCACCGCAACCGCATCGGCGCATTCGCCGTGGGGTCGCTTGAGATCGGCGATCGCACCACGCTGACCGTCGGCGGCAATTACGATCGCTTTCGGCCCGCGGTCCAGTCGGGACTGCCCGGCATCCTGGGTGGCCTGGACGGTAGCGACGGCCAACTGCTCGACGTGAAGCGCTCGACCTATCTCGGGGCCGACTGGAATCGGTTCAACGCCGAGACCTGGACCGGATTCGCCGAGATCACGCACAAGATCAGCGATCGCTGGACGCTGCGTGCGACGGGGTTGTTCACCGATGTCGATCGCGTCGACATCTATAGCTATATCGGCAACCAGCCGGTCACGGCGACCAACGGCACGACCAGCCACATCGCCTATCGTGGCGACAGCAAGCAGCAGACTCGCTCGTTCGATTTCAACGGCGTGGGCAGCTTTCCGCTATTCGGGCGGGACCAGGTCCTCATCCTAGGGGCGGACTACCAGGCGAGTTCGGGAACCTCCTACGCCACCCGCCTGTCCAATTATGCGCGGATCGATGTGTACAACCCGGTCTCGCCGCTGGAACCGCCGCTCAACCCCTACGCGGCGTCGCCCTATTATCCGGTGCAAGGCAGTGGCGCGACGTGCCCCAATGCCAGCACCGCTATCGTCCCCGCGCCGGCGAATTGCGTGTTGCAGGTCTATGGCGGATCATCGACCGACATCGAGCAATACGGCCTGTACGGACAGATGCGGCTCAGTCCCGTCGATGGCGTCACGCTGATCGGCGGCGGGCGTCTGACCTGGTGGGATACGACGACCGCGACGCTGCTCGCACCGAGCGGGGTGCTGCCGGCGCCGACACGGTACGGAATCGACAATCGCTTCACGCCTTATGCCGGGCTGGTCTGGGACGTGACGCGCACCCTGAACCTCTATGCCAGCTATGCAGACAGTTTCACGCCGCAGGCAGCCCCGGTCGGACGGGCGCGGCCCGATGGTGGACGGATCGAACCACTGGTCGGTGCGCAATATGAGGCGGGGACCAAACTCTCGCTGATGAACGACCGGTTGCTGCTGTCGGCGGCGGTCTACCAGATCACGCAGACCAACCGGTTGTTCAACGATCCCGATATCGCGACCGTGGTACTCCAGACCGGCAAGGTCCGGGCGCGGGGTTTGGAGGCCGAGGCGTCTGGCGAAATCCTGCCCGGCTGGCGGATCAACGGTGGCTATACCTATACCAAGACTCGCTATCTGGAGGACCAGACCACCGCGAACGAAGGCCTGCCGCTGGTCCCGATCATCCCGAAGCATATGGCCAAGGCATTCACCAATTATGCGCCCACCAACGGCGCCCTGGCAGGCGTGAGCTTTGGCGGCGGCGTGACGTGGTTCAGCGGCACCTATGGAGGTGTCGCGGCGGGGGTCAACGCCAATGGATCGTTCCGTCCGTCGACGATCGTTCGCCAGGGGAGCTATGCGGTCCTCGACCTGCGAGCAGGCTACCGACTGAGCGAACGGCTCGGCGTATCGGTCAACGTCAACAACGTGCTCGACAAGACCTATTATGCGCGCATCGCCGCCACCGGCCGCGGCAATTACTACGGAAGTCCGCGCACCGCGTTCGCGACGCTTCGGTACACGTTCGAATGATCGCGGTCGGGGGGAGCGGCCGATGACCGCGGGCGATGCGCATGCCCGCGCACGTTGGGCACGGCGTGGCGATATCGGGTTGCGCGTCGTCGCGGCGGTACCGCTCGGCTATGCGACGGCCAGCCTTTGGGCGATGGCGATCGCGCGGCTGCTACCCGGCGACCGTGCCGAGGCGAGTGTCACCGCGTCGCTGATAGCCCTCATGCTGTGCGCGATCGCGGCGATGTGGGCGTTCGCAGCCCGTAGCGGCTGGCGCGCACTCTGGACCCTCGTCGTTGCCGGCGCGGTCGGTGGTGCGATCGCGTGGATCTCGATCGATGCGTCGGGGCGGCTATGAGCAAGGGGTTCCGACAGTCGCAGGCGTTCCTGCACACGTGGTCTGGGCTGTTGCTCGGCTGGATCCTGTTCCTGGTGTTCGTCGCCGGCACGATCGCGTTCTGGCGCGAAGGGCTGAACCGCTGGATGCGGCCCGAGCTCGCACGTGTCGAACAGCCGATGCGCGTGCTCGCCGGCTCGCAAGCGTTCCTCGCCGGCAAGGCGCCGGATGCGAAGAGCTGGATCATCGCCGTGGCGACCGACCAGTCACCGGGCGCAGAGCTGTTCTGGATACCCCAGCCCAAGCCCGGTGAGACGGGCGGGCGTGGCCGGCGCGGCCGTCGCGATACGCAGGCATTGATCGGTGCCGACGGCAAGCCTGCGAACGCCCGCGACACGCGTGGCGGCGAGTTCTTCTACCGGTTCCATTTCGATCTTCAGTACATGCCGGTGATCTGGGCACGGTGGCTGGTCGGTTTCGCGACCATGATGATGCTGGTCGCGATCATGAGCGGGATCGTCACGCACAAGAAGATCTTCAAGGACTTCTTCACGCTGCGGCGTGCCAAGGGCCAGCGGTCCTGGCTCGATGGCCATAACGCCACCGCGGTGCTCGCACTGCCGTTCCATGTGATGATCACCTATACCGGGCTCGTCACGCTGATGGCGTTGCTGATGCCGTGGGCGGTCGTGGCGAACTACACCAGCGAACGTACCGTGTCGGAGACGCTGTTCCCCACCGCCGCTGTGGTCGATCGCAGCGGTCGGCCAGCACCGCTGATCGACCTCCGAACGATCGCTGCTGACGCCGAACGCCGGCTCGGCGCACCGGCTAGCTTCATCGAGGTGAGCGACCCCGGCGATGCATCGGCGCGCGTCTCGGTCAGTCAGAGTGCGCATTCGATGCTGTCGTCGCGGACACCCCGACTGACCTATGACGGTGTATCGGGACGCCTAGCGTGGCGTTCGCCTCCGCCCGGGGCGGCGGCCGAGACCGCGGGCGCGATGATAGGCCTGCACGCTGGACGGTTTGCCGGCTATGGCGGCCGCTGGCTGTACTTCCTGTGCGGGGTCGCCGGAACGCTGATGGTCGCGAGCGGGCTCGTTCTGTGGACCGTGAAGCGCCGTGAACGCCTCCCCGACCCGACCCGACCGCATTTCGGCTTTCAGCTGGTCGAGCGTCTCAACGTCGCGGTGGTCGGCGGCTTTCCATTCGGCATCGCCTGCTTCTTCTGGGCGAACCGACTGCTACCTCTGGCCCTGAGCGGTCGTGCGGCCTGGGAAGTCCACGCGCTGTTCATCGCCTGGGGTATCGCCGCGCTGGCCGCGGTTATCGCCAAGCCGTCACGGGTCTGGCCGACGGTGTTCGCCGCGACCGGCCTTCTGCTCGTCACGCTACCGCTGTATGACATCGTCGCGACGGATCGGGGGCTGTTCGCGATGATCGCGATCGGAGACCTCATGATCGCCGGAATCGACGCAACGCTGCTGGCGTTCGGTGTCACCTTCCTTCTGCTGGCCAGACGCGTCGCGAACTATCGCCCGCCAGCGCGGCGAGTCCGACCGTCACGAACTCATGCGGTCCCCAAACTATTGGAATCGGTCGAATGAGTATCGTCGTCCTGATCCTGACGACTACAGCCTTCTTGCTGCTCGGGCTGGCCACCGACGCGCAGTATCGGCGCCGGTTCGGTGCGGGACTTTCGCGCCGGCGACGCAGTCTGTTGCGGAACGGGGGGTGGGGCGTCCTGATCGTCAGCGTCCCACCGGCAATATTGGCCCGCGGCTGGATCTTTGGTCCGATCCTTTGGATCGCTGCGGTGATGGCAGGGGCGGGGGTCGCGTTCCTGTCACTCAACTTGATCGTCTCGCGATCTCCACCGCGGTAACATACGACCATTTACACATACCGAGGACGCTACGGTTTCTAAGCGGGGGAGATGGCCCGTCGGGCCACTCCCCACGCCAACAGCCAAGGCGGCAAGCCAATGCCTGCCGCCTCGGATCGATCAGGTGAGGCTGTGCTTCAGCGCGCTCATCTTGTCGTGGCCTTCGCGGACCGACGCATAGCCGTCCGAGATCGCGCTCTGCGTTGCCGACGACAGGTCGGTGTCCTTCATGGCCTCTTCGTACTTGGCCTTAATGTGATCTTCGCCACGCTCGACTTCGAGGATGATCGCCTTGTCGTCCTTACCGGTCAGCGCCTGCTTCAGATCCATGAACGTGCGATGCGCTGCGGCCAGCATGCTCGACTCCATTTCCGGCTCGCCGCCGAGCGTACGGACCTGACCCTGAAGCTGCGTGGCAACCTGGGCCCGATCGCGCGCGAAGTCGGCGAACATCGTTGCATACTGCGTGCTCTCGGCATCCTTCGCGGCGTCCTCATACCCCTTCATGCTGTCGAGGGTGGTCTTGATCAGGCCGTTCAGGACGGACACGTCGTGGTCGTTGCTCATGGTAGCTCCTGTGATGAAGTCCGCTCAACGATCGCCCGGGAATTTAGTCGCGTGCCGAGTATCTCCTGCGATGAATTTTGCCAAAGTCGTCGCGAATCCGTCAGGCCGGCGCTCGCCCCTCCAGGTACAAGTCCACCGGGAGATCGGCTGGCACAGCCACTTCGGGCCGTGGTCGCGTTGCGGCCGCCTCGAGCCAGGCCGGACCATCGGGGCGGTGGCGTGTCGATCCGTCCGATCGCGTCGGTACCTTGCCGTAGACGGCGGGGCCCTCCCGACCGGGAGATCCCCCGCCGAACGAAGCCGCGATATTGCCATAGGTCGACGGATCGCGACCATCCAGGCTCAGTCGATCGTTGAGGTAGCACGCCGTCGCCCACGCGGTCTGCGGGTCCGGCGTCATGGCAATGATCCGCTTGCCCCAATACATCCGCAGGTTGTTGTGCATCCAGCCATCGACGAGGAACTGCCGCTGACACGCGTTCCAGGTTTCGTCGCGCGTCTCGCCGTGCAGCAACGCGTCGAGCGTCTCAAGCTCCGGCCGCGGGTCCGCCGCATGCGCTTCAAGCGTCTCGCGTGCCCATCCGGAAATCCGATCGTAACGTTCCGGCGCCACCAGCGCGGACGCCTGATAATGGAACCATTCCCGCCACGTCAGCAACTCGTCGGCGAACTTGTCCTTGGCGCCGGCCGGTGCCGCGGCGGCCTCGACCGTGGCCATGATCTCGCGGGGGCCGACGACGCCGAAGTGAAGATAGGGCGACAGCGTACTGGCCCCGACCGGATTGGTCGCATCGTTGCGCACGGCGGCATAGGTTGGCAGCACCGTGTCCATCAGCCGTTCGAGCTTCTCCAACGCGCCGCCTCGACCAAGCGGGAACATCGGGCTCGGCGGCAGCGAATGGTCGATTGCGGCTGCGGCAACAAGCCGATCGATGTCCGCATCGGTGCTGGTATCGAGCCGATCGGGGACGAACGGGAGCGGGCCGTCATAGGGGGCTAGCTCGGGCATCAGGTCGGACGCGGTCAGCCAATCCGCGCGCAGCGGCTCATGACGGCGCCGGAACGCGGTCGTCGAACCAATGTCGTCGCCGAGTATGGCGGGTGGCACCAGGCAGGCGGCGTTGACCGCGAGGACGCCGCGATCCGTCCGCGCCGCAAAACGCTCCGACTGCCAGCGCGCGACGAACGTCGGCTGATCCTCGACCAGCACCGCGGCGCTTTCCGCCGCCAGCCGATAGACCAGTCCCTTTTCGCGCTTCTCGGCCCGGTCGACATACTGGATGCACGCCACGCCACGCTGCCGACATTCCAGGGCAAGATCGCGGCTGGCCCCCAGGATGAACCGATGCAGGCGATCGGACGCGTAGGGATAATCCTCGCGCAGCCCGTGATAGACGAGGACGGGAAGACCCAGATCGTTCGCGAGGCAGATCGCGGCATCGATCAGCGGGTTGTCCCGCGCGCGCAACGCCTGCTGCAACCAGCACAGGACATAGCGCGCAGCGGGGCGGACACCGTGCGCGTTCAGCGAACGAACGCGCGCCGCCTCGGCCCAGGTTGCAAGCGCGTCGGGAAGAGGATTGGTCATGGCTGTCCAACCATTGGGGGCTGCGACCGATCCTCGGACACACCCGGTGTTAAGAACGTCCTGCATCTGGCAAGCGCTGCGTCGCGTCTCACCTCGAGTTCCGCGAGCGATATCCCAGAAAGGTCGAAGCGCAGTTCGTGCATGTCCATGCCGGACCGGTAGCCGCCGGGCCAGACGCTGGTCAGCTCGAAGCCGCAATGCTGGAAGAACGGCGAGACCTGCGGCGAGGTATCGACGGTGACGTAGCGCGTGGCCGGTTCGGCAGAGGTGGCGACGTGGAGTAGGCGTTCGAACAGCAGCAGCTTGCCGAGGCCGGCGCCGTGATAGGCGCGCGCGGCCATGCCCCAGAAAAGCAGCGCCTTGTCGTAATGCTCCCAGATCTCGTAGCCGCCGAACGCGCCGGGCACGCCGTCGACGTCGACCACGAATGCCGGGCCGTCGGGCTCGTCGAGCGTCTCCTCGAGCCATTCGCGGTCGCCGGCGCCGAAATACTCGGGGAAGTTCGAGTCGAAGATCGAGAGGACGGCGGCGCGGTCCTTCTCCTCGTAGCGGCGGGTCAGGATTCTGCTCATTACGGACTCCACTGCGCGATGGTTTCGATCGCGTCGGTGGTGGAACGGCTCCAGCAGCGCGAAGTGCCTTCGAACGTCGCGGTCGCGTGGATTGGATCGGTGACGACGGTGTCGATCGACTCGGGGCGGATGCGGCGCGGTTCGCCGATGAGCTTCGCGTGCGCTTCCTTGATCGTCCAGCAACGGAGCCACGCGCGGGGCTGGGCGAGGGTGGGCAGGCGTCGGAGCGCGTCGGCTTCGGTCGGGGTCAGCATGTCCCAGAGCGGAGCGTGGTCGTCGATGACCTCGCGGTCGACCGCGATCGGCTGGCGTGCAGCGCCGATCAGGGCGTGCGCGCCGCGGCTGGAGAGGCTGAGATACCAGCCGTTGGGGGCGGAAACGATCGGCGCGCCGGCCGGACTGCGTATCAGTCGAACGCCGTCTGTGTCGCCGGCCAGTTTGTGGATCAGGGCGGCGGCCAGACCCTGCCGAATCGCGCGCGCATCGCCTTGCAGGCCGGCGGCGTACGGTCCGGTCTCGGCAACACTCCATGCGACTGGCGACTGACCGTCCCAAGCAAGGTCGGAGAGCGGACCGTCGTGCCAGATCTGCGTCACGTCGCCACGGCGATCCGCGCCGGGCTCCCGTCCCAGCTGGTACCGTCCGGAAGCGTCTCGCCCTTCATCACCACCGACAGGTCGCCGAGCTGCGCGTCTGCACCGATCTCCGCGTCGTATAGCACGATCGCCAGCGAGCCGATCGTCGCGCGGTCGCCGACGCGGATCGCACCGACCTTCATCACGCGGTCCTCGAACAGATGCGTCTGCAAGCCGGCGAAGTCGTTGAGCGCGACGTCGTCGCCGATGTCGACCAGGTCGTGCTCGGTCAGGTCGGTGGTGTCGATGTAGCAGCGCTTGCCGATCCGCGCGCCCATCAGGCGGAGGTACAGCGCGATCCACGGCGTGCCGCGGAGCGGTTCGAGCAAATTGGCTACCGCGAGATTCTCGTAGGTCGCGGTGACGAGTTCGGTGCGCCAGACGAAAATGCTCCAGAGCGGCGCGGTCGTGACCTTGTAGCGGCCGACGACGAGCCACTTCAACGCGAGCACGAAGATTCCGCAGGCGAGGCAGAAGCCGACATAAAGGAACGGGAACGTCGCCGTGACCAGCAGCCCGCCATTGTCGAGATCGTCGAGGTCGCCGACCACCGACAGCAACAGGCTGAAGAACACCAGGAACGCGGTCAGCGACAAGGTGGTTCGAACCGCCTCGATCGACAGACGCGTGGCAATCAGCGCGCGCGACGGATTGAACCGCGCGCCTTCGTCGAACATCGTGTTGACCTGTCGTACCGGCAGCTTGATCGCGGGCGAGCCGAACCACGTGCTGCCCGCCTCGGTGGCGAGCGCGGGATCGCTCGGCGGTTTCGAGAGGACGCCGACGAGCACCTCGTCGCCGATCTGCGTACCGCTCGGCAGCAGCGCGGAATTGCCGATGAAGCTGCGGCGGCCGATCTTGGTATGCGCGAGTTCGATCGTGCCGTGGCCGATCCGCGCCGCGCCGAAGATCACCGAATCGGCGATGAAGCTCTCCTCGCCGATCTCGACGAGGTCCGGCACGATCGCGCTGGCGGTCGAGATTTCGGCGCGACGACCGACCTTCACGCCGAGCGCGCGGTACCACGGCACCACATACAGCGTCGCGAAGATCGGGTGGAGCAGACGCAGCGCGAGGTCGTTGATCTGCTGGACGAACCAGTAGCGGACGTAGAACCCGCTGTTCAGCGCATAGACCGCGGGCGCGACGCGGCCGAGGATCAGGCGTTTCGCGGCCACCGTCAGCACGCACATCATCACGACATAGGTGACCGCGAGCAGCGGCGCGACCGCGACATAGGCATAGCCGCTGGTCGCCCAGTCGAGCTCGATCAGCGCGATCAGCCCGGGAGCGATCGGCAGGATCGCGACCAGCGGCAGGATCAGCGCGCACAGGAACAGGCCGATTGCCGGGCCAGCGTTGCGCGGGGCTGCGGTGGCCGGGCGGCGGGGCGCATCGCCGTCATGCGCGGCGGGCGAGCCGGCCCAGCGCTGGCCTGCGGGGATGACGGTGTCGGCGGGCAGCGCGGATAGGTCGTCGAGCATCGCATCGTCGCCAAGCGCGGCATTGCGGCCGACCACCGCCATCGACCCGACGAACGCGCCCTTGCCGAGCTTTACCGTGCCGAGGCGGAGCAATCCGCGCTCGACCGAGCTGGTCGACAGCACCGACTGGTCGCTGATGATCGCATCGTCGTCGGCGTGGAGCAGGTCGGCGGTGTCGATGATCCCGGTGCCGATATGGACGCGCTTGCCGATCTTCGCGCCCATCATCCTGTAATAGCCGCGGATCATCGGCGTGCCCGCGAGATACGGCGTCGCGGTGACGCCAATGATCCGGCGGACCAGCCACCAGCGGAAATAATAGCTGCCCCAGAGCGGGTAATCGCCCGCTTTGAAGCGTCCGACGATCAGCCATTTGAGCGCGATCGACAGGACCATCGACGCGATCGGCACGACCGTGAAGAACAGCCCGCTGAGGATCAGTGCGTCGACCCGTGGCATGTCGCCGGCGAGATGCGTGTAGGCGAGATAGGGCGAGAACCACTGCAGCCCCGCCAGCGTGTAGATCGGCAGCAGCGCGAGCGTCTGCGCGGCGACGCACAGGCGCCGCTTCCACGGCGCGATATGGTGGAAGCTGCTCTCGTCGAGGATCGCGACGGGCGTGGTGCCACCGATCCGCAACGCCAGCGCGCGGATCGTCGGCGCGGCGTAGACGTCCTCGAGCGACAGCCCTTCGAGGCCGCGCACTTTTCGCGCTGCCGAAACCAACCGAGCGGCCTTCAGCGAATGGCCGCCAAGATCCTCGAACAGGTCATCGAGTACCGACACCGGCTGCGGCGCGAATGCCTCGGCCCAGACGCGGTGCAGGCTTTCCTCCATTGGGGTGGCGGGCGCGATCATCTCGCGGTCCGACGTCACGGTGATCTCGGGCTTCACCAGCGCCTTGCGGTCGACCTTCCCCGAGGCGGGCAGCGTCGGCATGTGCGACAGTAGCTGATACCCTGCCGGGCGCATGTAATTGGGGAGCCGCTCGGCGACGCGGGCCTTGAGGCCGACCATGTCGATCTCTTCGGCGGGGCGGGCTATCAGGAAGGCGGCGAGGAATTCCGACCCGTCGTCGTCGGTGAACAGCTGGACGACGGTCTGCGCGACGCCCGGCCATTCGCCGATCACCGCTTCGATCTCGGCGAGCTCGACGCGGAAGCCGCGGATCTTCACCTGCGTGTCGATCCGGCCGACGAAATCGATGTCGCCCGCCGCATCGAGCTTCACGAGGTCGCCGGAGCGGTAGATTCGCTCGGGCGCACCCGACGGCCCGTCGAACGGGGTCATGATGAACTTCTCGGCGGTCAGGTCGGGGCGGTTGACGTAGCCGACGCCGACGCCGGGACCGCCGATCACGAGCTCACCTTCCTGGCCGTCCGGCACCGGCTGCATATGCTCATCGACCACCCAGGCGGTATAGCCGGGGAGCGGCTTGCCGATCGTGATGCGCTGGCCGGGGAACACCTCGGTCCAGGTCGCGGTGACCGAGGTCTCGGTCGGACCATAGGTGTTGAGCAGGCGGAGGCCCGGTCGCGCGAGGCGGCGCGGCAGGTCGGCGGGGCAGGCTTCGCCGCCCATGTTGAGCAGGCGCAGCGTCGGCACCGGATGCTCGACGAGCGCGATCAGCGAGGGGACGATGTGCCAGATCGTCGTGTTCGCTTCGGCGAGCGCGATCGCGACGTCGGGGCCGCTGGTCGCAAGTGCTTCGGTCGCGACCAGCACGACCGCGCCGACGAAGAACGCGCTCCACATCGTCTCGACCGACATGTCGAACGCGAGGCTGAACCCGCCGAACACGACGTCCGCCGGGGTCAGATCGAGGATCGCGCTTTCCGAGCGGACCAGGTGGCACGCATTGCCGTGCGAGATCATCACGCCCTTGGGGCGGCCGGTCGTGCCCGAGGTATAGATGATGTAGGCGAGGTCCTGCGGATCGCTGTGCGTCACGTCGCGGCCGATCGGTTCGGACGGTTCAGCCGCGAGATCGCCCAACGCCGCATCGAGCGCGAGCGTTTTCCCCTTGAGGTTGCCAACGCGGCTGGCGACGGTGATCGTCAGCGCGGCTTCGCTGTCCTCGACGATGAAGTCGATGCGGTCCTGGGGATAGCCCCAATCGACCGGCACATAGGCGGCGCCGGCGCGCAGCACGCCGAGGATCGCCATATACTGGTCCAGCCCGCGCGGCAGGCACAGCACGACACGGTCGCCGCGGCCGATCCCCATCGCGCGCAGGCGGTGCGCGAGAGCTAAGCTGCGCGTGGCGAGGTCGGTATAGGTCCAGGCGGTCTTGCGGTCGTATTCCTCGTCCGCACCGATCAGCCGCAGCGCCGTCGCGTCGGGATGCGTGGCGCGCGTAGCGTCGAAGATCTCGTGTAGCAGCTCGTCACGGGCGTAGGGCTCGGCTGCGCGGAGTGCCGGGGCGGGAGCAATCGAGGCGATGCCCGTGCGCTGCAAAATGGCCTCATCCGAGGGGCTTACCGAAGTAACGTCGTGCATCCAGCGGGCTTAGCCGAACTGTTGCGTAGTTTGCTACCTGTGTCGTGGCGTCGTCGCTCCGAACGCGATCTCGAAGCATAGCCCCGTCCCGCCGGGGCCAGGCATGACGTCGAGCAGGCCGTGATGCGCGCGCGCGACGCGGTCGACGATCGACAGGCCGATCCCCGATCCTTCCGAACGCGATCCGTCGGCGCGCCAGAACCGGTCCTTGAGCCGGGCGAGGTGCTCGGGTGCCACGCCGGGGCCATCGTCGGCGACGGTCAGCCGTGCACCAGGCCCAACACGGACGAGGATGTGCGTACCCGTCGGCGTATGGCGCACCGCATTGCCCACCAGATTCTCGAGCGCGAGCGTTACGGCGCCCGGATAGCCGATGACCGGCGCGATCTCTGACGTCACGACGTCCAACGCGATGCTGCGGCCGCCAGCGATGATCGCAGGCGCCTGATTGGCGACGAGCGCCTCGGCCAGCGCGGCGAGGTCGAGTGGCTCGCCGGCGTCCTCGACCGGGCGTTCGAGATCGGCGAGCGCGAGCAGCTGCGTCACCACGCGGCCGGCGCGATCGACCGATGCGAGCAACGAAGCCTTCACCGGACCGTCCTCCACCGCATCGGCGCGCAGGCGAATGACCGCGAGCGGCGTGCGGAGTTCGTGGGCGATGTCGGCGGCGAACGCGGTCTGCGTGCGGAATCCTTCTTCGAGCCGGTCGAGCGCTTCGTTGGTGGCGGCGGCGAGAGGCTCGACTTCGGACGGCAGCGTGCCAAGCGGCAACCGCGTGTCGAGCGTGCGCGGGCCGATCGCGGCGGCGGTCGCCGACACCGCCTGCATCCGCCGGGTGAGGCGGCGGGTGAGCAGCGCACCGATCAGCGGCACCAGCGCGGCGATCGGCAGGACGAGCAGCGCGAAGCGTTTGAGGAAGGCGCTGACGATATCGTCGGTGATGACCTCGGGGGCGGCGCTGTCCTGCGATGCGACGATCCAGCGGCCGCCGGATATCGGCACGCTGTACGCCTCGATCACGCCGCGGCGGAAGAAGTGCGCGCCGTGGTCCATCGGCACGGCGGCGACGATCCGCGGCCGGGCGGGGCTCTTCGCCATCAGGACGGTGCGGCGGCGGTCGATGATCGCGATCGCCATGCCGTCGGTCAGGACGTCGCTGGGCAGCGTGATCAGCGGCAGGGCATTCGCGACGATGGCGGCCTGCTGGCGGAGCAGGCGGCGCTGGTAGTGATCCGCGGTGCTGTGGAGCAGCGCAGCGACGCCGAGCGACAGCGCGATCGTGGCGATCAGCGCGGTCGCGACGTGGACCGCGACGAACTGACCCAAGAGCGAACGCGGCAGACGCAGCCTCATGGCTTGGGGACGATGATGTAGCCGACGCCGCGCACCGTCTCGATCCGCGCGCCGCTCGATGCGTCGTCGAGTTTCTTGCGCAGGCGGTGGACATAGACCTCGACCGCGTTCGAGCCGAGCTCGCCGCCAAGTCCGAACAGGTGGTCCTCCGCGATCCGCTTCGGCACGACGTTGCCCGCGCGCCGCAGCAGCAGTTCGAGCAATTCGGTCTCACGTACCGACAGCGCGATGGTCTTACCCTCGACATGCGCGACGCGGATTTCGAGGTCGAACGTGAGGCGACCGCAGGTCAGCGAGCGTCCGAGATATCCCCCTTGGCGACGCAGGACCGCGAGCAGGCGCGCGTGCAATTCGTCGACGTCGAACGGCTTCACCAGATAATCGTCGGCGCCTTCGTTGAGGCCGCGGATGCGGGCGTCGATCGTGCCGCGCGCGGTGAGGATCAGTACTGGGCGGGTGTCGCCGCGACCGCGCATACGGTGGAGCAGTGCCAGTCCGTCCTCGTCCGGCAGGCCCAGATCGAGCAGGATCGCGGCGTAATCGCCATCCTTCAGATATGCCTCGGCCTCGTCGCCGGTGCGCGCGAGATCGACCGCGAACCCGCGCGGGGCCAGCGCCGCGGTCAGCGCCTGCGCCAGGTCTGCGTCGTCCTCGATCAACAGCACCCGCATCGGACTCGACCTCATCTTGCCGCGGCGCAGCACCCGTAAGCGCGCTGTAAGCGAGCGGCGCTACCGGCTCCAGTCTAATCCCCAAGGGGCTGATTATGCACGCATCGACGACACCCGAAACGCTCCCCCCGACACGCTCGCTGTCCCGTTCCGCGCAGATGCGCTGGCTCGGTATCGCGGCCGGCGTGATCGTCGGGCTGGTGCTGATCGTCGTGCTGATCGGCAAGCTCACGCACCACGAACCTGCGCCGGCACCGGTCACGCCCGCGGGGACGTTCCGGCCGACCAGGGACCAGATGGCCGGGCTGACGACGATGCGTGTCGGCTATGGCGCGTCCGATGCGCGGACGTTGGCGAGCGGCGCGATCACCGTCGATGGCGATCGCAGCACGCCGGTGCTGATGCCCTATTCGGGGCAGGTGGTGCGCGTGCTCGCGGATGCCGGGCAGCACGTGACCGAGGGCCAGCCGCTGATGCTGGTCAAGACGAGCGATTTCGTCGATGCGCGTAGCGGACTCTTTGCGGCACGCGCCGGATTGCAGAACGCGCAGGCACAGCTTGCGACGGCGCAGCGCACCGCCGAGCGCCAGCGGTTGATCTACGAGACGGCCGGCGGTGCGCTGAAGGATTATCAGCAGGCGAAGACAGACTTGGCCGCCGCACAGGCGACCGCGCGGACGGCGGCGGCGTCGCTTGGTGCGGCGCGCGACAAGCTGGCGATCCTGGGCAAGTCGCAGGGCGAAATTTCACGGCTTGAGAAAGTCGGCGAAGTCTCCGGGATCCATGACGTGACGACGCTGCACGCACCGATCTCCGGGTTGATCGCGACGCGTGACGTGTCGGCGGGGCAGTATCTCTCGCAGGGCGGTGACAAGCCGGTGATGACGATCACCGATCCGTCGCACGTCTGGCTGATCGCGCAACTCGCCGAGAATGACGCGAGCGCGGTGCATCGCGGTGACAGCGTCACCGTGACGACGCCCGCGCTGCCGGGCCGCAGCTTCCACGCGACGATCGACCTGGTCGGCGCTGCGCTCGATCCGCAGAGCCACCGCCTGCCGGTGCGCGCGACGATCGCCAACCCGGACGGCGCGCTAAAACCGCAGATGTTCGCGAGCTTCTCGATCCAGCGCCCGCATAGCGGCGACGCGTTGCTGGTGCCTGCGGCGGCCGTGATCCACGAAGGCGACGATGCGCGCGTGTGGGTGGTCCGGCCCGACGGCCTGCTGGTCGCGCGGAACGTCACTGCTGGCGAGGAGCAGGACGGGAAGGTCGCGATCACCGCCGGGCTCAAGTCCGGCGAGCGGATCGTCACCACTGGCGCGCTGTTCGTCAACGAAGCCGGTCTCGGCGAATGAACCGGATCGTCGAATTCGCGCTGCGCCAGCGGCTGCTGATCGTCGGCATCTTCGTCGCCATGCTGGTGGCGGGGGGCGTCGGCTTCTACAATCTCAACATCGAGGCGTATCCCGACCCGGTCCCGCCGATGGTCGAGATCATCACCCAGACGCAGGGTCTCTCCGCTGAGGAGATGGAGCGCAACGTCACCATCCCGATCGAGGTCGGCATGGCAGGCATCCCGCATCTGACTGCGATCCGCGCGATCTCGCTGTTCGGGCTGTCGGACATCAAGATCCAGTTCAGCTACGACCTGACCAACGATCAGGCCAAGCAGCAGGTCATCAACCGCCTGTCGCAGCTGCCGCCACTCCAGGGTGGCGCGCAGCCGACGTTGTCCCCGACCAGTCCGGTTGGCGAGATCTTCCGCTACAAGATCACCGCGCCGAAGGGCTATTCGGTGATGGACCTCAAGACGTTGCAGGACTGGGTCCTTCAGCGCCGGTTCAAGCGGATCCCGGGCGTGATCGACGTCACCGGCTGGGGCGGCAAGCTGCGCACCTATGACGTGGTGATCGACAATGATCGCCTCGCCGCGCACAACGTGACCGTGTCGCAGGTGCTGGCGGCGCTCGCCAAGAGCGACGGCAATGTCGGCGGCCAGACGATCAATTTCGGTGCGCAGGCGGCGATCGTCCGCGGCATCGGGCTGATCCAGTCGGTCGGCGGTATCGAGAACGTGCTGGTCGGCACCGGCGGTGGCCAGCCGGTGTTGCTGAAGGACGTCGCGCACGTCCGGATCGGCAACGCGCCGCGGCTCGGCATTGCCGGCTACAACGACCAGGACGACATCGTCCAGGGCATCGTCCTGATGCAGCGCGGCGCGCAGTCGATGCCGACGATCCTCGCGGTGCAGAAGGAAGTGTCCGACATCAACGCGTCGGGGATCCTGCCGCCGGGCGTGCATCTCGACCGGATCTACGATCGTTCCGACCTGATCCACCTGACGATCCACACCGTGCTGGAGAACATGGTGGTCGGCATCCTGCTGATCTTCGCGCTCCAGTGGATATTCCTCGGCAATCTGCGCAGCGCGATCATCGTCTCGGCGACGATCCCGTTCGCGCTCGCCTTCGCGATCCTTATCCTCGTGTTGCAGGGGGAAAGCGCGAACCTGCTTTCGGTCGGCGCGCTCGATTTCGGGCTCGTGGTCGATGCCTGCGTGATCATGGTCGAGAACATCTTCCGCCACATGGTCGAGCGATCCGCGCATGTCGAAAGCGGCAAGGGCCATTATACCTTGGCGAACCGCTTCTCGGCGGTGCTGGGCGCCAGTTCCGAGGTCAGCCGCGGGATCTTCTTCGCCGCCGCGATCATCATCGCCAGCTTCCTGCCGCTGTTCACGCTCACCGGCGTCGAGGGGCACATCTTCGGGCCGATGGCGAAGACCTATGCCTATGCGATCTCCGGCGGCCTGATCGCGACCTTCACGGTTGCGCCGGTGCTGGCGACGCTGCTGCTGCCCGACAAGCTTTCCGAGGTGGAGACGTGGATCGTGGGGAAACTGCGCCGCGTCTACGAGCCGGCGGCGGCGTTCGCGCTCGGCAACCGGGTCGTCGCGATCGGAGGTGCCGCGTTGCTGATGCTGCTCGCGGTGGTCGGCGTGCGGTCGCTCGGGATCGAGTTCTTGCCGCATCTCGAAGAGGGCAACATGTACATCCGCGCGACGCTGCCCGCGTCGGTCAGCCTCGAAGCGGGGCAGCCGGTGGTCAACGGTGTCCGCCGCATCCTGATGCAATATCCCGAGGTGCAGGCGGTGTTGTCGGCACACGGTCGCCCCGACGACGGCACCGACTCGACGGGTTTCTTCAACGCCGAATATTTCGTGCCGCTGAAGCCGTTCGACACCTGGCCGAGCGGCGTCACCAAGGAGACGCTGACCGAGGAACTGTCGAAGCGGCTGTCGGCCAAATATCCCGGCGTCGACTTCTCGTTCTCGCAGATCATCGAGGATAACGTCGAGGAGGCGGCGTCGGGCGTGAAGGGCGCGAACTCGATCAAGCTGTTCGGCCCCGATCTCGCGACGCTCGAGAAATACGCCGACCAGATCAAGGCGCAGATGGGCAAGGTCCGCGGGATCGAGGATTTGGGCGTGTTCCAGTCGCTCGGCCAGCCGACGGTGCGGATCGACGTCGATCGCGCGAGGGCCTCGCGCTACGGGCTGACCCCCGACGACATCAACGCGACCGTCGCGGCGGCGATCGGCGGGCAGTCGAACGTCGATCTGTACGAAAAGGGCACCGATCGCCACTTCCCGATCGTCGTCCGCCTGAAACCCGAACAGCGCGACACGATCGACGCGATCCGCCGCATCACGATCGGCGCGCCGTCGCCCGATGGTGCGGGCACGATCCAGGTGCCGCTGTCCGAGGTCGCCGACGTCAAGCTCACCAGCGGTGCGTCGTTCATCTACCGCGAGCATCAGGAGCGCTACATCCCGATCAAGTTCTCGGTCCGCGGCCGCGATCTCGGCGGGGCGGTCGACGAGGCGCATGCGCGGATCGAGCGGACCGTGCACCTGCCGTCGGGCTATCATCTCGAGTGGGCAGGCGAGCTCGACAACCTCAACAACGCCGTCGCGCGCCTTGAAGTGGTGGTGCCGATCAGCCTGCTGGTGATCCTGCTGCTGCTCTATGCGAACTTCGGCTCGATCCGCGACAGCCTGCTCGCGTTCTCGGCGATCCCGATGGCGATCATCGGCGGCGTGCTCGCGCTGGCGCTGACCGGGACCGCGTTCAGCATCTCGTCGGCGATCGGCTTCGTCGCGCTGTTCGGGATCGCGGTGATGGACGGGATCCTCGTGGTCACGACCTACAACCACGCGGTCGACGAGGGCGCGCGGCGGGAGAATGCGCTCGCGACCACCGTGCGCCACAGCCTTCGCCCGGTCGTGATGACCTGCCTCGTCGCAGCGATCGGCCTGCTCCCCGCCGCGCTGTCGAGCGGGATCGGCAGCCAAGTGCAGAAGCCGCTCGCGCTGGTCGTGGTCGGGGGCATGACGCTCGCGCCGATCCTGATCCTGCTGGTGCTGCCGGTGCTGATCGACCGCTTCTCGAAGCGCGTACCGCCCGAGGACCGCGGCGCGCACGGACGCGACGTCGGCCATCATCCGCATCCGGAGGTCCAAGCATGAAGCGTCTCGCCATCCTCCTGCTCGCCGGCGTCACCAGCGCCTGCACGATAGGCCCGCGCAATCTCGACGCACACGCCAGCCTGCAGCCGGCGCCCACCGCGCAGACCTTCGCGCCGTCCAGCGCCGCCGCCCAATCCACCACCCTCGCGGCAGTACCGACCGAATGGTGGCGGACTTTCGGCAGCACACAGCTCGATACGCTGGTGACCGAGGCGCAAGCGCACGCGACCGATATCGCCGTCGCCGAAGCAACGTTGCGGCAATATCGCGAGCAGGGTTCCGCCACGGCGGGCTCGGCGTTGCCGCAGGCCGACGCAAACTATCAGGCAGAGCGCACGCGGATCTCGAACGCGCTGTCGCCCGCGGTCGCGAACCAGAACCAGCAGCTCTACACGCTCCACACCGCGCAGGTGACGGTAAGCTATGCGCCCGACCTGTTCGGCGGCACGCGCTCGAAGATCCGCTCCGCGCGCGCCGCGACCGAGACGCAGCGGCAGCGGCTCGCGGCGGCACGGGCGACGGTAATCGCCAACCTGGTCGAGGCGGTGATCCAGCGCGCCTCGCTCGCCGAGCAGATCGTCGCGGCGCAGACCGCGATCGCGGTCAACCGCGACATCCTGCAGACACTGGTCAAGCGCCAGCAACTCGGCGCCGTCGGCGCCGCCGACGTCTCCACGCAACAGGCGGCACTCGCGACGGCCGAAGGCGCACTCCCCCCGCTGGTCCGCGCCGAAGCGCATCAGCGCGTGGTCATCGGAACGCTGATCGGGCGCTCGGCAGGCTCGGACATGCCGCCGCTACCGACGCTCGCGTCGTTGACCCTTCCACGCGATCTGCCCCTGATAGTCCCCTCCAATCTGGTCGCAAGACGCCCCGACGTGCTGGCCGCGCAAGCGCAACTCGAGGGGGCAGGGGCCGATGTCGGCACCGCGATCGCCGCACGGCTCCCCGCGATTTCGCTCAGCGGATCGGCGGGCGGCACCGCCGAGCGGTTCGGCGACATGTTCAAGAGCGGCAACCCGTTCTGGACGCTGATCGGCGGCATCACCCAGCCGCTCTTCCATGCCGGCGCGCTTCGTCATCAACAGCATGCTGCGGAGGCCGCATTGGATGGGGCGAAGGCGCAATATCGTGCCGCGGTGCTCCAGGCATTCGGCGACGTGTCCGACGCGCTGACCGGTCTGCGCACCGACGCCGACGCGCTCGACTCCGCCACGCGCGCGACCGACGCATCCGGCCGAGCGCTCGATTTCGTCCGCCGCCAGCTCGCGCTCGGCGACGTCGGCACGCCCGCATTGCTCAACGCGACCGCCACCGACGCGCAGGCACGCGGGCAGGCGGTGCAGGCGCGTGCCGCCCGGTTGGCCGACACGGTTGCGCTATTTCAGGCCGCGGGCGGCGGCGTTTCAGGAGGGTAACACATGGGCGGGATAACAGGCGCGACGAGCGGCAAGTTCGTCCTGATGGCGGCTACCCTGCTGTTCCACGGCCGGGTGGACAACGCGCCTACGACGATCGCGATCGTTCCCGGCGCACCGCAATCAGCGATCGGCACGAGGCTGGCCAATCGGATCGCACACCGCGACCGGGTCAAGATCGGTATCCGCGCAGAGTATCTCTACGCGCCGATCGCCGCGGTCGAACCGGCCCCGGCGGACAGTGCAGACCTCCGGATCGGTCAGGATATCCTCGACGCGCACCCGATCGAGATCGACTTCCCGCACCACGAACTCCGCCTGTTGCTGCCGGGCGAGGCAGCGCGCGCCGAACGCGGCATGACCGCGATCCCGGTCACGCACCAGGCGGACGGTACGATGACGGTGCCGCTGACGCTCGACGCCGCGCCACCAACCGCTGCGGTACTCGACCTTGCGCACGCCACCGCCGTGACCGCGCCGACCGTAGCCACCGCTGTCATGCTCGGCCATTCGATCCTCAAGAACGTCATGGTCGTGCACGGCGCCAGCCCATCGGTCGGGCTCGGCGCGTTTAGGGACATGCGGGTAATCTTCGATCTCGGTCACGACCGGATCTGGGTAGCGCCGTAACAAAGCTTGGCGTCGGCGCGATGTCGGCGCTAACCGCGCGGTCATGGCCGCCCTGTCGATCCTCATCGTTCTTCATGACTTCGCCCTGGGCGGCACCGAACGCGTTGCCGTACGCCTCGCCGAAGCGTGGGCAAAGCGCGGCGTCCAGGTCACCATCCTTGCCGGATCGGACGCAGGGCCGCTGCGCGGTCTGGCGGGGGAGCGGGTAGACGTCGCGCTTGCCGATCCGCCGATCCCGCGCAGCCGCGGATCGCGCCGTCGTCTGGCGCACGCGGCCCGCGCCTTCGTCGCACCGCGCCGGTTCGACGGCGTCTTCATCCCCGGTAATTTCCACTGGCCCGTCGCCGCCGCGCTGGCCGGATCGGGCATACCCGTCGTCGCGCAGGTCAGCGCCGCGCTCGACAAGCCGCAGCGCGGTCGAGTGCGGCAATGGGCGTTCGAGCGTCGGATGCGATATTTGCTACGGCACGTGCAGGCGGTGGTCGCGCTGTCCGACGTCGCGCGCGATCAGGCCGACCGGATCCTGCGCCGCCGCGTCGCCACGACGATCGCGTTGCCCGCGCTGACCGACGATATCGCGTCGCCGATCCCAATCCCGGAAACGCAGAGCCCGGCGATCCTGGCGGCGGGGCGTCTGGTGCCAGAGAAGGGGTTTGCGCGACTGATCGCAGCGTTCGCCGCGTTACCCGAAAAATCGGCCCGGCTGGTGATCGTCGGCGACGGCCCGGAAGCGCACGCGCTTCGGCGGCAAGCCGAGACGCTGGGGATCGCCGATCGGATTGCATTCCCGGGCTATGTCGCCGACATCCGGCCCTGGCTCGATATCGCGCGGCTGTTCGTGCTGCCGTCCGATTTCGAGGGCTATCCGGCCGTGATGGTCGAGGCGCTGGCGGCGGGCAGGCCGGTCGTGGCGACCGATTGCACGCCAGCGACGCGATTGCTCGACGCACCGGGGGCGGGCAAGGTGGTACCGCTTGGCGACACCATCGCCCTGGCGCAGGCGATCACGCAGATGCTGTCCCAATCGCCGCCCGATGCGGCGCAACTGGCAGCATCGGTTGCGCACCACCGGATCGGTGCGGTCGCTAAAGCCTATCTCGATCTGTTCGCGGCGGTGCGCGCGTGAGCGCTCTGCCGATGCGGATCGCCTATGTGATCAACTCGGTCGAAGGCGGCGGGGCCGCGTCGCCGGTGCCCGCGGTGCTCGGGATATTGCGCGACGGCGGGGCGGAGGTGGCGGTGTTCGCGCTGACCGCACGCGACCGCCGCGGCGAGACGGCGATGCGCGCCGCCGGGTTCGACGTGCAGGTACGCGACGGCGGCGAGACCGATCATGTCGCGGCGCTTCGCTGGCTCGATGCGACACTCCGCGACTGGGCGCCGACGCATCTCTGGACGTCGCTGACCCGCGCAACCCTGCTCGGGCAGATGATCGGCCTGCGTCGCGGCTGGCCGGTCGTCAGTTGGCAGCACGCCGCGTTCCTCAAGCCCGCCAACCGCGTCCTGCTGCGCGCGATGCAGCGTCTGTCGCGACTGTGGGTGGGCGACTCCACTGCGGTAACCCGGCTGACCGCGGAACGGCTTCACGTTCCGTCCGCGCGGCTGGTGCAATGGTCGATCTTCCGCGCCGATCCGAACGCGCGACAGGCAACCCCGTGGCAGGAAGGGCAGCCCGTACGCATCGGCAGTCTCGGCCGTCTCCACCCGGTTAAGGGCTACGACGTGCTGATCGAGGCGCTCGCCTTGATCGAAACGCGCACGCCGTACGAGATCGTCATCGCCGGTGACGGAGCAGAACGCGCAGCGCTCGAAGCCCGCGCCCAAGCGCTCGGGCTGACAACGCTGCGGTTCGCCGGTTACGTGGCCGACCCCGCAGCGTTCCTCGCCAACTGTCATGTCTATGTGCAGCCGTCGCGATCGGAGGGGTTATGCGTTGCCGCGCACGAGGCGATGCAGGCGGGGTTGCCGGTCGTCGCCTCGGCGGTCGGCGAACTCCCCGGCACGATCGTCGAGGGCGAAACCGGCTTGACCGTTCCGCCCGGCGATCCCGTCGCGTTGGCACAGGCGCTGTCATCGATGCTGGCGAGGCCGGCGCAACTGGCGGTGATGGGGCAGGCCGGCCGCACCCGCGTTCTGGCCACCTTCGGACCCGAGCGGTTCGCCGCGACCGGGCTGGCTATCCTCGAACGGATGCGCGCTTTCGGACTGCCCGACCGAGTTTCCTGACTTCGCGGACGGCTTCGATCGAAAGCCCGTGCAGCGACAATTCGGTGCGCTTCATATCGACCAAAGTCACCGGTCCCGCTGCCGACAGCGTGTGGAACCCCTCGGCATACGGCGCGCACGATACCGGAGGCTTCAGCGCATCGCCGATCTCAGCCTCGAACCGCTCCGGTGTGAGCGTCTTCATCGTCAGCGGCCGGATCGCGCCGCCATAGGTCCGGCTGCAATCCTGCACCGGCAGCACGATCTGGCCGTCGACCACCAGCGGCATCCCGCCGGGGCGGGCGCTCGCAACGTCGACGCGCACCGGATTGGCGGCATGCGGCATCCACGGGCCCGCCAGTCGCTCGGCATAGGCGACGTGAAGCGCGCTCATCTTGTCCGGTTCGCGGTCCGCCGACGTATAGAACAGCCACCACCGCCCGTCGTGAAATACCGGCGTAGCATCGACCGCGACGTGATCGAGTTCGATCACATGCGCTGGCTCCCACCGGGTCGGGAATTCGACCGCGCGATATAGAGTCAACCGGCGCGAGCGGTGCGCCTCGGGCAGCATCCACGTTTCCCCCTCCGCCTCGAACACCAGCGGATAGGAAAGATGCCAGGGCTCGTTCAACACCGGCTGGCGGTCAACCAAGCGGAAATCGGCATCATAGACCAGCACTTCGATCGCCCCGATCCGCACGCGGTAGTCGTAGGTCTCGACGAACACGTACAGCCGCCCGTCGCGCCACAGTCCGAACGGGTCGGCGAGAAACTGGAAGCTGCCCATCGGCGGCAACCACATCATCGGCAAGCCCGCGATCGAGCCACGTGCGACGATCGCCTCGGCAGTCGCCATCACGATGGCGGGGCGCCAGATATCCTTGCGTAAAGCCACGATGGTCGATCGATCCCAAATGCCACGCCCGGCAAGGACGCCACGCCGGCCTTCTCGCGGCGGTTCAGGCTACGCGCAACCCCTGCAATCCGATCGCCGTCTCCGGTTCGCGCTCCGGCAGCACGCTCGGAATCGTATCGCCAAGCACGCTCATCACCGCGCGCGCCGCACGCACCGCGGAGCGCTCCGCGGTCAGCTCGAAGCTGCGCTGGAATAGCGCACGCTGGACCGGACGATAGCGATCATGCTGCGCCACCGCGCGGTCGAGCGCATCGCCGAGTCCGTCCGTGCCGGTCACGACCTCGCCCGCCTGCCAGTGCGCATAGTTCGCATCGCCGTCCCATTTGGTCGCATGCGCGTCGAGGAACAGGCACGGCCGCGGGGTGTGGAGGAACTCGTACACCTGGCTGCTGACGTCGCCGAGATAGATGTCCGCCGCCGCAGTGTAGGTCATGTCGGTCGAGGCCGCGCTGCCCAGATCGACATGGATGTTCGGCGCATCGCGGAAACGCTGCTCGATCACGCCGGCACGGTCGATCCGGAACTTGTCGATCGTCAGCACGAACTTGCGGTGGAACAGCATGACGTGCGGTGCGAAGATCAAATTGTAGCGGTCGTCGTGGAGGAAATGCTCGAGCACCGCACGGCCCTGCGCGTACCAGGACGACAAATGCGGCGACGGATGCGGATTATACAGCACCGTGGGCTTGCCGTTCGCCTGGAACGGCAGACGCGGCGCAGGCTCCGGCATCAGGTCGAACTTGGGATAGCCGATCAGGCTCATCCGGTTGAACGGCACGCCGGCCTCGCGGTGAAGGCGCTGGCGGATCTTGGTACCGGAAACGAGCACGTGATCGAATGTCGCGCTATGCTTGTTGAAGCCGATCGCGCGGTCGCCGGCGCCATGCCGCGTGTGGATGATCTTGAGATCGTCGAGGCCGTAGCGCGTCTTCAGCAAAAGCGACGTCTTCTCGGCAACGACCAGCGCATCGAGCGATCGAAAGAAATCGAGATTGTCGCGGTAGATGCCGATCTTGGTCACCGGCAGCGCCCATTCGAGCGTGCTCGCCAGCGCGCGCGTCGACGTGCGGTGAAGGCCGAGTTCGACGAGCGGAATGCTGACACCCAGCCTTGCGCACAGCCGCCGGACTTCGTCGGTCAGCCGGGCATTGGTGGTCGCGACGACGATCTCCGCATCCGGATAGCCCTCCGCCATCGCCAAGGCGGTTGGTAGGGCGTGCGCGACCTGATGCACTTGGTCGTGATTGAACAGAAAACCGATCTTCATGCCCGGTAGACGTTCCCGAAGCGGCCGACCCTCATTAAATATTTCGTCACTTTGCGGGTTGGGCGGAACTTTCTGTTCGTCGCTGCAACAGGAGGAGTCTAAGCGCTCGCGATGCGCTCGCTCCTCAACCGTATGACGTCTCGTGAGGTGCGACCCGCGAAATCCGAACGGGCGTTCGAACGGACGGCTGAAACGCGGTCTGGCCTGCGGCTCGTCCTCGCGAACCTTGGTCATCTGCTCGGGGGCAAGGCGGCCGCGGGGGTGATGAGCCTCGTTTATCTGGTGCTCGTGACGCACCGGCTGGGGGCGGCTGAGTACGGCGTGCTGGTGCTGGTCAACGCCTATGCGGTGCTGATCGGCAGCGTGCTGGCATTCTCGGGTTTTCACGGCGTGGTGCGCTATGGCGGGATTGCGCTCGAAGCGGGCGATCGTGCCGGGTTCGCGCGGATCGTCCGGTTCCTCGCGGCGATCGAACTTGGCTGCGGCGCGGTGGCGGTGATCGTCGCCGCGTTGCTGGTGCCGTTGATCGGGCCGCGGCTCGGCTGGTCGCCGGACACTATTCGGATCGCCATTCCGTATAGCCTGGCGGTGATCGCGACGGTCCGTGCGACCCCGCAGGGCTTGCTCCAGATTGCCAATCGGTTCGACCTGATCGGCATCCACCAGGCGGTGTCGCCGCTGATCCGGCTCGTCGGCGCACTCGGGGTATGGTTCGCGGGCGGCGGGTTGATCGGCTTCATCGCGGTCTGGCTGATCGCTGCCGTTGCCGAGGGGCTGGCGATGTGGGGTTTCGGCTGGGTGGCATGGCGCAAGCTGGCCGCCGGGGAACCGTTGCGCGGCCCCTGGCGCCACGCAGCACGCGACACCGATGGCCTCAGGCGCTTCATCCTCATCACCAATTTCGACATCACCGTGCGCGAGCTCGCGCCGAATCTCGCCCCGTTAACAGTCGGCTGGTTGCTCGGACCGGCGGCCGCGGGGCTGCTTGCGCTAACCCAGCGCGCCACGTCTCTGCTCGCCCAGCCGACGGTGTTGCTCAGCCAGGCGAGCTACGCCGTGCTTGCCGCCCAGGTTGCCCGCAATGATCTGGCCGCGCTCCGGCATACCGTCTGGCGGAGCGCCGGTCTGGCACTCGCGATCGGAGTGCCGATCGTGGCGGTCCTTGCATTTGCCGGCGATCGGCTCCTGGTGACGCTGGGCGGCGCGAGCTTCGGCGGCGGTACCGTCCTCCTGATCCTGATCGCCGGCGCGCGTGCCGCGGGGCTAGCAAGCGCGCCACTCGCATCGGGTTTGACCGCGCTTGGCTTGCCGGGGCGGTCGATGACCGTCGGGGTGGTGACCAGTCTCGCGCTGTACCCGCTGTTGCCGGCGATGCTCTGGGCGTTCGGTACCGATGGGGCGGGATGGCACGCTCTGCTCCAGAACGGTGCCGCGATCGTCGCGCTTGCGCTGATGTTCCGCAGCGACGCAAAGGGTCGACCGGCATGACCATAGGCGGGCTCCGTGCGGTTTTCCTCGCCGAGCGGGCGATGCTCCTGCGGTTGCTCGTCGCGCGGCTCGGGAGCGTCGAGGAAGCGGAAGACGCGTTGCAGGATCTCTGGCTTCGGCTGGAAACCGTCACCGGCGGCCCGATCGCCGAACCGCTCGGCTATATCTGCCGGATGGCGAACAACATCGCGGTCGACCGGCGTCGTCGCGCGATGCGGCGCACCGATCGCGATACCGACTGGCTCGAAACGCAGGCGACCGCGGACGAACATCCCGACGCCGAACGCGCATTGATCGCCCGCGACCGGCTTGCACGAGTCGAGGCGACGCTTGCCGGCCTGCCCGACCGTGTCGCGACGGCGTTCCGCCTGTACCGGTTCGACGACCTGCCGCAGAAGGCGATCGCCGAACGGATGGGTATCACCGTCAGCGGCGTCGAGAAGCTGCTGCACCGCGCCTATCTGAGAATCCACTTGCAGCGCAGCAATTCCGGTGTGGATATCACGCCGGCCAAACGTCTCCCTCATGAGGAGGACCAGCGCGATGGTCGATGAGTGGACCGACCAGGGAAGAGCAGGCGCAGCGGCGGACCAGGCGGTGGCGTGGCACCTTCGCTTGCCCTCCGCCGATGCGGACGACTGGCAGGCGTTCACCGCATGGCTCGAAGCCGATCCGGCGCATGCCGATGCCTATGATGCGCTGACCCGCGCCGATGCGGAACTGGACGATGCGCTGACGCCACCCGACTGGTCGGAGACAACGCCCCGCGATCGGTCGGAGACGACGTCCCGCGTCGCGGCCAACGACGATCGCCCCGCACCGCGCCGTCGCTGGGTGCTTGCGGCGTTGGGTGGTGTTGCCGCCGCGGGTATCGCCGGTGTGATGCTGCCGTTGGAGACCGACCCCGCGGTGCGGATCGTCGAGACGGCGCGTGGCGTCCGTCGCGCGGTCATGCTCGCCGATGGCAGTCGGATCGACCTGAACGGTGGCACGCGACTGGCGATCGACCAAAGTGCCGTACGGCGGGTGACGCTCGAGCGCGGCGAAGCGACCTTTCACGTCACGCACGATCCTGCGCACCCGTTCGTCGTCCAGTCGGGCGAAATGCGGCTGCAGGACGTCGGTACCGTCTTCAATGTCGCACGCGTCGGCGCGCATCTCGGCGTTCAGGTGGCCGAAGGTGCGGTGATGTTCCAGCCCGATGACGAGCGGATCATGCTGACCGCGGGTGCGGCCCTGTCGCACCTCGACGGTCAGGCGCCGCGCCTGTCGGGAGTCGCGGTCGACGATGTCGGCAGCTGGCGCAAGGGACGGCTTGTATTTCAGCAGACTCCGGTAAGGCTGGTCGCCGCCGCGCTGGAGCGCAGCACCGGGACGGCCATCAGTGTCGCACCGGCGCTTGCGGACACGCCGTTTACCGGATCGATCGGAGTCACGGGCGGCGCGGATCGCCTGATTCCCCGCGTGGCCGCGCTGATCGGGGCTCGGGCGGAGCACGTCGATGGTCGCTGGCGTCTGGTCGGAGGCCATGCCGGTCCGTAAACTTCGCCTGGCCATTTCGCTGCTCGTCGCCCCGTCGTTCGCATTGTCCGTGCCCGCTCCCCTCCAGGCGGCGGCGCGACGGCCGATCGCCATCGCGCCGGGTCCACTCGATCGCGCGATCGGTGTGCTCGCACAGCAGACCGGGGTCGATATCGGCAGTGCCGAGCCTGGGTTGGGGCAGGTCAGCGCGCGCGGCGTCCAGGGACGGCTGACCGTCGCCGATGCGCTCGATCGACTGCTCGCGGGTACGGGATACACGGCGCAACGGCTCGCCCCGGACGGTTTTCGGATCGTTCGTCGCCGGATTGCGCCACGTCCGGTGCGGCGTTCGCCCCAGTCCGTAGCGCCCGACCGGCCGCCGATCATGCCGGCCGTCGCCGAGCCGACGCCCGATGTGGTCGTGACGGCGACGAAGCGCGCGACCTCCCGCCTTCGTTTTCCGGGAGCACTGACGATCTTGCGCGCCGATGGCACCGCGCTGATCGGCGCCGACGCAACCGGCGGGATGGACCGCGCGATCACCGCCACGCCGATCCTCCAGGGGACCGCGCTCGGGGCGGGCCGCAACAAACTGTTCATCCGCGGCGTCGCCGACAGTAGCTTTACCGGCCCGACGCAAGCGACCGCCAACGTCTATTTTGGCGAGGTGCCGGTCGCCTATAACGGCCCGGACCCCGGGCTGAACCTGTACGACGTCGATCAGGTGGAGGTGCTCGAGGGGCCGCAGGGAACGCTGTACGGCGCCGGTGCGATCGGTGGCATCGTCCGGCTTGTCCCGCACCCGGTCGATCTGACACCACAGGCCGGCAGCCTGTCGGGCGGCGTCAGCACCACCCGATCGGGAGCGCCGGGCGGTGATCTCGCCGGCATGATCAACCTGCCGATCCGCACTGGGGTCGTCGGCGTGCGCGCGATTGGCTACACGGTCGTCGAAGGCGGCTATATCGACGACGTGCGCCGCGGCTTGCGCAACGTCAATCGCGTGGAGACGACCGGCGGACGCCTCGACGTGCGGGTCGCACCGGCGCGAGGCTGGACGATCGACGCCGGGATCGTCGGGCAAAACGTGTCCGCGCCCGACCTTCAATATGCCGAACGCGGTGCCGGTCCGCTGGCGCGAGCCTCGCTGCTCGCCCAACCCTTCGAGCAGCAGTATTTTCTCGGTCGCCTCGTCGTCGACAAGCAGTGGGACGACGGCCTGCATCTGGTCTCTGCGACCGGTCTGGTCCACCGTGACGCCGAAAGCCGGTTCGATGCCACCAAACCCAGCCAGCCGACTTTGCCGATCGCCTATGATACCGACGAGCGCAGCCGGCTGTTCTCGCACGAGACGCGGCTGTCGCGGACGGGGACGAACGGCGCCGGGTGGCTGGTCGGGGTCGCGGTGATCCACGCCCGCGATGCCTATGCCCGCATGTACGGCGTTCCCGACCGGCTGCGCGATATCGTCGGCGTCACCAACCGGACGTTCGATGCCGCGATGTTCGGCGACGTCGGCGTCGCGGTGACACCGGCGCTGACGATCACCGCAGGTGGACGCCTGACCCACCAACGGAGCGACGGCGATCCGATCGCCAGCTTGCGTACGACCAATTTCATCCGCGGCCGCAGCGTCACCCGGGTCGATCCGACGCTTGGCGCGTCCTGGCTCCTCGCTCCCGGACTTGCCGCGTTCGCGCGCTATCAGTCCGGCTTCCGGACCGGCGGGATCACCGTCGCCCCGGGTGTTGGCCGGGTCGCCGATCTCGTGCCCGACAGCATCCATGTCGGCGAGATCGGACTTCGCCGGGAACGCAAGGGGCCGCTTGGGTTGTCCGGATCGATCGGTTTTTCCGTGGCCGACTGGCGGCATATCCAGGCTGATCTGGTCGATCGATCGGGCTTTCCCTTCACCACCAATCTCGGCAACAGCCATATTCGTGGTGCCGAGGCGAGCCTCGACTGGGTACCGGTGGCGGGGCTGAGCCTCGACGCGGCGATGTTCCTCAACGACACGCGGGTCACCGACCCCAATCCCGCGCTGCGGCGTCAGGTCGGTACCAGATTGCCCAATACGCCGCCTTTCGCGGTATCGGGCGGCATAAGCTACACCTGGGTACTTGGCACTGAATCACACATGAGCACCAACGCCACCTGGCGCTATGTCGGCCGCTCGACGATCGGGACTCAAGCGCCGCTCGACGTGTCACAAGGCGAATATGGCTCTACGCATTTCGGTACGACATGGTCGAAAGGACGCGTCCGACTGAGCGGTACGATCGAGAACGTGTTCGACGTCAGGGGCGATCGCTTTGCCGGCGGTAACCCGTTCGTCCTGGCCGCGCGCACCGAATATACCCCGCTGCGACCGCGCACGGTCAGACTCGGGGGCAGCATCGCGTGGTGATGACCTAGCGGATCGGCTTGAGCGACCCGCCCTGGAGATAGGTGAGCGTCACGGGAACGACCGTCGTACCGTTCCCGACGCGGACCTGAACCGTCTTCGGATCTGGTTTGCGCGAGAACAGCATGTCGAACAACGTCACGTGCGGGTTCCCCGATGCGCCACCGCCGTCGCTGCGATCGGTCTTGCCGTTCGCATTATAGTCGTGGCGAACGTCGACCGCATACACGCCAGGCCGCGCGACCGGCATGCAGACCGCGACGATGCCGTCACGCGGTACGGCGATCTCGGTCCGCAGCAACGCATGCTTCTTGTCGAAATAGCTCGACGGCGCACCACCGAACACGCGCACGCGAACGGTCCCGGCGCGCGACTTGAAACCGGCGACCTCGACCAGAAGCGCGGGATGGGCGCTACCGGGCGCGCACTGTGCAGCGTCCGGGCCGATCGGCCGGACAGCCGCGCTCGGCGCCATCAACAGCGCCGCCAAATATAAGCTTACCATGGCTGTGGAAGTGGGGCGTCGGCAGCCTTGTGCAAGATGCGGAGCACCGTGCGCCTCTGTTACCCACCTCAGTCCGGGGTGCCGGCTTTGGGGTGCGCCGCTACCGGCGACGCACCCCGTCCGACATCAGAAGCTCACACGTCCGCCGAGCGACAGCACGACCGCCGAGGCGTTGCGCAGCGCACCCGATGTCAGGATGTTGGTCTGCGCGGCGGTACCGACATACGCCGCCGTGATGCGGTCGATCGTCGTGTTCTCGAAGTCAACATATTGCGCGGCGGCGTCGAGCGCGATGTGCGGCGACAGCAGGTACGAGCCACCCGCTGCATAGGTCCAGCGATCGGCGTCGGGCACGCGTGCGTCGCGCGAGCCGTCCTGCGTCGGCGACTTGGTGCGCTGCAGACCTGCCCGCACGGTGAGCTTCGGCGTGACGTCATAGTCGAGGCCGCCCGCGAGGCTCCAGCTGTCCATGTAGTTCTCGGGGATCGCGGTGTTCAGCGGTGCGCCGAGATCGATCGTGTCGAACTTGCTCCAATTGTACGCGACGACCTGCGCGTTGAGCGTCAGCTTGTCGGTACCGCGGAACCGGCCTGCGACGATCACCTGACCCGGGGTGTTGAAGGCGGCCTTGGCGCCCGACACGGTCGTGTTCGACGACGCAAGCGGACCGACGAGGCCGCTGACCGTGAGATCGCCCTTCAGATTGTGCCGGATGCTCGACTTGTAGCTGACGCCGACCGTCGCGAAGTCGTTGTGGAGCTGCACGCCCGCTGTCCAGCCGAAGTCCCAACCGTCGCCGCTCAGTTCCTGGCGACCATCGGGCAGCGCCGCGGAAAGGTTGGGGAGCGCGTTGCTGAGCGTCGCGTCGGTATATTCGACGTTCAGCGCACCACCGACGCGGAGCCAGTCGGTCACGACGACACCAACCGACGGCTGGATATCGATTGTCCGCAGCCGCGTCTTGTCGGCGCTGTAGCGGGCCCAGCTATCCCCATCATAGTTGGTCGTAAAGCTGAACGGCGAGGTCACCGCAAGGCCGATGGCGATCCGGTCGGTCAGCGGATAGGCGATCGCCCCCGATGGCACGATGCCCTTGTTGATCGGATCGCGCGAGTTCGACTGGCCGCTGATCCCGGTGCAGGCCTGACCCGGGCGGCAGATCCGCGTGCCGGTGTCGACGACGTCACCCTTCGGCAGGATCGCGGACGCGCTGAGCGTCGCGCTGCCGTCGCGGATGCCGGCGATCGCGGCCGGGTTCCACCACAGCGAGTCAGGACCTGTGTCGGCGCCTTCGCCCGAGAACGCACGGCCTGCGCCGCGTGCGGACTGCGCCTGGAGATAGAAGGCGTCGGCATAGGCTGTGCTGGCGAAGCCGAAGGCGGACACGAGAGCGGATACCGCGAGAAGCGGAGCTTTGTTGCGAAGTGTCATGGGTAAGGTCCTGAAAGCTGTACTAATAGGGGGAAGGTGGAGGTGGAGGTGGAGGCGGGGGCGTGGCCTCAGCGCACGCGCGTCCAAGTCTGCGTCTTGCAGAGCGGGAAGAAGACGCAGCCGCGCAGCTTCAGCTGGTTCGCACCGAGTGGCGTGATCTTGCCGCTATAGGTCTTGCCGTCCTCGGCATTGTAGACCTGGCCGCTGCTCCAGACGCCGTCCTTGTCAGGCTTGAACCCGCTAAGCATCTGCATGCCCTGGATCGGCCGGTTGCGCAGCGCGGTGTTCGCATTGTTCGCATCCTTCATCGAAGGATTGGCGCGCAGCGCGTCGGAGGTGAGGATCTTGCCGCAGATCGACGGGCCGCAGCGGGCGATCTCGACGATGGCGTTGTGCGTTTCGGTCTTCCAGCGACCGATCACGGTCTCGGGCGTCGCGGACGCGCCGGCGAGCAGGGCAGTGATAAGCAACAGGGACATCTTCTATCCTCTCCTAGTGTCGTTTGATGGAGCCGTATGCGTACGGTCACCAAATTTCTCGTCAGGTCGTCGACGTTATCGCGACCTTGTTGCCGTATACGGCAGTTATTGGTCCCGACTAGAATTGTACGAAGACAAGTCAAGTCTTCTTACCGATTCCAGCGGGTGAAAAAGTGTTCATCCACCCACTGGTCATTCCCGCGGAGGCGGGAACCCATATGGGCCGAGGTCGCGATAGGGACGCACCGTTGGCCAGTATGGGTCCCCGCCTGCACGGGGATGACGGAGGTCAGTTCCGCAGTGGCTTGCCCGTCTGCAACATATGCACGACCCGCGCCTGGGTCCGCGGGTCCTTGACGCTCGCCATGAACGCCGCGCGCTCGAGATCGAGCAACTGGTCCTCCGTTACGGTATCGACCAGATCGGCCTCGCCGCCCGTCAGCACTTCCGCAAGACGATCCGCGACGACGAGGTCATAGTCGGTCGCCATGCCCTTCTTGTGAAAGTCCGCCAACGCCATGTTCAGGCCCGTCCGGCCGCTCTCGCCCGCCAGACGGAAGGTCGGCTTCTCGGGCGCCGCATAGCCCTCGACCAACGACAGCGCCTTGGCCTTCGCATCCGCCAGCAACCGGTCGCGGTTCATCGTGATGCCATCGTCCTTGCGCAGGATCATCATCTCCTTCGCCTCCGCCGCCGACTTGGCGACCTGCGCGGTGGAGATCGCCTGGAACACCTTGGTCAACACCGGCATCGGTCCGTTTGGCAGCGTGCGAGACTTGGTCCAGCGGTCGAGCATCTCTCCGTTGCCGCCCCAGCCGGGGACGAGACCGACGCCGCACTCGACGAGCCCCGCATAGGTTTCGGCATGCGCCTGCACCGCGTCGGCGTGGAGCAGAATCTCGCACCCACCGCCGAGCGCCAGCCCGGCCGGCGCGCTGACGACCGGGAAGGGCGCGTATTTGAGCGCCTTGTACGCCTGCTGACCGCCAGAGACGCTGGCCTCGACCATGTCCCAAAGGCCTGCTCCGACCGCGAACATCGCCGCGCCCAAGTTCGCGCCCGCCGAGAAGTTCGAGGCTTCGTTATACACCACAAGCGCCTTGAAGCGCTCGCGGACGACCGGGATCGCCTCGTTGATGAGCGCCACGACCTGGTCGTCGAGCGCGTTCATCTTGGTGTGGAACTCGAGCGCCGCGACGCCGTCGCCGACATCCCAGAGCGACGCCGACAGGTTCGTGAGGATCGGCTGCGAGCGGAGCTTGATGTCCTCCAGCAGTTCGACACCGTCCGCGCGCGGCACGTCGGCATACTCGCCAGCAGCCGTGAGATACTGACGCTGCCCGTTCTCGACGCGGTAGAACGGTCGGTCGCCCGCGGTGGTCAGGATCGCCGGAACATTGCGACCTTCGGCAGCAAGGCGAGCAGCGAGCACACCCGGCCCCATCCGGTCGATCAGCTCGAACGGCCCGTATTTCCAGTTATACCCCAGCTTCATCGCGTCATCGATCGCGACGACGTCGTCCGCCGCTTCGCCGACCAGCATCGCCGCATAGGACAGCGTGTTGCCGAGGATCGACCACGCGTAGGTGCCGATCTTGCCGGGCTCCGCGATCAGTGCGGCGAGGTCCTTGCCGGTCTTGCCGGGTAGCTCAGCCGGCTTGGCCTCCGGGCGATACTCACCAGTCGCGAGATCGAGCGACAGCTTCGTGCGGGTCGCCTTGTCGAAGCGGTAGAAGCCACCCTTGCCCTTTCGGCCAGTGAACCCTTCCGCGATCATCTTGTCGACCAGCGGCAGCGGACGGACCGTATCGAAATACGGATCGCCAGCGGGGAGTGTGGAGGACAGGCTCTTCGACAGCAACGGCATCAAATCGACGCCCACGAGATCGACCAGCCCGAAAATCCCGGTCTTCGGCACGCCCATCGGACGGCCACCGATCTGGTCGGCTTCCTCGACGGTCAGCCCCTGGTCCATCGCGGCATTGATCGCGATCGCCAGCCAGTAGGTGCCGATGCGGTTGGCGATGAAGCCCGGCGTGTCCTTCGCGCGGACGATCCGCTTGCCCATGAAGCGATCGACGAAATCCTCGACCTTCTCCGCGACCGCGACGTCCGTATGCTCACCACGGACGATCTCGACCAGCCGCATGTAGCGCGGCGGGTTGAAGAAGTGCGTGATGAGGAAGTCGGCCTTGAACTGGTCCGACCGGCCCTCGACGAGGTTGCCGAGCGGGATCGTCGAGGTGTTCGACGACACCGCGGTGCCCGGACGCTTCAGCGCCTCGAGCTTGGCATAGAGCGCCTGCTTGATGTCGAGCCGCTCGACGATCGCCTCGACGATCCAGTCGCACTCCGCAACGCGATCCAGATGATCGTCGATGTTGCCCGTCTCGACCAGCTTGGCCGCACGCTTCGACATGAACGGGGCGGGGTCGGTCTTGAGCATCTTGTCGACCGCGCCCTTCGCCACTGCGTCGCGATCGTCACCCTCACGGGGGACGATGTCGAGCAACAGCACCGGGATGCCGGCGTTGGCGACCTGTGCCGCGATGCCCGCACCCATCACGCCCGCGCCGATGACGCAGACCTTCTTGACCTGATCGACCATCATGCGCGCTCCAGCACCGTTGCGATGCCCTGACCGCCGCCGATGCACTGGGTGGCGAGCGCATAGCGGCCGCCTTCACGCGACAACAACGAGGCAGCCTTGCCGACGATCCGCGCGCCGGTGGCGCCAAGCGGATGGCCGATCGCGATCGCGCCGCCGTCGAGGTTGATCGTCTCGTCCTTCAGCCCGAGATCGCGGATGCAGGCGATCGCCTGGCTCGCGAACGCCTCGTTGATCTCGACCACGTCGAGGTCGGCAACGGTGATCCCGGCCCGCTCCAGCGCCTTCTTCGACGCACCGATCGGGCCGAGCCCCATCGTCTCGGGCGCGCAACCCGACACGCCGATCGACTTGATCCGCGCGAGGATCGTCAGGCCGTGCTTCTTCGCGAACTCTTCCGAGGTCACCAGCACTGCCGACGCGCCATCGGTCAGCGGCGACGACGTGCCGGCGGTCACCGAACCGTCCGCGCTGAACGCAGGCTTCAGGCCGGCGAGCGCTTCGGTCGTCGTGCCGGCGCGGATCGTGCCGTCCTGGCTGACTGGGCCCGCCTTGGTCTGGATCGTCACGATCTCGTCGGACAAGCGGCCATCGGCACGCGCCGCGGCGGCCTTGTCCTGGCTCTTCACCGCGAATGCGTCCTGTTCGGCGCGCGTGATCTGGTATTGCCGCGCGACGTTCTCGGCGGTCTCGCCCATGCCCATGTATGCGCCGGCGCTCTTCTTCGCGAGCTCGGGGTTGGGGAGGGGGTTGTAGCCGCCCATCGGCACGCGGCTCATCGATTCGAGCCCCGCGCAGATGAACGCCTCGCCCGCGCCGACCGCGATCTGGCCATAGGCGATGTGGATCGCGCTCATCGACGATCCGCAGAACCGGTTGACCGTCATGCCGCCGACCGAGATCGGCAGGTCGGCGATCTGCGCGATCAGCTTGGCGACGTTGAGACCCTGCTCGCCTTCGGGAAACGCGCAACCGAGGATGATGTCCTCGATCGCGGCGGGATCGACGCCGGTCTTATCGAGCAGCCCGCGAATCGTCTGTGCGGCGAGATCGTCCGGACGGACGCGGGCGAGCTCGCCCTTGCCGGCGAGGTGGAACGGCGAACGGGCGTACCCGGCGATGACGACGTTGGTCACGATGATCCTCTCATATTGCGGTCGACCCGGTTAACGCTTGCGGGTTACCCTTAAGGTGCGATACCTCACCTTTACGTCAAGGTGAAGCGGCCGACAATATGGCTTACGCACACCATGTTATGGAGAGCGAGATGCAGGACACTTCCGGGGGCAAGGCGATCGGCGTACCGTTGCTGGGCGAGCCGCGGCTGCTGGGCGACATGCTCGACCTGTCGGTGCGCCGGTTCGGGTCGCGCAACGTGCTCGACTTCATGGGCCGGACGCTGACCTATGCCGAGCTCGGCGAGCAAGTCGACCGGGCCGCGAAGGGGCTCCAGGACCTTGGTGTCGTGAAGGGCACGCGCGTCGCGCTGTGCCTGCCGAACACGCCCTATTATCCGATCCTGTTCTTCGCGATCCTCAAGGCCGGCGGCGTCGTCGTCAACGTCAACCCGCTCTATGTCGAGCGCGAGCTGGCGCATCTGCTCGAGGATTCGGGCGCGACGATCATCGCCACCTGCGACATCGCCGAAATCCACGCGCGCGTCCTCAAGGTCGCAGGGCAGATGGGCGTGAAGCACGTCATCACCTGTCCGATCGCCGGCGCGCTGCCGACGCTGAAGTCAATCGCCTACCGCATCTTCAAGCGCGCCGAGATCGGTCGGGCACCGACTGACGCGCGCCATTCCACGTTCGACGCGCTGCTCAAGGCGAAGGGTACGCCGTCCCCCGTTACCGTTTCCCCGGACGAGGTCGCGGTGCTGCAATATACCGGCGGCACCACCGGCGAGCCCAAGGCAGCGATGCTCAGCCATGCCAATCTCGTCGCGAACGCGGATGCGATGGTCGTGTTCGTCGGTGGCGAGCAACCGCACCAGGACCGCGTGCTCGGCGCACTGCCGCTGTTCCATGTCTTCGCGCTGACCACCGTGCTGACCTACTCGATCCGCACCGGCGCGGAGATGATCCTGCTACCGCGCTTCGAACTGCAGCAACTGCTCAAGACGATCGACCGCACCAAGCCGAGCTATTTCCCTGCGGTGCCTACGATCTACGCGGCGATCACCACGGCGGCGGAGACCCAGAAGATCGACCTGTCCTCGATCCACGCCTGCATTTCGGGCGGTGCGCCGCTGCCGGCAGAGGTGCGGATCGCGTTCGAGGCGGCAACCGGCGCGAAGCTGTGCGAGGGGTATGGTCTGTCGGAAGCCTCGCCGATCATTACGTGCAACCCGATCGACGGCCTCAACAAGCCAGGCTCCGCGGGGCTGCCCTTTCCCGGCACGACGATCGAGATCCGCGACCGCGAGGACCCGACCAGGCTGCTGCCCGTAGGTGAGAATGGCGAGATCTGCGCGCGCGGGCCCCAGATCACGCAGGGCTATTGGCACAAGCCCGCTGCCACCGCCGAACTGTTCGCGGACGGCGCGCTGCGCACCGGCGATGTCGGCCATCTCGACGCGGACGGCTACCTGTTTATCGTCGACCGGATCAAGGACCTGATCCTCGCCGGCGGGTACAACGTCTATCCGCGCGTGATCGAGGAGGCCTTGTACGAACACCCCTCCGTGCTCGAAGCCGTCGTCATCGGCGTACCCGACAAATACCGCGGGCAGGCGCCGAAAGCGTTCGTCGTGCTGGCCGAAGGTACGGTCGCTACCCCGCTCGAACTGCGCGATTTTCTTAGGGACAAGATTAGCAAGATCGAGCTTCCCCGCGAGGTCGAAATCCGCGACAGTCTCCCCAAGACGCTGATCGGCAAGCTATCCAAAAAGGAACTTGTCGCTGAAGAGACCGCAAAGGCGGCGGCGTCGGAGGCGAGGGGAGTGGACGCGTGAACGACCGACAGGACGATCTTACCGGCATACAGGAAGTCTCGCGCATGCTCGGCGTGAGCGCGCGGACGTTGCGGTTCTACGAGGACAAGGGGCTGATCGAACCGTGTAGGATTGGCACGACGCGGGTCTACACGCGGCGTGAAGTGGCGCGGATGCAGTTGATCCTGCGCGGCAAACGCCTCGGCTTCACTCTGCGCGACATCGAGGAGTTCCTCGACCTCTACGACGCCGACCCACAGCATGTGGAACAGATGCGCGCGCTGGCCGAACGCTGCCGCCAACGGATCGATCTGCTCGACGCGCAACGCGAGGCGATTGTCCAGACCCGCGACGAGCTGGAGAAGATCGAGCAGGAAGCGCTGGCGAGGATCCCGGACGGGTCGGTCTAAGGCCTACGGGACGCCACCGCCCTGAAACTGCACTACCCCTCGAAACTACACCACCCCGGCGAAGGCCGGGGCCCAGTTGGAGAGGTGGCAATAACGAAGCGCAGCGCCAATCAGTGACGTCTCCCAATTGGGCCCCGGCCTCCGCCGGGGCGGTGCGCGCCGTACGGATCGAGGAACCTCACAATACAATCCTCCCCCGCTAGGGGGAGGTGGCCGGCACTTGCCAGACAGAGGGGGAGGGAAGGACAACGTAGGTTCCGTATCCTCCCCCTCCGTCACCTACGGTGGCACCTCCCCCTCGCGGGGGAGGGTCGTAGGGCCCCCCGAAGCTTAAAGCCCCACCACACCCCCATCGTTCTTCGTGATCACGATCGTCGCCGACCTCGGCCGCGACGGCGTGGTCACCGCCCCAGCCTGGTTCGCCGGCCAGCTGCTGGTGATATTCGTCGGCCCGCCATTCTCACCCGGATGCTGGATGTTCACGAACAGCGACCGCCCATCCGGCGTCGAGTGGATACCCGTGATCTCGCACTCCTTCGGCCCGACCAGAAAGCGCCGCAGCGCCGCCCCCGGTGCCTTGCCGACCCGCGTCGTCACCGACCCGGTCGCCGCGCCGATCGTGTTGGTCACCGTCCGCGTGCCGCCATCGTTGACGATCCCCGGCACCGACGCGAGCAGCATGCAGTTGGTGACGTCGGTATAGGCGCCGTCGTCGGTCTCGATCCACATCACCGGCGCGATCGTCCCCGAGGCGTTGCTTGGCAGGCCGAACCACAGGCCGTCCGGCGATGAGAAGTCGTTGGTCGCATCGAGCCCCGACAGGTTGATGTTGGTAGCATCCAGATCGGAGCCCGCGCCGAACGCATAGATGTCCCAGGCGAATGTCAGCGCCTCGGACGTATCTCCCGTCTCGCGCAGGCGGATGATGTGCCCATTGGCGTTACCCGTGGTCTGCCCGCCGGTAGTCTTCGGATCGACATAGGCGCGCGGGTTGGGTGCATCCGCCGTTGCCACGGTCCGCGACGAATTGTTGGTCAGCGTGCAATACATCTCGCCCGTCGCAGGGTTGACCGCAGTCCACTCCGGCCGATCCATCCGCGTCGCACCCAGCGCATCCGCCGCCAACCGCGTGTTGATCAGCACATCGACCTGGCTAGCAAACGAATAGGCCGCATTGGCCGAGGTGAGGTGCCCCTGGCCGAACACCAGTGGCATCCACTGCCCGCTGCCATCCGCTGCGAACTTGGCGACGTAAAGCGTTCCGGTATCCAGATACTTGTCGCCGATCGCCAAGCGGTTCGCCGCGCTCGCGTCCGCCGCAGACCACGGCGTGGCCGACACGAACTTGTAGATATATTCGTTCTGCGCGTCGTCGCCCATGTAGAAGGCCGGCTTCACGCCCGCGATCGTCCGGCCGATCTGGCAGCCCTCGTGGTTCATGCGACCCAGCGCAGTCCGCTTGCGCGGCGTCGAGGTAGCATCGAACGGATCGATCTCGACCACCCAGCCGTACTGGAAGATCTCGTTTCGGAAATCGCCCGAGCCGTCGGCGGGCGCACCGGCCTGCGCGGTGATGTTCCACCGCGAATACAACGTGCTGGTCGTGTCCGCCGGGGCCACTGTCGACCACCCGTAATTGCCGCCGGTATTGCTCTCGGACTTGCCATATCGCGTCAGCGACGTGTTGGCCTTCACACCAACCGCGCCGGTCGCCGCACGGCGCGCGGCATCGCCGACTTCACGCTTGAAATAGCCAACCCAGTTCTCTTCGTTCGTCAAATACGTGTGCCAAGGCATTGTACCATTGGCACAATTATTGATCGTGCCGCGACCCGTGGTGGCGTCGGGGGAGTAGCGCGTCTTGAGGCTGTCGGCGCCGCGCACAGGCCCCGAAAAGCTCATCGGCGTCAGCGGCGTGATCCGGCGGTTGAACGACGACGCGGTCGTGTAGCTCCAGGCGGCGGCGCGGTTGATCTCGATCACCGAGACGCCGTGGCACTCCATCTCCTTGAGCGCTTCGGCCTCGGGACGGACACCGCCGGTCGTGGTCGCACCGTTCGGATGCAGATAGGCCTGCGTGATGTTCTCATGGTTGAGCACGAGCAGGCCGCGCGTGTTGCCGTTCGCGTCGGGCGTACCGGTCGCCGACATCCCGAAATAGCTCATGCCGTCATGGTGATCGCCCGCGCGCTTCGAGAAGGTCGCATCGGTGCCGTCATTGGCATAGGCGCCGACGCCGCTGCCGATCGGATCGCCGAGGCGATACAACACGGTGACGGCGTATCCCGAGGGTACTGCAACCACATCGGCGAGACTCTTCGCAACCGCCGTGAAGCCCAGCGACGCCGCGCCGACCGTCACGCTGGTCGTCGCGGTGACCGATCCGCTTGCCGAAACGGCGGTGAACAGGAAGCTCAGCACCGTGCCTGCGGTGGCACCCGGCACGACGAACGTCGCAACCGTCGTCGTCGCGCCTGCCAGCGTTACCGTCGGTCCAGCCGTCTGCGTCCAGCTCACGCTGTCGACCTGGCCGATCGCGGCACCGGTCAGCGTCGCGACGCGGCCGGCGGTCGAACTGCCCCCGGCGGTCGCGGTCACCGTGACAGGGTCCGAGCCGCCGTTATTGTCGTCGTCGCACCCGGTCAGCAACATGCCGCCGAACACCGCGGCGGCCGTCGCCGACATACCGCCCATCAAGGTCTGGCGCCGCGAATAGCGCACCTCGATCAGGTCGTTGAGATGCGGGTTCGCGGTCGGATTGGTATCGATATCGCCGTCGGTATAGATGGTCTCGAACGTCATGCTTGGTCCCCCCGGGGATGGTTGCGTGGTGTGTAACGATGCGTGAGAGTTAGAATTTCGCGCCCAGCTCGACTCCGTAGAAGCGTGGCTCGCCGGCGATGTAGGTCGGGATGCCGAAGCCCCCGCCGGTGTTGCCCGCGTCGATCAGGTAGCGCTTGTTGGTCGCGTTCCGGACGAAGCCGCCGACGCTGTAGCGCCCCTGCGCGAACTCCAGCCCGGCGCGGAGGTTGACCAGCGTATAGCCCCTCTGGCTGACCGCCTCGGTGTTCGGCAGCTCGAAGAAGACCTTCGATTTGTAGGTCACGCTGGGGGTCGCGTAGACGGTCACGCCGCCCACTGGCGCGCGCAGGATCAGGCCGCCCGACGCCGTCGTCTTGGGCTGAAGGCGGAACTGGTTGCCGGCATAGGGGCCGTTCGCGACGTCGTCGCCGATCCCGCCATCAATATACGCAAACGTCGCGAAGGCAGAGAGATACGACGCGAGCTTCAGATTGCCTTCGAGCTCGACGCCGACGCTGTTGGCCGAGTCCGCGCTACGGACCGTCGTCACGCCGTTGCTCGTCACCGAGAACTGGAAGCCGTCATAGGTCTGGTAGAACACCGAGGCGGCGCCGCTGAACGGTCCGACGCTTCCCTTGATGCCGCCTTCGTAATTCCAGACCTTCTCTTCCGGAATGATCTGGAGGTTGGGACCGACGCCGAACGCGGTGCGCTGTGCGGCAAGCTGGACCACCGGCGAGCGTCGGCCCTTGCTGATCGTGCCGTACAGATTGACCGCGCTGTTGAGCTTCAGCAGCGCGTTAAAGCGCGGCAGGATCGCGGTGAAGCTCCTCTCGGCGACGAACTTGCTGCCGTTGGTGTTCACCGTGCCGAGCAGGCTCGACTGGATACCGAGCGATGCGAGGATCACCGAGTTCGGCTGGACCGAGGAATACCCCGACTGGCGATCCTCGATTAGGATGCGGGCGCCGGCGGTCAGCTCGAGCGCGGGCACCGGGATATACGTCGCGTCGGCGAACACCGAGTAGGTATTGTTCCTACCAAAGTTCGTGAACTCTGCCGCGTAAGGTATTGCGGTGGCACGTCCGCCGGTCAGGATCGACGTCGCGCCGGTGGCCGGGATCGTGCCGTTGGCGGCGACGCAGCCGGTCTCGGTCGGAATGCCCGCGCGGTTGAGCGCGGTCCGGATCGGCTGATACGCCGCGGCAACCGAGCAGGCGAGATACGTGCCCTCTTCCGTCGCGAACGGAACGCGCTGGAAGCCGTTCTCGAAGAACGCGTTCCAGCCGACCGAGGCGCGATACTTCGGCCCTTCGAAGGCGAAGCGGCTTTCATGGCTCCACTGGTCGCCCTTCGCATCCTCGGCGAATTCGAGATAGGCGGCGGGGCCACCATCAGCGTCGAAGATCTCAAGTGCGTCGAACCGGCGATAGCCGTTGACGGTGGTGAAGGTGATCCCCGGCGACAGCTCCGCGGTGATCGTCAAATTGGCGTCGTAGACGTTGCGGTCGAGCCCGAGTTTCCGAGCGCCGAGCACCGCCGCGCTGTACGGCGAGCCCGACAGTTCGGCATAGCCATAGTCGCCGGTCTGGCCGCCGGTCGGGGCATGCGCGCGGCTCTTGAACGCGGTGCCGGGATTGCGCTGGCCGTCATAGGTCAGGACGAGATCGGCGGTGATGCTGTCGCTAGGGCGATAGCGCAGCGATCCGCGGATGCCGCGCTGGTCCTGGCCGTTCAGATCGTCCTGGTCGACGCCACCCTGGTTCTGGTTCGGCACGTTCGCGTCGCCGGCGATGTTGCGGACATAGCCGTCGCGGTATTTGTAGGCGAAGGCGATCCGCCCGGCGAGCACGTCGTTGCCGGCGTTGAGGAAGCCCGACACCTGCGTGCGGTTGAAGTTGCCGTACGAGCCGTTGATCGCGCCCGACACGCCGGGCTGCGGTTTTGCCGAGATGACGCTGATCGCGCCGACCGCGGCGGCGGTGCCGAACAAGGTCGCCTGCGGGCCCTTCACGACCTCGATCCGCTCCAGATCGTACAGGTCCTGATACGCGCCGCGCGACCGGCTGATGTCGATGCCGTTGTAATAGAGCGTGACGCGGGCGCCCTGCTGCGACGATCCGTTGTCCGAGGTGATGCCGCGGATCACGAAGCCCGGATTGTTCGCGCTCTGCTCCTGGATCTGCAGGCCGGGAATATAGGCGGCGACCTCGGTCAGTGAATTGACGCCGATCGCGGCCATCTTCGCGCCGGTCACTGCGGTGACGGTGACGGGGACATCGGCGATCCGCTGTTCGCGCTTCTGCGCGGTGACGACGATCTCATCGTTTGGCGTGCTGGCCTGGACGTCGGCCCCTGCGGCCGCCTGTGCCGACGCCTGCGCGAGCGCGGCGGTCGAGCAGGTCGTGGCGAGCGTCGCAACTGCGAGCCGCGTGAAGATGCGTGTCATTAAGTCCCCCGTGTCGTTGGGGAGGCACTAGGGGCGGCGCGTGACGTTTCGACGTCGCAATGATGAAAGCAAGATGACTATTGCGTAACGCGCGTGTCACATCGCTGCCACCGGGGTGTCTTCGATCAGAGGTAGCAGGCGGCCAACACCCGACACGAAAGCTTGAGCCGATGACGATCAACCGCCGCGATGCCTTGAAGAACGCCCTCAAACTCGCCGGCTCCGGTGCCACGCTTGTGCTGCCCGCAGTCGCATCGCGGGCGGCGGGCGCAGTGAAGGTACGCTTCGATCACGGTGTCGCGAGCGGTGATCCCGCGATCGACGGCGCGATCCTCTGGACGCGTGCGACTCCGGCCGAGGCGACGCAAGCCCGCGACATCGCACTGACGTGGCACGTTGCGGAGACCGAGGGCGGCAAGTCGCTCCGTTCGGGCACCGTCAAGGCGCGTGCGGCACGCGATTTCACCGCGAAGGTAGACGCGACCGGGCTTCAGCCGGGCCGCGAGTATCGCTACTGGTTCGACGCCGCTGACGGCACGCGCTCGCCGGTCGGCCGGTTCCGCACGTTGCCCAAGGGCAAGGTCGCCGACGTCGTCATGGCGGTCGTCTCGTGCCAGCTCTACGCGGGCGGGCTGTTCAACGCCTATGACGCGATCGCCAAGCTCGATCGGCTCGACGCGGTGCTCCACCTTGGCGACTACATCTACGAATATGGCGTCGACGGCTATGGCGCAGACATCGCCAAGAAGATCGGCCGCCTGGTCGAGCCACGCCACGAGATCGTCAGCCTCGCCGATTATCGTATGCGCCACGCGCAGGTGAAGCGAGACGTCGACATGCAGGCCGCCCACGCCCGCGCCGCGTTCATCTGCGTCTGGGACGATCACGAAGTCGCCAACGACGACTGGATGCACGGTGCCGAGAATCACGATCCGAAGACCGAAGGCGACTGGGACGCGCGGAAGGCGGCGGCGATGCAGGCGTACTTCGAGTGGATGCCGATCCGCGATCCCAAGCCCGGCCAGCCCTGGGCCGCGATCAACCGCAGCTTCGATTTCGGCGATCTCGCGACGCTCGTGATGGTCGAGACGCGGCTGCTCGCGCGCAGCCATCAGGTGGTATCCAAGGGTGAAGAGATCACGCCCGCCGAATACGCAGCGATGCTGGCGGAGCGAGCACGGACGGACCGCGAACTGCTCGGGCCGGCGCAGCTGGCGTGGGTCGAAAAGACGATGGCGACCTCGGTTGCGGCGGGTAAGCCGTGGCAGGTGCTCGGCAACCAGGTGGTGATGGCCAAGGTCGCGGGGCCCGACATGGAACGACAGCTCGGCCCGGTAAAATTCGCCGAGACGATGGCGAAGCTGCCCGCGATCTGGCGCGAGCGGCTGACCGCGAGCATCGCCTCGTATCGGGCCGGCCTGCCGTTCGGGTTCGACAGCTGGGACGGGTATCCGCCCGCCCGCGAGCGGCTGTATGCGGCGTTCCAGCGCGCGAAGTCGCGGCCGATCGTGCTGTCGGGCGACAGCCACGCGGCGTGGGCGAACGACCTGCACGACGCGTCGGGCAAGCTGGTCGCCGCAGAATTCGGCTGCACCGCGATCACCAGCCCGTCCTACGGCTCGCTGCTCCCCGGCATCGGCACACTGATAGCCGACGCCAACAAGGGTGAAGTCCGCTTCTGCGACCAGGACGGCAAGGGGTTCACGCTGCTCACCCTCACGCCGGACCATGCGACGGCGGACTCGGTGACGGTGTCGACGGTAATGGCCAAGCCCTACACGCAAGCCACCGCCGCGCGTTTCCGTGCACATGCGAACCGTCCCGACGCGCCGCTCGAAAAAATCGCCTGAGCCCGCCGACGATGCCCTTCCTACGATCCTCCCCTTGGCGGGGTAGGGTCGATACGGTTCGGCGCATGGATCGCGATCGACGCGGATGTCCGACCACGGGGCCCCTAGGGGGCGTGCGACACGTCGATCGGAAATTCAGCTCGGGGAGGGGGCACTTGCCCCGAAAAATCGGCAATGGTCGGGGCGATAGGATTCGAACCTACGACCCCTGGACCCCGAGACCAGTGCGCTACCAGACTGCGCCACGCCCCGACAACATTGCCGGTGAGCCCCCTAGCCGCGACAGCAAGTCCGGGCAAGACAAATATCAGCTGCTCCCTGTCGAGTGTTGGTGCGATCTATCGCACACGGAACGGCACTGCTAGGAGCGCGGCATGACTCCGCTCGACCGCATCCGCAATTTTTCCATCATCGCCCATATCGACCACGGCAAGTCGACGCTCGCCGATCGGCTGATCCAGGAAACTGGCGGCCTCACCGCGCGCGAAATGTCCGAGCAGGTGCTCGACAACATGGACATCGAGAAGGAGCGCGGGATCACGATCAAGGCGCAGACCGTGCGCCTTGCGTATCACGCGAAGGACGGCCTCGATTACGTCCTCAACCTGATGGACACGCCGGGCCATGTCGACTTCGCCTATGAGGTGAGTCGCAGCCTCGCCGCGTGCGAAGGCGCGCTGCTGGTGGTCGATGCCGCACAGGGCGTCGAGGCGCAGACGCTCGCCAACGTGTACCAGTCGATCGAGCACGACCACGAGATCGTGCCGGTGATCAACAAGATCGATCTGCCCGCCGCCGAACCCGAGAAGGTGCGCAAGGAAATCGAGGACGTGATCGGCATCGATGCATCCGAGGCGGTGCTCGCGTCGGCAAAGTCGGGCATCGGCATCGTCGAGATCCTCGAGGCGATCGTCACCAAGATCCCACCGCCCAGCGGCGACCCGGAGGCGCCGCTGAAAGCGATGCTGGTCGACAGCTGGTACGATCCGTATCTCGGCGTCGTCATCCTGGTGCGCGTGATCGACGGGGTCCTGAAGAAGGGCCAGCAGATCAAGTTCATGCAGACCGGCACGATGCATCTGGTCGACCGGGTCGGCTGTTTCCGTCCGAAGATCGAGCAGCTGACAGAGCTCGGCACCGGCGAGATGGGCTTCATCACCGCACAGATCAAAGAGGTCGCCCAGACCCGCGTCGGCGACACGATCACCGATGCCAAGCGGCCAGCGCTCGAAGCGCTCGCGGGCTTCAAGGAAGTCCAGCCGGTCGTGTTCTGCGGGATGTTCCCGGTCGATGCCGCCGAGTTTGAGAAGCTGCGCGAAAGCATTTCGAAGTTGCGGTTGAACGATGCGAGCTTCTCGTTCGAGATGGAGACGTCGGCGGCACTGGGCTTCGGCTTTCGCTGCGGCTTCCTCGGGCTGCTGCATCTGGAGATCATCCAGGAGCGGCTGACGCGCGAATACGATCTGGACCTGATCACCACCGCGCCGTCCGTCGTCTATGAGATCGAGCTGACCCACCCCGATCCGTCCGGCACGACGCATATCGAGCTGCACAACCCCGCCGACATGCCCGAGCCGAACAAGATCGCGACGATCAGCGAGCCGTGGATCGAGGCGACGATCTACGTCCCCGACGAGTATCTCGGCAGCGTTCTGAAGCTCTGTCAGGACCGCCGCGGCATCCAGAAGAACCTGACCTATGTCGGCGGTCGCGCGCAGGCGACCTACGAGCTGCCGCTAAACGAGGTCGTGTTCGATTTCTACGATCGGCTGAAGTCGATGTCGAAAGGCTATGCGAGCTTCGATTATCATCAGATCGGCTACCGCGAGGGCGATCTCGTCAAGATGGGTATCCTGGTCAACGAGGAGCCGGTCGATGCGCTGAGCATGATCGTCCACCGCGGTACCGCCGAAGTCCGCGGTCGCGGCATGGTCGAGCGCTTGAAGGAACTGATCCCGCGCCATCTGTTCAAGATCCCGATCCAGGCGGCAATCGGCGGCAAGGTGATCGCGCGCGAGACGATCAGCGCGATGCGCAAGGACGTGACCGCCAAATGCTATGGCGGCGACGCGAGCCGCAAGAAGAAGCTTCTGGAGAAGCAGAAGAAGGGCAAGCTGAAGATGCGCGAATACGGGTCTGTCAGCATCCCGCAGGAAGCGTTTATCGCGGCGCTGAGGATGGGCGACGACGCCTGAGGCCAAGCTTTGCTTGGACGAGGATAAGCGTCTAGCCGGACGGCGACCGGCCGAGCTCGTACTCGGTCGTGTCGTTCGACGGCGCGGCTTTCGCCGCGGCGCGACTGAGGTTGCGTTCGAACGGCAGTCCGCTCTTGTTCTCCCATCGTCAACCGCCGTCACCCCAGCGAACGCTGGGGTATCTCCGGGGGGCGTCCGGCTCGAACTGGCAGATACCAGCGTTCGCTGGCACGACGGGGGTAGGTATCGTTTACGCCAAAGCGCTCTCTCATTATCTGCCCGTCGCCGTCACTCGTACGTTGCGATCCCAAACGCGATGTAGCCGACGCACAGGATAATCCGGGTCAGCCAGGCCGCTTCGCCGTGCAGTACGACGCTCGCCGCGATCGCGGCGATAAACGCCGCCATAATCGCCCAGGCCTGCCAGGCGAAGGGGAACGGGAAGAGGCCGCCGGTCGCACTGGGCTCGAACCAACCCGAACGCCGAATGGTCAGCCAAAATCGCATCACCAAGCCCATAGGTTGAAGCTAGCATGGCGTTCCCGCTCCCTGCCATCGGCAAAAATATCGCACCGTGTTGCAAACCGGCGCCAGCCCCAAAACGCCGCAACCAACTGTCATCATCCTAACACAATCCCGACCTAACCGCCGGCCTGGGGAGTGAGCGTCGCGAGGCGTCGTCGTGCCGTCCGGGGAGGATGGTCGAGGACGATCAACGACGTTGTATTTTGGGATGTGCGGCTTCTCGTCAGGGACGGCGCCGCACGATTGGGGAATATCATCGTGAAGATTTCGCTCGTTAAGTCGGCGCTGATGCTCGGCGTCGCGTTTGGTTCGGTTGTGGGTGGTACGGCCGCGTTCGCGCAGGCAGCGCCCGTTCAGGAGCAGGCTGCTCCCGAGGAAGGTCTCGGCGATATCGTCGTCACCGCCGAGCGTCGCTCCGAGAACCTCCAGAAGGTGCCGCTCTCGGTCGGTGTCGCATCGGGTGACGCGCTGCGCGCCTATACCGCCGGCGGCGACGACACGCTGCTCGCGCTGTCGGGTCGCGTCCCCGGACTGTACGTCGAATCGACGACCGGCCGCATCTTCCCGCGCTTCTACATCCGCGGGCTCGGCAACATCGATTTCTACCTCGGCGCCTCGCAGCCGGTCACGATCATCCAGGACGACGTGATCCTCGAGCATGTCGTGCTGAAGTCGAACCCGGTGTTCGACGTCCGTCAGGTCGAAGTGCTGCGCGGTCCGCAAGGGTCGCTGTTCGGCCGCAACACCACCGCCGGCATCATCAAGTTCGACACGATCAAGCCGAGCAACGACTTCGAGAGCCGTGCATCCGCCTCGGTCGGTTCGTACAACAGCGTCAGCCTGGACGCCGGTGTCGGTGGCCCGCTGATCAAGGACCTGCTCTCGATCCGCCTGTCGACGCTGATCCAGCACCGTGAGAACTATGTCGACAACCGGTTCGCCGGCGTCAGCGCCGACAACACAGCGACGCCGCGCAAGGACGCGATGGGCGGCTTCGACGATCGCAACGTCCGCGTCCAGCTGATGCTGACCCCGGGCGAGCGCTTCACGCTCGACCTGTCGGGGCATGCCCGCTGGTATGACGGCACCTCGACGTTGTTCCACCGCGGCGCGCTCAAGAAGGGCTCGAACGACGTGTCGGCCGAACCGCGCAATACGGTGGCGCTCGACGAGGGGAACGACAATCCGCAGAGCTACAACACCTATGGCGGCTCGGCGCGCGCAGGCTACGACTTCGGTCCGGCCACGCTGACCTCGATCACTGCGTACGAGACGACGTCGGGCTTCAGCCGCGGCGATACCGATGGTGGTGCGGCCGTCAGCTTTCCGTTCAATGGGCGCGCGAACGGCTTTGGCGAGTCGCAGGGGCAGATCCGCGATCTCGACCAATGGTCGCAGGAACTGCGTATTGCCGGCACACCCGGCGGCCGCTTCAATTGGCAGCTCGGCGGCCTGTATTTCGACAACCGCGACATCACCGATTTCTACCAGCGGACGTTCTTCCTGACCGCGCCGGACGTGAACGGAACCCGGCCGAACCCCAACAACTGGGTACGGCTGCACGACGTCAACACGTCGTGGGCGGGCTTCGGCCAATTCAGCTACGAGCTGATGGACAAGCTGACGGTCACGCTCGGCGGTCGCATCACCGAGGACAAGAAGCGTACGCAACTGCTGAAGACCGTCCAGAATGCGCTGGGCGTCAACCAGTACCCGGCAGGCTTCCGTCGCGACGTCACGCTGAAGTCGACCAAGCCAAGCTGGGATGCGAGCATCCTGTATCAGGCGAACCCCGACATTAGCCTGTATTCGCGCGTAGCTCAGGGCTTCCGCGGACCGACGATCCAGGGGCGTTCGGCGGTGTTCAACTCCGACTTCTCGACCGCGAACTCGGAGACGATCCTGTCGTGGGAGACGGGGATCAAGACGCGTCTGCTCGACAACACGCTGAGCCTCAACGCGACGGTGTTCGGCTACCGCGTCAACGACATCCAGCTCAACGGCAACGATGTGAACGGCAACGGCATCCTGTTCAACGGCAACAAGGCCGAGGCCTACGGCATGGAAGCCGAAGCAAACTGGAAGCCTGTCCCGAACCTCACGCTGGGCGCAGGGCTCAGCTTGCTGCACAGCGCGATCCGCGACAAGACCACCGAGGTACAGATCTGCGCGCTCAACAGCGTCGTGGTCTGCACGCCATCGCGGACGCCGCGGGCGATCGTCGGTCCGTTCGGTACGACATACCTGGTCAAGATCGACGGCGAGCCGCTGCCGAATGCGCCGGAATACAACGTCGACCTCACCGCGCGCTACGACCAGCCGCTGGGCAATGGCGGTCGCGCGTTCATCGCGGGCGACTTCAACATCCAGGGCTACACGCAGTTCGTGCTGTACAAGACCAAGGAGTTCACCGCGAACGGCAACTTCGAGGGTGGCCTGAAGATCGGCTACGCGGCGCCGGACGATGCGTATGAGTTGGCGGTATTCGCGCGCAACATCACTGGCGAGAAGAACCTTAAGGGCGTGATCGAGAACTACATGGCGGCGGTGTTCAACGAGCCGCGGATCATCGGCGTCTCGCTCAGCGGCAAGTTCCGCTGATTTCTTCCCCTCTCCCGTAAGCGGGAGGGGTTGGGGGTGGGCTCGCGCTATCGTCAAGCGCGGCGTGTGTTCGAGCCGGGTGCCCACCCCTCGGTCCCCTCCCGCTTGCGGGAGGGGATGCAGTAGTAACCGCGACGTTACCTAAACTATGCGTGACGCATTTTTCAGAAGCGCTCACGCAAACGGCATTGTAGCGAATTGTTGCGGCGAGTTGCCGTTTTCCTTCGGCCGGTTGATACTCGCACCATGTCGCTCAATCCCGTATTCTATGATGCAAGCGGCCGTCGTCGGCGGCGGTTCACCTTCGGCGTCGCGGCGTTCATCGCGCTGCTGCTGCTGTCGATCGCGGTGTTCGCCGTCTCGATCGGCGCGGTGCCGACCGCGCCGTTGCTGCCGATCGAGCCCGAGCACCCCGCGCTTCACAAGCTGCCCGCACCGCGTGGCGGCATCCTCCGCGAGACCCGGCGCGACCTCAATTACTACGCCAAGCAACTGTTCGGGACCAGCGCGGCAAAGCCGGGTGTCGGCAATGGCGCCAACCCGGCGCTTGCGATCGCCTTCCATGCGCCGTGGGACGAGGCGAGCACCGCCAGCCTCGCGCGGCACGTCGAACAACTCGACTGGCTGATCCCCGGCTGGGTCTCGATCACCGGCAAGGATCACCACATCACCGTGTTCCGCGACCAGGCCGGGCGCGACATCCTCAACAAGGCGGTCCACCGGCCGATGATCCTGCCGATGGTGCAGAACGCGGTCGACGGGAACTGGGATGGCGCCGGCAGCGCGTCGCTGTTCGCCGATCCCAAGGCACGTGCGGCCTTCCTCGACAAGCTCGTGCCGTTCCTGAGCGCGAACCATGCCGGCGGCGTGTTCTACGATTTCGAGGACCTGCCCGCATCGGCGCAACCCAATTACCGCGCCTTCCTTGCCGAAACGCGCGCGCGGTTTGCGCCGCGCGGCTGGGTGGTCGCGATCGCTGCGCCGGTCGGCAACCCCGACTGGAACCTGCCCGCCTACGCCAAGGTGACCGACAAGGTCTTCCTGATGGCGTATGACGAGCACGAGACCAGCGGCGCGCCCGGCCCGATCGCCTCGCAGCGCTGGTTCGCGCGCATGGTAGCCGACGCAGCGCGCGGTATCCCGCCGTCGAAGCTGGTCGTCGCGATCGGCTCGTACGCGTATGACTGGCACGCGGGCGCCGATGCGGGCAACGGCGATGCGCTCGATGTCGAGGAGGCGTGGCAGAACGCCGCGGACTCGGGCACGATGCCGACCTTCGACAAGGCGAGCGGCAACAGCAGCTTCGCCTATTCCGAAGGCGGCGTGCAGCATCAGGTCTGGCTGCTCGATGCGGCGTCGGCCTACAACCAGATCGCGTTCCTGCAAAAGGCGGGCCTGGGCAGCGTCGCGCTGTGGCGTCTGGGCTCGGAGGACCCCGGGCTCTGGTCGATCTGGGGTCGCGATCATCGCAAACTGCCGATCCCCGATGCGATCGACGCGATGCCCGCCGGCACCAACGTCGATATCGAGGGCAGCGGCGAGATCCTCAAGATCGCCGCCGAGCCCGTCACCGGCATCCGCGACGCGGTACCGGCCAAGGACGGCACGCTCGCCGATGTCGTCTTCACGCGGATGCCGTCGCCCTATGTCGTGGTGCGGACCGGCTATCGTCCGAAACAGCTCGCGCTGACGTTCGACGACGGCCCGGATCCCGAATGGACGCCGCAGATCCTCGACGTGCTCAAGCGCGAGCATGCCCCAGCGACGTTCTTCGTGATCGGCGAGAACGCGCTGACCGAGCGGCCGCTGCTTGAGCGCATGGTCGACGAAGGCCATGAGATCGGCAGCCACACCTATACGCATCCCAATCTCGCCAACGTCTCGCAGCGGCAGGTGAAGTATGAGCTTAACGCGACGCAGCGGCTGTTCCAGGCATTCACCGGGCGGTCGCTCCGGCTGTTCCGCGCGCCCTATTTCGGCGATGCCGAGCCGAGCACCGCGGACGAAATCTTGCCCGCGCTCGAAGCGCAACAGCGCGGCTATATCTCGGTCGGCCTCCACGTCGATCCCGACGACTGGAAGCGGCCGGGCGTACAAGCGATTATCGACCGGACGATCGCGGGCGTCGAGGCGGGCAATCCCGAGCGCAGCGGCAACGTCATCCTGCTCCATGACGCCGGCGGCAACCGCGCCGAGACCGTCGCCGCGCTGCCGATCATCATCGAGCGGTTGCGCGCGATGGGCTACAGCTTTGTGCCCGTCTCCACGCTCGCCGGGCTGTCGCGCAATCAGTCGATGCCGGTGATCTCGTCGAGCGACCGCGTCGCCGCCGTCGCCGATCTCGCGCTGTTCAGCACGCTTGGCGGTATCGTCGTAGCGCTGCGCTGGATCTTCGGCATCGCGATCACGATCGGCATTATCCGCGCCTTGGCCTTGTCGGCGCTCGCGCTGATCCAGGCACGCCGCGAGTTGAAGACGGTGTTCCCGACGATCGATCCGTCGCGGTTCGTGACGGTGATGATCCCGGCGTTCAACGAGGAGCGCGTGATCGTCCGCGCGGTTGAGGGCGTGCTGGCGTCGAACGACGTCGCGATCGAGGTGATCGTGATCGACGATGGCTCGAGCGACGGCACCAGCCGCGTCGTGTCCGAGGCGTTCGCAAGCGACGACCGCGTCCGCCTGTTGACGCTGGAGAACGGGGGGAAAGCCCGCGCGCTCAACCGCGGGCTCGAACTCGCGCGCGGCGAGATCGTGATTGCGCTCGATGCCGATACGCAGTTCGAACCGATGACCATCGCCCGCCTCGCGCGGTGGTTCGACGATCCGAAGCTCGGTGCGGTCGCGGGCAATGCGAAGGTCGGCAACCGAGTCAATTTGATCACCAAATGGCAGGCGCTCGAATATATCACCGCGCAGAATCTCGAACGTCGCGCGCTCGCCCGATTGAACGCGATGACCGTCGTGCCGGGCGCGGTCGGCGCATGGCGTCTGGAAGCGATCCGCAGCGTCGGCGGCTATCCCGACGACACGCTCGCCGAGGACCAGGACCTCACGATCGCGATCCAGCGCCACGGCTGGAAGGTGCAGTACGACCAGTTCGCGATCGCCTGGACCGAGGCGCCCGAGACGATCCGCGCGCTCGCCAAACAGCGCTTCCGCTGGGCGTTCGGGACTTTGCAGTGCCTCTACAAGCACCGCTCGGCGATCGGCAGTTCGCATCCGCGCGGGCTCGGCTGGGTCGGGTTGCCGCAGGCGATCGTGTTCCAGATCGTGCTCGCTTCGATCTCGCCGATCATCGACCTCGCGTTGCTGGTCAGCTTCGCCTCGACCTATCTCGCGGTGCAGGCGCATGGCTGGGAGCAGACCAGCCACGACGTCTATACGATGCTCGCCTATTGGTTGATCTTCACCGCGATCGACCTGCTTGCCGCAACGATCGCGTTTGCGCTTGAGCGTAAGGAACGCTGGCGGTTGCTCTGGCTGCTGATTCCACAACGGATCGGCTATCGCCAGGTGATGTATTACGTCGTGCTGAAGGCGATCGCGCAGGCTCTGCGGGGGCCGCTGGTCGGCTGGGGCAAGCTCGCGCGGACCGGGCGCGTGACTGCGAACTAAGCGCGCAACATATCGAGCCGGCTAGCGTTATGGTCCGGCGCTATATATCGGTACGCGCAGGGTTCTAGGGGCAAGCAGTATGCGGTATCTAACGTCGGCGCTGGTGATGACGGTCGGCCTTGGCGCGACGGGTGCCCAGGCACAGCAGCGTCCGCCGCTGGTGCTCGCTGCCGCCTCGCTACAGGAATCGCTTACCGCCGCTGCCGACGCATGGGCGAAGAGGGGGCATGTAAAGCCGACAATTTCGTTCGCGGCGTCGTCGGCTTTGGCGCGGCAGGTCGAGGCCGGTGCGCCCGCGGATTTGTTTGTGTCGGCGGACGAGGACTGGATGAACGCGCTCGCTACGAAGAATCTAATCGTCGCCAGTACCCGCGTGACGTTCCTCGGCAACCGCCTTGTCGTCGCGGCGCCGGCGGGCAGCAAGGTCCGTATCCCGGTGCGCCCGCCCGCAGCCCTTGTTCGCGTCCTCACGGCCGGGCCATTGGCGATGGCGGATACTGCAGTCCCGGCCGGCAAGTACGGGCAGGCGTCGCTGGAGAACCTCGGCGTCTGGGCGCAGGTCTCGCCGAAGGTGGTGCGTGCGGAGAATGTCCGCGCGACGCTGGCGCTGGTCGAGCGCGGCGCGGCGCCGCTCGCGATCGTCTACGCAACCGATGCCAAGGCATCAACCAAGGTTCGTATCGCTGGCGTCTTCCCGGAGGCCACGCATCCCGCGATCGCCTATCCGATCGCGCGGCTGAAGACGTCGACGAACCCGGAGGCCGAGGGCTTCCGCCGCTTCCTCGTCTCGCCCGCGGGTAAGGCGATCTTCGTCCGCTACGGATTCTCCGCGCGCTAGTGCTCGATGCAGCCGAATGGGGTATCGTCGCGCTGTCGTTGAAAGTCGGCGGCGTGGCGATGGCGGTGACCTTGCCGATCGCGTTCGCACTGGCGTGGCTGCTCGCACGGGTCCGCTTCCCGGGTAAAGTCGTGGTCGACGCGGCGATCCATTTGCCGCTGGTGGTGCCGCCGGTCGTGACCGGCTGGCTCCTGTTGCTCGCGTTCGGTCCCAATGGCCCGATCGGCGCGTGGCTGCAGGACTGGTTCGGCGTCACGGTGTTATTCCGCTGGATCGGCGCGGCAATTGCGGCGGGCGTGATGGCATTGCCGCTGATGGTGCGCGCGATGCGGATCTCGATCGAGGCGGTGGATAGGCGACTTGAAAACGCGGCGCGGACACTGGGGGCGGGGCCGTGGCGCGTATTCTGGACGCTCACCCTGCCGCTCAGCGTGCCGGGCGTATTGGCGGGTGCGGTGCTCGGCTTCGCGCGATCGATCGGCGAGTTCGGGGCAACGATCACGTTTGTCTCCAACGTGCCCGGCGAAACGCAGACCTTGCCGCTCGCGATCTATTCGGCGCTTCAGCAGCCTGGTGCCGACGCGTTGGTATGGCGATTATCATGTGTATCGGTGGGGTTGTCGCTGATCGCTTTGATCGCGTCCGAACTGCTGACGCGCCGCGCAGGGCGAGGCCTTCGTGTCCTTTGAGATCGATATCGAGAAGCGTCTCGGCGACGCGCACGTCGCGCTGACGCTAGACGCAGGCGATGGCGCCACCGTGCTGTTCGGTCCGTCCGGCATCGGCAAGTCGAGCGTGCTCAACATGATCGCCGGGTTGTTCCGCCCCGACCGCGGCCGCATCGCGGTCGACGGCGAAACGCTGTTCGGGAACGGTATCGACGTCCCCCCCGAACGTCGCCGCGCCGGCTATGTATTCCAGGACGCACGCCTCTTCCCGCACATGCGTGTCCGGGCGAACCTTCTCTACGGCGCTGGCCGCGAGCATGATGCGTTCGAGGAGCAAATCGGGTTCCTCGGCATCGGTCACCTTCTGGATCGCTGGCCGCGCACATTGTCGGGCGGCGAAGCGCAGCGCGTCGCGATCGGCCGCGCGTTGCTTAGCCACCCGCGCTTTCTGCTCCTCGACGAACCGCTGTCCTCGCTGGATCGCGCCCGACGCGAGGAAGTGCTCGTTGCGATCGAACACGTCCGCGACGTGCTGAAGCTGCCGATCCTGATGGTGACGCATGACCCGGCCGAAGCGGAACGGATCGGGACGCGCGTGGTCCGGATGTGAGGCCGGCCTTCTCCCCACCTCGCAGGGTGGGGAGAACGCAAACCGGTTACCCGAGCGCGCGCGTGAACAGCCGGCTCAGCCGCGCCGAAAATGCTCGCGCATCGAGCGGCCGCTCGCCATCGGCGATCTGCGCTTCGTCGAACAGCAGGTGTGCGGCATCCTCGCGCAGAGCCGTCTCGTCCTCGCCGAGCGCTGCCAGCTTGGCGATCAACGCCGAGCGCGGGTTGATCTCCAGCACCGGCTTGGCGGCCGGCATCGCCTGACCGCTGGCCGCCAGGATGCGTTCGAGCTGGCGGTCCATCCCGCTATCCGCCGCGACCAGGCAGACCGCGCTGTCGGTAAGCCGTTCGGACGCGCGAACCTCGGATACCGCGTCGCCGAGCGTGGTCTTCACGAAAGTGATGAAGTCCGCGACTTCGGGCGTGGCATCGGCGGTGGGGGCCTCCGCGCCATCGACCAGCGGGATCAGCCCGAGATCGGCGGCGCCCTGCGTGACCGACTTGAACGGCTTGCCGTCGGAGTCGATGCCCGCCGTGACCCAGAACCCGTCGACCGAGTCCGGCAGCAGCAGCACTTCGATACCCCGCGCGCGGAACCCTTCAAGCTGCGGCGAGGCTTCAAGACGGTCGAGGTCGGTGCCGACCGCGTAATAGATCGCGGTCTGGTTCTCCTTCATCGCGCCGACATAATCGGCGACCGAACGCCATGCGCTGCCGGACGTCGTGGTCTTGAAGCGCGCGAGCTTGAGCAGCGCCTCGCGGCGTTCGAAATCCTCGTACAGTCCCTCCTTCAGGACCGCGCCGAAATTCTCCCAGATCTTCGCATACGCGTCGGCATCGCGTGTCGCGAGCTTGTCGAGTTCGCTCAGCACCCGGCCGGTCACGCCCTTGCGGATCGCGGCGAGCATCGGGCTTTCCTGGATCATCTCGCGCGAGACGTTGAGCGGCAGATCCGACGAGTCCACCAGCCCGCGCATGAAGCGAAGATAGCGCGGCAGGACTTCGGCATCGTCGGTGATGAAGACGCGCTTCACGTACAGCTTCATCCGGCCGTTGCGGTCGGGATCGAACAGGTCGAACGGCTTGGCGCCGGGCACGAACGCGAGCACCGAATATTCGTGCATCCCTTCCGCGCGGTAGTGGAGCGTCAGCGCCGGCTCGTCGAACTGGCCGGAGACGCTGCGATAGAAATCGGCATAGTCTTCGGTGCTGATCTCGGATTTGGGCTTGGTCCACAAGGCGGCGCCATCGGCGATATCGACCGGCTCGGCATCGGGTTTTTCGCGCAGGGTGATCGGGACCGGGACATGCCCCGACTGGTCCTTGATCAGCCGCTCGACGGTGTAGCGCTCGGTGAACGACGTTGCGTCTTCGAGCAGATGGAGCACGACGCGGGTGCCACGTGACGGCGCTTCGGCGGTGTCGACCGGCGCGATCGTGTAGGTGCCGAGGCCGTCCGACGACCAGACCGAGGCGGTGTCGGCGCCTGCGCGACGCGAGACGACGTCGACCTTTTCGGCGACCATGAACGCGGAATAGAAGCCGACGCCGAACTGGCCGATCAGCTGTGCGCCCTCGCTGCCCGAGCTGGCGGCGATGCGGTCCATGAACGCCTTGGTGCCCGAGCGCGCGATCGTGCCGAGCGCCTCGCCCATGTCGTCGGCGGTCATGCCGATGCCGTTGTCCTCGATCGTGAGCGTGCGCGCTTCGGGATCGAGCGTGATCGCGATCTGCGTGCGGGTCTCGTCGCCGAGCAGTTCGGGCGCGCTCAACGCCTCATAGCGCAGCTTCTCGCACGCGTCGGCAGCATTCGAGATCAGCTCGCGCAGGAATACGGTCTTATCCGAATAGACCGAGTGCACCATCATGTGCAGCAGCCGCGCGACATCCGCCTCGAAGGCGTGAGTGTCGGGCGTCGTCGTCTGGGGATCGATGGAAGCGGTGTCTGGAGTCATGGTACGGAACGACCTTCGCTGAATATTCGTGGCGGAGAGTTGGACGGGCACCGAAACGAATTCAAGAGGCGGCGGACGCACATGTCGCCCATGCCTGATCGTGCACCCTCGATAGCGACTGAAAAGGGGGAGCTGCCGCTTTGCAATTGACGGCTGCGATGCGGGCAGGGGATGTTCACGCCGATCATCCGTAGACATCATCCGCAGAGAAGAGTGTAGCGTGCCCATGCGAACAGTTTCGGCCTCTTGTCTCGCGGCGCTCATGGCGCTGGCCTTTCCCATCGCGGGCGTGGCTAAGGATATGCCGGCCAAGCGTCTTGTCCTGATCGATGACGACGTGGTGGGACTGAACGGTGCCCCCGCGCTGCTGCTCCAGGCGCCCGATGTCGCCGTGCTGGGGATCACCACGACCAGTGGCTCGGTTTGGCGCGATACCGCGACCGCCTATGCGCTGCGAACGGTCGAGATCCTCGGGCGTACCGATGTGCCGGTGGTGCCGGGCGCGACCTTTCCGCTCCTCAACACGCAGGAGGCGACCAAGCGGTGGGAGGGGCAATATGGTCGGCTCGAATTCAAAGGGGCGTGGACCGAGCCTGCATCCGGCGCCGAGAGCCAGTCGTCCCCCGGCACGCCGTCGCCCGCAATCGTCCCGAGCTTGCCGATCGGCGATCCGGTGACCAAGCCGACGGGTGAAATCGCCGCCGCGTTTCTCGTCCGGATGGTGCGCGCACATCCGCACCAGATCACGCTGTTCGCGACGGGACCGATGACCAACATCGCGATCGCGCAGAGCCTCGATCCGAGCTTTGCTGCGAATGTGAAGGAACTGGTCTACATGGGGGGCAGTCTCAATCCGAAGCAGACGCTCGACACGCCGGCGGCTGCGGAATTTGCGCGTGAGTTCGTCAACACGCCGCGCCGCGAATTCAACATTCGTTGGGACCCCGAAGCGGCGCGGATCATGGCGCACGGGGTGTGGCCGAAGGTGACGATGGTGCCGATTGATCCGTCGACGGGGACGCAGTGGACGCGCGCCTTTCTTGATAGCTTGAAACCGGCGCATACCCCGCTCACCGACGCACTTCAGACCGGGCTCGAGCCAGGGTTTCCGATGTGGGACGAGATTGCGGCGATGGTCTGGCTGGAGCCAGCCATCGTCACGCGCGCCGAGACGCTCCACATCGATTTCGACACCAGCCAGACCGCCGGGTACGGCGATACGCTATCCTGGCACGACACGTACCGGCCCCATCTTGGCGAACGCGCGCAGACCGTCGTCTTGCAAGTCGATCGAGCGAAGATGGAGGCGGCCATGCGGACCCTGTACACCCGACCGCCGCGGCGTTGACCATCACCGCGTCGGCAGCGCCGACTGGGGCAAAGATGTCGCGGTGCCCGGCAAAAATGCATCGTGCCCGATCGCGCCTATTGCAGCACGTTACAGCGGTGTTACCGATCGACGACGGATCCGGGTCACACGGATCGACGCCGGAGGATGTTCGAAGCCCAAGGGGGGACCATCCATGATTCGCTTGCCCGTTCGTACGTCTGCCATCGCCCGGTTGTTGGCCGCCAGCGCGCCACTCCTCGTCTTCGCCGCGCCAGCCGTCGCGCAGCAACAAGCGCCAGTTGGCCGGACTGCCAGCGATCCGGCAGGCGATCAGGGACTTGGCGAGATCGTCGTCACCGCGACACGCCGCCAGGAATCGTCGAAGGACGTGCCGCTCGCGGTCACTGCGATCAGCGGCGAGAAGCTCGACGTGCTCAATTCGAGCGGTCTCGACATCCGCTTCCTCGCTGGCCGCACGCCAAGTCTCCAGGTCGAATCGTCGTTCGGGCGCACGTTCCCGCGCTTCTATATCCGCGGCCTCGGCAACACCGATTTCGATCCCAACGCCGCGCAGCCGGTCTCGGTCGTGTACGACGACGTCGCACTCGAGAACCCGATGTTGAAGTCGTTCCCGGTCTTCGATCTGCAAAGCGTCGAAGTGCTGCGTGGGCCGCAGGGCACGCTGTTCGGGCGCAACACGCCGGCCGGCGTCGTGAAGATCGATTCCGCCAAGCCGAACCCCGACAAGGTCTCGGGCTATGCGACTGGATCCTGGGCGACCTACAACACGATCAACGGCGAGGCCGCGCTGAACCTGCCGATCGGCAACGGCTTCGCGTTCCGCGCCTCGGGCATCATCCAGTCGCGCGACGATTGGGTTAAGAACGACTCCACGACGGGCAACGCCGACCGCAAGCTCGAGGGCTATCGCGATGTCGCCGGCCGCTTCCAGCTTGGCTACACCAGCAGCGATTTCAACGCATTGCTGAACGTCCATGTTCGCGACCTCACCGGATCGCCGCGCATCTTCCGCGCCGGATTGTTCAAGCCCGGCACGAACGACTTCAACACTGGGTTCGACCCTAAGCACGCCACGCTCGACGGCTATACCAGCCAGAGCCTGACGCAGTGGGGCACCAACCTCCGGCTCGACTATCATCTCGACGGCATCGGCACATTCTACTCGGTCACCGGCTACGAGCAGGCCAAGGTCGAGAGCACGGGCGACGTCGACGGCGGCAACAACTATACGTTCCTTGGCGGCACGATCGGTGCGATCGGCGTCGGGCTGTTCCCGTCGAACACCGGCGGCCTGACAAAGCCGAAGGAGTTCAGCCAGGAACTGCGCTACGCGAGCGAGGACATGAACGGCATCCGCCTCCAGGGCGGGCTGTATTATTTCCACCAGACGTTGCGCTATCACCAATATGACTATGCGTTCGGCGGTAGCGGATCGCGTGCGACCGACCTGACGCAGGATATCTTCCACGACAATCGCAACGAGAATTACGGCGCGTTCGCGTCGATCGAGGCCAAGCCGACCGACCTGCTGACGCTGCGCGCAGGCGTCCGCTATTCGCACGATTATCGCAACGACCTCGTCACCGCACCGATTCCGGGCAGCGGGATCAGCGACACGTTGCCGGCGCGTGCGGTCGTGCGTGGATCGAACGTCACCTGGGATGCCAGCGCGACCTATGAACTGACGCCCGCGATCAACGTCTATTCGCGGCTCGCGACCGGCTATCAGGGCCCCGCGATCCAGGACCGCGTGACATTCGGCAGCGTCCAGAGCACCGCGCCGAAGCAGACCACCTTCTCGGGCGAGAGCGGCTTCAAGGGCACACTGTTCGATCGTAAAGTGAATTTCTCGCTCGACGCCTATTGGTACAGCACCAAGGACCTGCAGATCACCGCGGTCGGCGGCAGCAGCAACTCGGCACGGCTGATCAGCGCGAACAAGGCGATCGGCTACGGCGTCGAGGGCGAGTTCGAGGCGCGGCCATTGCCCGAACTCAGCCTGACTGCGAGCGGCAGCTACAACTTCACCGAAATCCGCGATCGGAACATCGGTGTCGGGGTCTGCGCAACCTGCACCGTGCTCGATCCGATCGTCAACGGGTTCGCGATCATCGACGGCAACGACCTTCCCCAGGCGCCGCGCTGGATCGCCAACTGGACCGCGCGCTACGGCGTTCCGCTCGGCAATGGCGGCGAGGTCTATGCCTATACCGACTGGGTTTACCGCAGCCGCGTCAACTTCTTCCTGTACGAAGCGGTCGAGTTCACCGGCAAGTCGTCGCTCGAAGGCGGTCTCAAGGTCGGCTATAAATCGCCGCAGGGGTATGAGGTCGGCGCGTTCGTCCGCAACATCACCAACCAATATCGCAGCATTTCGGCGATCGACTTCAACAATCTGACCGGCATGATCAACGAACCGCGGATCATCGGCGGGCAGTTCAAGGTCGCGTTCTGACCTGACGAAAGCGGATCATCGGGCGCTGGGTCAGCGTTCGATGATCCGATCGGCTACGGGTTCGCGGTGCTGCCAGTCGCGGCGTTCGAGTTCGGGTATGGTCGAGGGATGCTCGGGATAGCCGAGGCAGAGGACTGCGATCAGCGTCCAGTCGCGCGGGACGTCGAGCATCGTGGCGACGGCGGCCGGATCGAGGATCGAAACCCAGCCGAGGCCGATCCCGCGCAGCCTTGCGGCCAACCAGAGGGTGTGGATCGCCATCACCGTTGAATAGCGCAGCGTCTCGTGCATCGTCGTGCGGCCGAGCGTGTGGCCGGCGATGGGCGCTTCGTCGGAGAAGACCGCGATGATCTCTGGCGCCTCGCGTAGGCCGTGGAGTTTCAGGGTACGGTATTTGGCCTGACGATCGTTGTCGGGTTGCTCGGCGGCGGCGTGCGCGTTGAGGGCGTCGACGTGATCGGCGAGGTCTTTGCGGAGGCCGGCCGAGCGGACGCGTACGAAGCGCCACGGCTGCGCATTGCCGACAGACGGCGCCAGCGCAGCGGTTTCAAGCAAGGCGCGGAGGTCGGCGTCGGCGATCGGCGTCGGCAGGAAATGGCGGACGTCGCGCCGCCAGCGGAGCAGCGTGTCGAACTGCGCGGCGAAGTCGGCCTCGAACACCGGCGGTGTGTCGGCGGTCATCCGCGAACCGGTGTCCGGCGCAGGAGATAGATGTCCATGATCCATCCATGGGCGGCACGCAGTCTCGCCCGCTCGCCGACGATGCGCGCCGCGACGTCCGCTAGGGGGCCGGCGACTAGCGTTTCGTGTGGCATGCCGAGATAGGCGCCCCACCAGATCGAGACGCCGGCCGGGCTCAGCGTCTCGAACGCACAATGGCCGTCGAGCATTACCGCGAGCGTATCGACCGCGTCCGGCCAGCCGCTCTCGCGCAGGCGGCGACCGGTGGTGATGAGCACCGGCGCGGCGAGAGCGTTGAGCGGGATCGCATGCGCGGCGGTTAGCGCCTGGAGACTGGTGATGCCGGGGACGACCGTCACCGTCATCGGCAGTCCGTCGTCACGCAGGCGGTCGGCGATCCTCAGAGTGCTGTCGTAGAGCGAGGGATCGCCCCAGACGAGCAGCGCGAGACGACCGCCGTTCGGAAGATGCCGTGCGATCTGCTCGGCCCAAGCCTCGGCGATCGCGTCGTGCCATCGATCGACGGCGTCGCGGTAGGGCGCGCCGGCATCGCGTACGGGAAGGTCGAATTCGACGACCTTCGTGGTGCCGATCAGGACGTCCGCGCAGATCGTCCGGCGAAGGTCGATCAGGTCAGACTTCGCATTGCCCTTGCGCGGCAGGAGGATCAGGTCGGCGGCATTCATCGCCTTGATCGCGGCGCGCGTGAGGTGATCGGGATTGCCGGTACCGATACCGATCAGCAGGAGGTCGATCATTCCGCCTCCATCAGCGGACCGTAGAGGATCAGGGCGGGCCTGCCGGAGAAGCCGTCCTGCAACCGGGCGGCAAGCTCGGCGATCGTCGAGCGGGTCAGGGTCTGATCGGGGTGGCCGACATTCTCGGCGATCAGCGCGGGCGTGTCCGGCGACAGGCCATGCGCGATCAGCGAGGCCGCCAGCGCGGGGAAGGTGCGCTTGGGCATGAAAACGACCGTGGTCGCGTCAGGATCGGCGAGCGCGGCCATGTTGCGCTGTTCGGGCAGGTCGCCGGTGACGTCGTGACCGGTCAGGAACTGGACGCGGCGCGCACTGAGGCGCCGGGTCAGCGGGATATTCGCGGCGGCCGCGGCGGCGCTTGCGGCGCTGACGCCGGGGATGATCTCGAACGCGATACCCGCCGCCCTCAGTGCGACGATCTCCTCTTCGAGGCGGCCGAAGATGCCTGCATCGCCCGACTTGAGGCGGACGACGCGAAGACCGGACTGCGCGTATTCGACCAGCAGTTGCGAGACGTGCGCCTGGCTTGGCGACGGGCGCCCCGCTCGTTTGCCGACCGCGACGAGATCGGCCCCCGCGCGCGCATGGCCGAGCACAGCCGAAGACAGGTCGTCGAACAGCACGGCGTCCGCCGCCTGCAACCGCGCGACGGCCTTCAGCGTCAGCAGTTCGGGATCGCCCGGCCCCGAGCCGACGAACGAGACGAACCCGGTCATGACGCGGCGGCGATCATGTGGAAGAAGCTGCCGCTGACGTGCCCGCGATACGAGCCGGTTTCGGGTACCGCGTTGCCCTCGGCATCGGTGACATGCGCGAGCGGCGCGTCGGGCTGGTCGATGATCGTCGAATAATGAAATTCGTGTCCGGTCAGCGCTGTGTCAGCGGTGAAGCCACCCATCGGCGCGTGGAGCGTCGCGAGCCGATACCCGAGATGCATTTTCCGCTGCGCGTAACTGGTCACAAGGCCGAGCAGTCCCGCCATCCGGTGACGCGTGCCGTCGGCATCGATCAGGCCTTCGCCCAGCGCCATATAGCCGCCGCACTCGCCGTGGACGGGGCGTGTACGCGCGTGCTCGGCCAGACCTGCGCGGAACGTCGCGGCGGCGGCGAGCTTGCCGGCGTGGAGTTCGGGATAGCCGCCGGGAAGCCAGACCAGATCGGCATGTGCGGCCGGGGCTTCGTCGGCGAGCGGCGAGAACGGCAGGATCTCGACGCCGGCTTTGCGCCAGCCTTCGAGGACATGTGCATATGTGAAGGAAAACGCTGCGTCCTGCGCGAGTGCGATCCGCTGGGCGGGCGGTCGGATCCAGGTCTGAGCATTGACCGGACGCGCGACGGCCGAGGCGGCGTCGCGGAGCGCAGGGATGTCGACATGCGCGCGCAGGAACGTCGCATAGTCGTCGATGCGGGCGTCGAGATCGGGGTGCTCGGCGGCTTGCACCAGTCCCAGGTGGCGTTCGGGCAGCTTCAGGTCGCCGCGCCGTGGCAGCGACCCGAACACGCGGATGCCGACCGCCTCCATCCCGCTACGCGCGAGCCGTTCGTGACGCGGGCTGGCGACGCGGTTGAGGATGACGCCGGCGATCGGGACGCTCGGGTCGTAGCGGCTGAAGCCGAGCGCGGTGGCGGCGGCGGACTGTGCCTGGCCCGAGACGTCGATCACCAGCACCACCGGCCAGCCCATCCGCCGCGCGATGTCTGCGCTCGCACCATTGCCAGTCGCGCCAGGCTTCGCGACGCCGTCGAACAGCCCCATCGAGCCTTCCGCAAGCGCGAAGTCGGCGTCGTCGGCCTTGGCGGCGAGCGTGTCGAGCATCGCCGCCTCCATCGACCAGCTGTCGAGGTTGAACGACGCGCGGCCGCTCGCGGCGCGGTGGAACGCGGGGTCGATATAGTCGGGGCCGCTCTTGAACGGCTGCACGACCAAGCCGTCGTCGCGCAGCGCGCGCAGGAGGCCGAGCATGACGGTGGTCTTGCCGGTGCCGGAGGCGGGCGCGGCGATGAGGAGGCCCGGGGTCATATGTCGTGTCCTGCGAACTTCGAGTCCGCCGATTGCGGGCGGAAGCGGCGGTCATAGCCTGCTGCGTAGAGGCTGCTTTCGGCGAAGTCCTGCGCGGCGAGTGCTTGCCCGACGAGGATCAGCGCGGTGCGTTCGGGTTTGCCGGCGATCGTGGCGGCGATCATCGCAAGCGTGGCGCGCTCGATCTGTTGGTCAGGCCAGCTTGCGCGCCAGACGATCGCGATCGGGCACTCGGGACCGTAATGCGGCGTCAGGTCCGCCACGACCTGCGCGAGATTATGCACCGACAGATGGATCGCGAGCGTCGCACCGGTCGCGGCGAACGCGGTCAGCGTCTCGGCGGGCGGCATCGTGCTGGCACGACCGGGCGTACGCGTCAGCACCACCGACTGCGCGAGTTCGGGCAGCGTCAGTTCGACCTCCAGCGCGGCGGCGGCGGCGGCGAAGGCGGGCACGCCGGGGGTGATCGTGAACGGGATGTCGAGCGCACGCAGACGGCGGAGCTGCTCGCCCATCGCCGACCAGATCGACAGGTCGCCCGAATGAAGCCGCGCGATGTCGTGGCCAGCATCGTGCGCGCTTTGCATCTCGGTGATGATGTCGTCGAGCGACAAGGGTGCCGTGTTGACGATCCGCGCGCCGGGCGGGCAGTGATCGAGCATCGCCGCCGGGATCAGCGACCCGGCGTAGAGACAGACCGGCGATCCCGCGATCCGGTCGCGTCCTCGCAGCGTGAGCAGGTCCGGCGCGCCGGGGCCTGCGCCGATGAAGTGAACGGTCATGTGGCAGGTCCTTGAGCGATGGCGCAGGTCGCCATCCGGTCGGGGGAGATGTGGCGGGTGACGAGCAACCGCGCGCCGGGGCCGGCGGCGGCGAGCGCGCAGGCTTCGGCAACGCTGCCGGTCGCGCGCGCGGACAGGCTGGCGATCGACCGGGTCGGTGTCTGCTGTCCTTGCAGCGCGTCGGCCGATACCGCGATCGCGGGCAGGGCCATCGTATCGGCAAGCTCCCCGACCAACGCGAGCTTGTCATCCGGCGCCGCCAATGCCGTGACCGGAGGGTGCCCCGCCTGTGCACAGGCAAGCGCGGCCCGCAGCGCTGCAATGTCTGCCCCGCTGCGAAATCCGAAGCCGGCGACGATCACAGCACGACGCTCCACTGCACGACCGGATAGCTCGCCCGCCAGCCACGCCGCGTGCCGAGCGGGACGGCCTCGGACAGGTCGATGCGCAAGAGGCTGCCACCGTTTGTGGCGTGCCAGCGGGTGAGCAGCGCTTCGGATTCTAAGGTGACGGCGTTGGCGACTAGACGAGTGCCGGACGCGCGCTCGGACCAGAGCCGTTCGAGCAGCGCGTCCGACAGACCACCGCCGATGAAGATCGCATCCGGCTCGGGCTGACCTCCGAGGACGTCGGGCGCGCGGCCTTCGACCACCCGCAGGCGATCGACACCCAGCGCGGCGGCGTTGCCTCGGATGCGACCGGCGCGAACTGGATCGCCTTCGAACGCGATGGCCTGCATGGATGGATGGGCGAGCAGCCATTCGATGCCGATCGAGCCCGATCCCGCGCCGATATCCCACAGCGTTTCGCCCCGCTTCGGTGCGAGCGCGGACAGCGTCAACGCACGGATCGGGCGTTTGGTGATCTGGCCGTCATGCTCGAACCATGCATCGGGCAGGCCGGACGCCTGCGGCAGAACCGCGCCGGTCCCTGCAAAGGCGATGCCGACTGCCACCGGGTGTGCGATGTCATCAAACGCGGGGGCAGCGGCGACCATCTCGCGGATCCGTTCACGGGGGCCACCGAGCGCTTCGAGGACATGCAATCGCGACCCGCCGAAGCCGAGTTCGGTCAGATATCGCGCCAGTGCAGCAACCGCTTCGCCGTCGCGGACGAGGACAAGGGCACGACTGGTCGGAGCGATATGCGGGCGTAGGCGCGCGAGCGGTGCAGCGTGCAGCCCGAGGCAGGCGGTATCGTCGAGCGGCCAGCCGAGACGTGCCGCGGCGAGGGCGAAGGTCGACGGCACGGGGTACGTGATCCACTCGGTCGGCGCGAGATGGCGGGTGACGGATGTGCCCGCGCCGAACCAGAACGGATCGCCGGAGACCAACATGACGGTTTTTCGGCCGCGGCGATCGAGCAGTCCGGGGATACCCGCGTCGAACGGGACTGGCCACGGCACGACCTCGCCCGTAAGCTCGGGGAGGAGCGCCAGATGCCGGGTCGCACCGGTCACCATCTCGGCATCCGCCAGCGCTGCCTTTGCCGAGGCGGACAAGCCGGCCGCACCGTCTTCGCCAATGCCGACGATCGTCAGCCAGGGAGTGTCAGCCATGTCGAACATCCTGGTGCTGGGGGGCACGACCGAGGCTAGCGCGCTCGCGGCCTTGCTGGCGGCGCGAGGCGATGCGGCGGTGCTGCGCTATGCCGGGCGTGTTGCCCACCCCAAGGCTCAGCCGATCCCGGTACGCGTCGGTGGCTTCGGCGGCGTCGAGGGGCTGGTCGCGTATCTGCGCGATAACGGCGTTACGCATCTGATCGACGCGACGCACCCGTTCGCGGCGCGAATGAGCGCGAATGCCGTCGTTGCTGCGGCGCGTGCGGGCGTTGCTCACATTGCCTTGACGCGGCCGGCTTGGGCTCCCGTTACGGGCGATCGATGGACGCGCGTAGCCGATATCGAGGCTGCGGTCGCGGCGCTGGCCGGCCCCGCGCGGCGCGTTATGCTGGCGCTCGGGCGGATGCATGTCGACGCATTCGCGGCGCAGCCTCAGCATGACTATCTGCTGCGATTCGTCGATGCGCCCGATCGTCCGCCGGGGTTGCCGCGGTACCATCTGGTGGTCGATCGCGGGCCGTTCGACGTCGAGGGCGACCGGCGCTTGATGGCAACGCACGGGATCGAGGTCGTGGTCTGCAAGAATGCCGGCGGGTCGGGCGCGCAGGCCAAGCTGGGCGCGGCGCGTGCGCTTGGGCTGCCGGTGATCATGATCGATCGTCCCGTCCTGCCTGCGCGGTTGGAAGCGTATGCCGCGGAAGATGTGCTGCGCTGGCTCGATCATGGCGCCGACCGGGGGGTGTAGAGGATCGGGCCGGCCGGGCGATCGATGATCCGCGTCAGGCTGGAGCCGATGATGATCATCGTCCGCATGTCGGCCATCTCCGCTCGGGCTTCGGGTAGCGGGACGATGCGGAGGGTCTCATCAGGCGTGGAGACGGCGCGGGCGAACAGCACGGGGCGGTCGTCGCGGCAGGTCTCGCGGAGGATCTCGAAGACGCGGATCAGGGCGTCGGGGCGTGCTTTCGATCGCGGATTGTAGAAGGCGATCGCGAAGTCGGCCTCTGCGGCGAGACGCACGCGGCGTTCGATCAGCGGCCAGGGTTTGAGATTGTCCGACAGATTGATCGCGCAGAAATCATGGCCGAGTGGCGCGCCGGCACGCGCGCTCGCGGCGAGCATCGCGGTGATGCCGGGCAGGACGCGGATGTCGAGGTCGCGCCATTCGGGCGGACCTGCTTCGAGCGCTTCGAACACCGCCGCAGCCATCGCGAACACGCCGGGATCGCCCGAGGACACGACGACCACGCGGTGGCCTTGGGCCGCGAGCCGGAGCGCGTGCGTGGCGCGATCGAGTTCGACGCGGTTGTCGGTCGGGTGAAGCGTCAGGCCATCACGGGGCGAGATGCGAGCGACATACGGAATGTAGCCGATCACATCGGTCGCTTCAGCGAGCGCTGCGGTGACTTCGGGAGTCACGAGGTTCAAATCGCCCGGTCCGAGGCCTGCGATGGCGAGCCACCCGGTCATGGGCGACGCCCCTGGCCGTGGATCAGCAGGATCGAGAAATACGGCGTGATCGCGTCCGCCTCGCAGAGCCGCGTAACGCGCTGATCGGCCATCGCGGCGTATTCCACCAGCCACGCTTCGCCCTCGCGTCCGGCGGCGGCGACGGCACGGCGGAGTTTGTCGAGGTGGCGGCCGATCTTCATCACCACCAGCGCGTCGGTGTCGCGGATCCGACGGACCAGATCCTCCTCGGGGAGCGTGCCCATCAGGACCGTCAGGACGTCATCGCCCCACGTGATCGGAGCGCCACTAGCGGTCCAGGCGCCGGACATGCCGGTGATGCCGGGCACGACCTGCACCGGTGCGATCGTGTGGAGGCGGGTGTAGAGGTGCATGAACGAGCCGTAAAAGAACGGGTCGCCTTCGCAGAGCACGACGATGTCCTCGCCGCTGCGGGCCAGCGAGGCCAAATGTTCGATGCAGCCTTCGTAGAATGCCGACAAGCATTCATTGTAGCGCGGATCGGAGACCGGAATCTCGGTAGTGACCGGGTATTCCATCGGGAACTCGATCACGTCGGCGCGGAGCATGCCGTCGACGATCTTCCGCGCCTGCCCGGCCCGACCCGCCTTGCGGAAATAGGCGACATGACGCGCGCCGCGAACGAGGCGATCCGAGCGGACGCTCATCAGGTCCTGCGCCCCCGGCCCTAAACCGACGCCGTGGATCGTGCCAAGCGTCATTCGGTGCCGCTCGCCAGGGCGTTGATCGCGGCGACGGTGATGGCGCTGCCGCCCATCCGGCCTTCGACGACGACGCAGGGGACTGGCTGGTCGGTCCAGAGCGCCGCCTTCGATTCGACTGCACCGACGAAGCCGACAGGGCAGCCGATGATTGCCGCCGGACGCGGACAATCAGAGTCCTCGAGCATGTTGAGCAGGTGGAACAAGGCGGTGGGCGCATTGCCGATCGCCACGACCGCACCGGCGAGATGCGGGCGCCAGAGTTCGAGGGCGGCGGCCGATCGCGTGTTGCCCATCGTCCGGGCGAGCTCAGGCGTTTCGGGGGCGTGGAGCGTGCAGACGATGCGGTTGTCGGCGGGCAATCTGGCGCGGGTGATGCCCTCGGTGACCATGCGTGCGTCGCAGAGGATTGGCGCGCCGGCCTGCAGCGCGCGGCGGGCTTCGACGGCAAGTGTTGGCGAGAAGCGGAGGTGCTGGGCCAAACCGACAACACCGGCGGCGTGGATCATGCGGACCGCCACAGGCTCTTCCTCGGGCGAGAAGCGGGCGAGGTCGGCTTCGGCGCGGATCATCGCGAAGGACTGGCGGTAGATCGCCGCGCCGTCGGTTTCATAGGCGTACGGCATTTAGGCGGCTCCGAAATGGGCGAGGATCTGCGCGGCATCGAGGCCCGCGCGGGAAGGTGGCGCACCGGCGCGCGCGTCGAAGGCGAGGTCGTAGCAACCGTCGCGCCCGATCAGCGTTACGTCGGCAGGGCCCGCACTGGCGCATCCCTTGGCGCATCCGGAGACGTGAAGGCGGCCGCTAACGCAGGGGGCTAGGCGGAGCGCGAGGTCGCGGGTTTCGACGGTGGCTTGCGGACAGGCCGGCGCGCCGACACAGGCATCTGCGCGAAGCAACGCCGAGCCTGGGTCTGCGATGAAGCCGGCGGTGTCGGGCTTTCCCGAGAGCGGCACCTTCGTCTCGCAGATCACGATGTGTGACGGGGTCAGGCGGATCGCCTCGATCGCGGTTTCGGCTTCGACGAAGCGGTGCAAGGCCGCCGCCGCGATCCGACCGAATGGCAAGCCGAGCGCGATGCCGAGCGGGTGCTCGCCGAGCCTGATGCGTGGTGCAGATGCCCTGGGCATTGTCGTTGCCGCCGCCCAGACGGGCAGAATCGCGTCGTGACGGGCCATGCGGCCGCTAACGGCGCCGCCGCTTTTCACGAACCAGTGGGCAAGCGCGATCAGCAGGTCGACTTCGATGTCGGGTGACAGTGGCGTGCCGAGATTGCGGCCAGCGGCCCGGAGGATCAGCCGGCCGGATATGGTCCGCTCGATGCGGACGTCGGCGGGTGCGTCTTTGAGCGTCGGTGTGGCACCGGCGTCGATCACAAAGCCGAACTTACCGGGGAGGGGTGGCAGTTCGGGCAGGCGCGCGCGCAGTTCTTCGGCAATGCGATGGGTGTCGTCACCTTCGCACCAATCGGGCGTGACGAGGATGTTGGCGCGGGCTTCTAAAGCGGGATCGGGGTCGATTAGGCCGAGGTCGAGCAATGCTTCGATCAGCGGACGCCAGCTATCCTCGCGGACGCCGCGAATCTGGAGGTTGGCGCGGGTGGTAAGGTCGATCTGGCCATTTCCGTGCCGCGCTGCCGCCTCGCACAGGCCGAGCACTTGGACGCGTGTCAGGCGCGCGAGCGGCGGGCGGACGCGTACCAGTAGGCCGTCGCCCGCCATCATCGGGCGCCAAGCGTCGGGGCACCAACCCTTCACGACGCCGTTGGTGTCAGGCGCGCTCACAACGGCAAATCCAGACGCGCCAGGATCGAGTTGCGGCGGGTCGGCCAGAGGTCGGCGGCATGGAGCGCCGCGAAACGCGCCTGCATCGCCGCGAGTGCGCCGGGGTTGGCTTCGGCGAGGAAGGCGTGGACGTCGTCGCGGCCTAGCGTCGCGTCGTAATAGAGGTCGATCAGTTCTGGGCGGACCGCGCTGGCCAGATGCGCGAAGGCGCCGAGGTGATCGAGCGTTGCGGCGATCTCGGCACCGCCGCGGAAGCCGTGGCGCATCATGCCGTCGACCCAGGCTGGATTTGCCGCGCGGGCGTGAACGACGCGGGCGATCTCTTCCTTGAGTGAGCGGGCCTTGGCCTGGTTCGGGTCTCGTGCGTCGAGGTGGTAGAGCGTGGCGCTCCCTCCGGCGACCGATTGCGCGGCGGCGAAGCCGGCTTCGTGCGCGGCATAGTCCGCGGCGAGGAGTAGGTCGGTTTCGGGCAGGTCCTGGACGTGGACGAAGGCATCGGCGGCAGCGACGCGGTCGCGAATGCCGGTCGGGTCGAAGCTGTCGACGCCGTCGTCGAGCGCGTGGCTGGAGGCGGATAGCCACGCGTTGCCAGCTTCGATTCGCGCTGCTGGCGTGTAGGTTTCGGCGGCGTCGCCCATGAGCAGGCCGTAGCGGCCGGGTTCGGGGCCGTAGACGCGAGCGCTGACCGCCTTGCCGACGAAGGGATTCCAGTCTTGCGGTTCGTCGCGTGCGGCAAGCGCGCGGACGGCTTGGCCGAACATCGTGCAGAGCGTCGGGAAGGCGTCGCGGAAAAGGCCGGATACGCGCAAGGTGACGTCGATGCGGGGGCGGTCGAAGTCCGCCAGCGGCAGGATCTCGACGCCCGTCACGCGGTCGGACTGCATGTCCCACACCGGCTCCGCGCCAAGCAGGTGGAGCGCCATCGCGAACTCCTCGCCGGCTGTCCGCATCGTCGCGGAAGCCCAGAGATCGACGACGAGATTGCGGGGGTAGTCGCCGTGGTCCTGCAAGTGGCGGCGGACGAGTTCGTCGGCGAGCTTTACGCCCTGGGTATGGGCGGCCCGCGAAGGCACTGCTCGAGGATCGGTGGTGTACAGGTTGCGGCCGGTTGGGAGGACGTCGGCGCGGCCTCGCCAAGGGGAGCCGGAGGGGCCAGGTGCGATGCGTTTGCCTTGGAGCGCGGACAGCAATCCGGTTCGTTCGGCGACACCGTGTTCACCGCGGCCGTAGATGTGGAGGCCGTCGCCATATTGGCTCTCCTTCACGTCGCAGACGAAGGTGTCGATGCGGGTGATCGTGTCGGCTTGGGACTGCGCATCGTCGAGGCCTAGCGTTGCGGCGAGGCCGGTGGCGGTTGCTTCGTCGCGGATGTCGCGTTGCAGGCGGTCGCGGCGGGCTGGATCGAGGCCGTCGGCGTTGGAAAATTCGTCGAGCAGCGCTTCGAGGCGCCCCAGACCTGCGCCGGTGCGGGTGCGTTCGAGCGGCGGCGGGACGTGGCCGAGCGTGACGGCGCCGATGCGGCGTTTGGCTTGTGCCGCTTCGCCGGGGTCGTTGACGATGAACGGATAGATGACGGGCATCGCGCCGACGAGCGCTTCGGGCCAGCAGGCGTCGGACAGCGCGACCGACTTGCCGGGTAGCCATTCGAGCGTGCCGTGCGCGCCGACATGGACCAGCGCGTCGGTCCCGCGCTCGCGGAGCCACAGGTAGAAGGCGACATAGGCGTGGCAGGGGCAGCGCGAGAGGTCGTGATACTCCTCCGCGCGGTGCTCGGTGCGGCCGCGTTCGGGTTGCAGCGCGACGAGCGCGCCGCCGTGATCGATCGCGGTGAAGGTGAAGTCTTCGGTGGGGTCGCCCCAGCTTTGCCGGAGGTCCTCGCGGATCGCTTTGGGCAGTTGCGCGAGTGCTTTGCGATACTCTTCGAGTGGCCAGTGTATGCGTGATGTCGTGAGATCGTTGGCGTCCGAGGTGATCGCGTAGCCGGCTTCGGTAAGGTCACCGAGGATTGCTTGCGTCGAGGCGAGCGCGTCGAGGCCGACGGCGTGCGCTATCTGGTACGTCTTGCCGGGATAGGTCGATAGGACGATCGCGATGCGGTGGTCGGCGACGGGTTTGCTGGCGAGGTTCGTCCAGGCTTCGATCCGCGCGGCGATGGCGGTGATGCGTGCTGGGTCAGCGCGGTGTTCGCGGCGGGTGTATTCGAGGTCGCCGTCCCTCGCCGCGCATTCCTTGAAGCTGGCGACGCCGGCGAAGAGGCGGCCGTCCACTTCGGGAAGGACGACGTGCATGGCGAGGTCGGCGGGCGACAGGCCTCGGGTGGCGCCGGCCCAGGCTGCGCGGTCGGAGGTGGCGAGAGCGATCTGGAAGACCGGTACGTTGGCGCCGTCGAGTGGGGTCGTGTCGCTCGCGCCGCGTGCGGAGAACGCGGTGGCGTTGACGATCGCGGCGGGCTTCAGGGCCGTAACCCAGCGGGATAGCCAACCGGCTGCGTCTGGGCCTTTCAAGGACGGCGCGAAGAGGCCGACGACGTCGAAGCCTCGCGCGGTCAGTTCAGCGTGCAGGGCTTCGATCGGGTGGAGGTCTGCGGCGGTCAAATAGGAGCGGTAGAAGACGACCAGCACGCGGGGGCGGTGCGCGTTGAGCGCGAACGCGGCCGGACAGGTCACGCCGTCGTGCGGTTGCCAGCCACCGACATCGGCGATCGCACGGACGCCGGTGACCGGGCCGGCATAGCAACCGGCGGCCAGCGCGAACTGCGCGAGTGCCGCCTGCGCCGCAACCGCACCGCCGGTGTCGCAGAGATGGGTTAGGCGGCGCAGCGTCGAGAACGGGATCGTCGAGGCGGCATCGAGGCGCGTGTCGATGCGGCCGTCAGCGGCGAGCACGGCGAGCGCGATGCACTTTTCCCGCGAAAGGTTTTCGACCTGTTGCAGGCCATAACTCCAATAGGAGCGCCCGCCGATCAGCCGGATCAGGATGCCCTTCGCGCCGGCCAGCGTCTGTTCGACGTAGGTGTCGACAGAGAGCGGGTGCTGTAGCGCCGTCAGGTTAGCCAGGCGCAGCGACGGCAGCCGGCTTCCGGCCGCATCCGCACGTCTCCAGCCCGCGGCGAATGCGCCGAGGTCGCCGTCGGAGAAGGAAAGGACGACGAGATCCGCGGGAGATTGGGCGAGGTCCTGCGGGACCGCGCTTTCCTCCAGCCCGTGGGTCTCGCGGAAGACGACGTGCATTGTGAGCCTCAGCCGTCCAGCGCGGCCTTGATGCGGGCCTCGTCGATCCGGTCGTGCTCGGCGATAACTACCAGTTGCGTGCGGCGAGGTTCGCCCGCACGCCAAGGGCGGTCGTATTGTGTGCGGACGCGGGCGCCGACCGCCTGGATGAGCAGGCGCATCGGCTTGCCGGTGACCGCCGCATAGCCCTTCACGCGAAGAATGTCGGCGCTGCGGGCGAGCGCCTCGATCTTTGCGGTCAGGTCCGTCGGGTCGGCGATCTCGCCAAGCTCGACGACGACGCTGTCGAAATCGTCATGCTCGTGATCGTCCTCGCCGTCGTGATGCGACGGGCGGCTGGCGATATCGTCCTCGGCCGCGGCGTTGAGGCCGAGGATCACGCGCGGATCGATGATGCCGTCGGTCAGGTCGATCACCGGGAGTGGTCTTGCGGACTCCGCGGCGATGACGGCGCGTGCCTTGGCGACGCCTTCGGGGCCGGCGAGATCGACCTTGGTCAGCAGGACAAGATCGGCGCAGGCGAGCTGATCCTCGAATACTTCCGAGAGCGGCGTCTCGTGATCGACGCTTGGGTCGGCGGCGCGCTGGGCCTCGAGCGCGGCCACGTCGGGGGCGAAGCGGCCCGCGGCGACGGCTTCCGCATCGGCGAGCGCGATGACGCCGTCGACGGTGATGCGCGAGCGGATCGCGGGCCAGTCAAACGCCTTCAGCAGCGGCTTGGGCAGCGCGAGCCCGGACGTTTCAATGAGGATGTGATCGGGGCGCGGGTCGAGCGCGAGCAGCGCCTCCACGGTCGGGATGAAGTCGTCGGCGACGGTGCAGCAGATGCAACCGTTCGCCAGCTCCACGACGTTCTCGGCCGGGCAATCGGGGATCGCGCAGCCCTTGAGGATGTCGCCGTCGATCCCGAGCGTGCCGAACTCGTTGACCACCACCGCGAGCCGGCGACCGTTCGCGTTGCGGATCAGGTGGCTGATGAGCGTCGTCTTGCCGGCACCCAGGAAGCCGGTGACGATGGTGACGGGGACCTTTGAAAGATCGGACATGATTATTTCCTCGACGTCTGAAGCACACGCACGCACGACCTTTCGGCCGCACGCGTTCGTCGCTCAGACGGAGTACCGTGCCGCGACCATCCCCTGGATCGTAGCAAGAGCGACCATAACGCTGGCAGGTCTCCTGGCTCGCGGGTCGAGGCTCGACGTACGCCTTCCCAGGTTTCCCCAGTGGCTGCCCTCCGAAACGAAGGACGTGTGCGTCTCGCTCACCGCTTACAGTTGCAGGGACAGCCGCGGCATTGGGAGGACTCCTCCCGCACCGCATTCCCATTCAAGCCCTTTCGGGCACCGGCGCGATCTATGAGGTTCGGTGCAACCGAGCCTCGGGGGTGGGTTAGAGGACTTTCCGCCACGCCGCCAGCTATCCGTGTACGACCTCGATCTCATCGAAGCGTTTCCAGCGGTAGATGGCGAAGCTCAGGACCCAGCACAGCACGAACAGGCCGATGATCGCGAAGCCCAGGCCGTTGAAGTTCTCGCCGAGTGCGGCTGCCAGATCCCAGATGCCGCCGGTCAGGCCGAGCTTTGCGCCAAGCAGCGCGAGCGTCTCGATCCCGCCGATCGCTATCGCGACGATCGCGGAGATCAGCGTGATGGTGATGTTGTAATAAAGTTTGCGGATCGGCTTCACGAACGCCCATTCGTACGCGCCGAGCATGACGACGCCGTCTGCGGTGTCGACTAGCGCCATGCCGGTCGCGAACAGCACGGGGAGTACGAGGACGGTGCCGATCGAAAGCCCGTCTGCGGCCTGGCTCGCGGAAAGGCCCAGGATCGCGACCTCCGTGGCGGTGTCGAACCCGAGCCCGAACAGGAAGCCGAGCGGGGCCATGTGCCAGCTCCGCGTGACGAGCCGAAACATCGGTCGGAACAGCCGCGCGAGCAGCCCCCGGTTGCCGAGCAGCAGGTCCAGGTCCTCCTCGACATAAATACCGCCGCTGCGGACATGACCGAAGGTGCGCCAGACCGAGCGCAATATGATCAGGTTCATCGCCGCGATCGTGAACAGGAACACGGCGGAAGTGACGGTGGCGACCACGCCGCCGACCTGCTTGAACGCCTCGAACTGCGACAGCGCACTGGCGGTGAGCGCGATCGCGACGGCGGCGATCAGCACGATCCCCGAATGGCCGATCGCGAACCAAAAGCCGACCGCGATCGGCCGCTGGCCGTCCTGCATGAGCTTCCGCGTCACGTTGTCGATCGCGGCGATGTGATCCGCGTCGACGGCGTGGCGCAGACCCAGGCCCCAGGCGAGCAGCGCCGTGCCGAGCATCAGCGGCTGCGCGTGGAACAGCGAGAACGCCCAGGACCACGCCGCGATGTTGGCCACGATCAGGCCTAAGAACATCCAGCCGATGCGCTTGCGTGTCGAAACTCGCGTCGGTCGCTCAATCGTTAAAGTCGTCATGCAATAGCCCCGCAGCGTCCGACGAGGACGGGGGCCTGCCGCGAACGGCCGGGCCATACGACGACCGGACGCCATGAGCGGCCGACGCACGACGCCGATGCGGCCCCCGCCACATGGTCGTCGCTCAGCCAGTGTCACGCAGGCGGCGTTCACCGTGCCTCGGTCACCCCCTGGACCGGGACAAGAGCGACCAGACGCCGGCAGGTCTCCTGGCTCGCGGGTCAAGGCTCGGCGCACCGCCTTCCCAGTCCTTTCGGCCCAGTGGCTGCCCTCGCAAAGAGGGCTCGTGCGCTTCGCTCGCCGCTTACAGTTGCAGGGACAGCCGCGGCATAAGACGGCGAACCGTCCGCACCGCATTCCCAATCAAGCCCTTCCGGGCGCCGACGCGATCTAGCGAGCCACCGGTAGAACCGGCCGCTCGGACGTCGTGCTAGCCGGGTTCGTGCCGGGTGCCAATCGTCCTTTGCGGGTGCCGCCGTCGTTGCCAGCGCAGCACGCCGGTTACGAACAGCGCGATCGGGACGATCCCGGCGGCGAAGGCGAGGACGCGTCCTGGCAGTCCGAACGCCTCGCCGCCGTGCAGCGGGTGGAGCCAGTTCATCACGATGTCGCCGCGTGTCTCGGCGAGGCCGTCGCGGGTCGCGAGGATGGCGCCGGTATAAGGATCGAGCCAGACGTTGGTGCGCGGAAAGCGGCGGCTTGGCTCGCCGTCCTGTGCGAGATTGATCCGCGTGGTGCCGGTCGGCGAGGCGGGAGTTTCGATCCAGGCGAGTGCGGCACCGGGAAAGCGGCGCTCGGCAACTGTGACCAGTCGGTCGACGGGAAGGCGGTCTCCGTTCGGAAAGACCATCAGCGGCGGCATCTGATATAGCGGTGAGGCGCGGGCGATTACGGAGCGCGTCTGGTCGGGGAGGTCTAGCATCACCCCGGTCGCGGTGACGACGAGCAGCAGGACCGCGCCGGCCACACCGATCAGCTTGTGCCAGTCGTACAGCCGGCGGATCGGCGCGGCGTCGCGCTTGAAGCGGAGCGCGCGCCACCAGCCGCCGGGGCGCGGCCACCATGCCCAGATCCCGCTGGCGATCATCAGCAGCATGACGATCCCCGCAATCCCCATGACGATGCCGCCGGGTTTTTCCAGCAGCAGCCGGTAATGCAGGTCGTAGATCCAGGTGACGATCGTATCGCCCCAGAAGCCGGTGCGGATCGTTGTCAGCCGCACCGGGTCGATCCAGGCAAGCAGGGGCGCGAAGTCGCGACCGGTGGTTTCCTTGGGCTTATAATAGCGGACCGGGATCGCGCCGCCGTCCGTCGTCACCTCGATCCGCCATGCGCCGGTGCGGGCGGGATGCTCGCGGTGGAGCGTGTCGACGACCGCCTGCCACGATACCGACCGCGCACCGTCCGGTATCGCGCGCAACGCCGGGCTGAGCGCTGCGTCGATCTCCGGATAGAAGACGAGGATGCTGCCGGTCAGCCCGGCGAACGCGAACAGCGCGCCGATCGACAGCCCCAGCCAGAGGTGGATGCGCCGCACGATCACGCGCAGCGGTGGCCGGCGTGTCATCAGAGCGTCAACCGGACCGCGCCGAACAGCGATCTTGGATCGGCCGGTGCGTGGAGCCGCTGCGTGCCGTCGTACCAGACATATTCGTAGCGCTCGTTCGCCAGGTTCTTGAGTTGCGCGGAGATCTCGATCGTCGGCGTCAGCTTGTACGCTACCTCCGCGTTGAGCACGACATAATCGCCGTAGCGTCCCTGCGTGTTGGCGGGGTTGAGTTCGTAGCTCGACTGGCCGTTGCCCCATAAGGACAGCCGGAGCTTCGGGCTGGGCGTAACGTCGAGCCCCCCTGAAAAGACGTTCTGCGGGACGTGGTCGATCGCATTCCCCGCCTGCGACGGAGTGGCCGGGTCGGGTGTGACGATCCACGCGGTCTGGTGCGAATAGCTGCCCCAGAGCGCGACGGTGCGGACCGGCTTCACGTCGAGCTGCAGATCGATGCCGCGCCGCCGCGTCCGGCCTAGATTGTCGACATCGCCCGACGGATCGTTCAGCCGTCGCTTCAGCTCGCCACTCGCGGTCTGCTGCCACAGTGCGACCCGGGCTTCGAGCCAGCGGCCGCGGGTCAGCTTCAGGCCCGCCTCATAGCCTTCGTTGATCGACGGCGCGACGTCAGTGGTTCGCGGCGCCACCAGATATGCACCCGAGCCCGCGCCGATCTGGAACGTGCGGCCGTAATTGGCGTAGGCGGTGACGCCGGTCACGGGCGTGATCGCGACGCTCAGCTTGGGCTGGCTGATCGTGCCGTAATCGTTGATCGGCGCGGTCGTGCCCGCCAGGCGATTGGTGAAATCGCCGGCGACGCGGTCGAGCCGCCAAGCGGGCGTGATCTTGAGCCAGTCGGTCGGCTCGATCACCGCCTGGAGATAGCCGCCATAGACGGTCAGCCCGAAATCCTGGTCGCGCGTCTGGCTGGTGAGGGTGCGGCGGTCGGACAGCCAGCGCAGGCTTTTATTGTCCTGCACCTGCACGTCGCCGCCCGCCTCGATCATCAGGCCGTGGAGGAAGTCGACCTGGGGATGATAATGCAGCGCGGCGGTCGCGCCATATTGCCATTCCTCGGTCAGGCGCCGCTGCTGCGGGACGCTCGCGGAAAAGCGGACATAGCGATCGTCGTCGAGGCTGTTGGCATAGCCCTTGGCGCTGAACGCAAGCGTGTCGGCCAGGTCGGAATCGAGATGCAGGCTGTATTGGCCGATCTTCCGCGTGCCGCCATCGGTGGCGGACACGGCGTAGGAGCGGGTGCGATCGGTATAGGCGTCGGCGTCGGTCAGATAGCCGGGTTCGTCGGCGGTTGCGGTCGAGTAGCGGACGATCGCCCCCAGGCGGGTCGACCCGAAATCATAGAACCATTTGCCCGCCAGGTTGAGGCGGTCGAGATCGGCATGGTCGCGATAGGCATCGGTCCGACGGTATCCGACCAAATAATTCTGGCTGAACCCGCCGCGTTCGACTCCGGCGGAGACCTGTCCGTCGACCGTTCCGAACGCGCCGCCGATCAGTCGCGCGTCGAGATAATTGCCGCCGATCCGCGTCAGGATGTTGGCGCTGCCGGCGATCGCGTTCAGCCCCCAGCGCGGATCGGCGGTGCCGCGGACCAGCTCGATCGCGGCGATATCGAGCGGCGAAACCATGTCGATTCCGGTCATCCCGCCGGCATTGTCGTTGCTGGGAATGCCGTCGATCATCAGCTTGACCGCGTTGATCTCACCTTCGCCGTTGAACCCGCGGATCGAGAAGCGGCCCGAGGTGGTACCCTGGTTGAAGTCGGTCAGCACGACGCCGGGCAGCCGGGCGAACAGCTCCCACGTATTGTCGACCGACTGGCGCTGCGCGATGTCGCCGCCGAGGATGTCGACCGATGTCAGGATCGTCTCGGTCGACCGTGCCATGCTCCGCGCGGTTACGACGACCTCGCCGATCGTGAAACGCGTGTCGGTGTCGGTAGGGGCTGGGGTAGGGGCGGTTGTCTGAGCGACGGCGAGAGGTGCTACGAGGCAGGCGGGAACGGCGAGGACGACGACCATCGCCGCCCCGAATGGAGGCGGAGTACGAAACATGTGCAGGAGCCTTCGACAGGCGCGCGACCGTGACGGCGCGCGCCGGCAAATGTGGCGAGCCGCATCCCCTCGGGACGGGCGGCTCGGGTCAGATGGTCGAGAGGGCTATCGGGGGGCCTCGCAAAGGCGGGCGCAGATAGGACGCGCGGACCGGCACCAACCGGCGGACGGGGCGGACGCCGATCGCCATGACGAACGCGATCGCCGCCACCAGCAGGGTCGCATCGACGCCCGCGAGTGCCTGCGCCGAGAGCCCGGAGAACGCGCAGGCCATCTCCGTCTTGCCGTGGCTGGTAGAAGGATCGTGCTCCGGCATGGCATGGCCGGACATCACGTGATCGCCCATGACCATGTCCGGCGACGCCGCGTTCAATGCGCCGGTTGTAGACGGGCCGGCCATCGACGGGGCGACACCCGAACACAGGATGATCGCGACGCGGCCGCCTTCGCCGGAGATCATGTAGCCCGAGGGCACCAGCAGCTTCAGCGCTAGCGCCGCCACGCACAGCCATCCCATTAGCAGCGGGCGGGACAGGATGAGGCGGCGCAGTGCGGACACCGCGTACCGGTAGACGGCATGCCCATGGCTGTCACTGTGACATCCTGTCCACGTGGTCGGGGGCGATCGGGGCTGGCGATAGGTCAGGAATTCTTTCGTGTGCGTGGACCCAGGCTCTCGCAGCGTTCGTTAACTGCCCAGAACTCCGACTGATAACCAAGGATTTGCAATGAGCGACCCCGCAGAGCGCAATCCCGGCAATGGTGGCGAAACCCACCAGCGCGCCGGCGGCGACGTGCCCGTGCTCACGACCAACCACGGCGTGCCCGTCTCCGACAACCAGAACAGCCTGAAGTCCGGCGCGCGTGGTCCCACGCTGCTCGAGGATTTCGTGCTGCGCGAGAAGATTTTCCATTTCGATCACGAGCGGATCCCCGAGCGGATCGTCCACGCCCGCGGTTCGGGCGCACACGGCTATTTCGAGGCGACCGACGACATCTCCGACCTGACCAAGGCGGCGGTATTCAAGAAGGGCACCAAGACCGAGCTGTTCACGCGTTTCTCGACGGTCGCCGGTGGCGCCGGTTCGGTCGACACCCCGCGCGACGTGCGCGGCTTCGCGGTCAAGTTCTACACCACCGAGGGCAATTGGGATCTCGTCGGCAACAACATCCCGGTGTTCTTCATCCAGGACGCGATCAAGTTCCCCGACCTGATCCATTCGGTGAAGATGGAAGCCGACCGCGCCTATCCGCAGGCTGGCTCGGCGCACGACACGTTCTGGGACTGGGCGTCGCTGACCCCGGAATCGACGCACATGCAGATGTGGGCGATGTCCGACCGCACGCTGCCGCGCTCGCTGCGGATGATGGAAGGCTTCGGCGTCCACACGTTCCAGCTGGTCAACGAAGAAGGCAAGTCGAGCTTCGTGAAATTCCACTGGAAGCCCAAGCTCGGTCTCCAGTCGACGATCTGGGACGAGACGCTCAAGTTGCAGGCCGCTGACAACGACTATCATCGTCGCGACCTGTGGGAAGCGATCGATACCGGCGATTTCCCCGAGTGGGAGCTGGGCATCCAGGTGTTCGACAAGGCATTCGCCGAGGCGCAGCCCTATGACGTGCTCGATTCGACTAAGTTGATCCCCGAGGAGGATGTCCCCGTCCGGATCATCGGCCGGATGGTGCTCGACCGGAACGTCGACAATTTCTTCGCGGAGACCGAGCAGGTCGCATTCTTGCCAACCAATATCGTGCCGGGGATCGATTTCTCGAACGATCCGCTGCTCCAGGGACGGTTGTTCAGCTATCTCGATACGCAGAAGTCGCGTCTCGGGACGACCAACTTCCACCAGATCCCGGTCAATGCACCGCGCAACGACGCGCAGAACTTCCAGCGCGATGGGATGATGCAAACCAAGGTGCCGAAGGGCCGGGCGAATTACGAGCCCAACAGCCTGTCGGTGGTCGGCGAGGATGGTGGTCCGCGCGAGTCGCCAAATGGCTTCGTAACGACGACCAACCCGACCGGGGCGGACGAACAGGGCGACAAGCTGCGTATGCGCGCCGAATTGTTCGGCGATCATTACAGCCAGGCACGGCTGTTCTGGGTGTCGGCGACGGACAACGAGAAGGCGCACATCGCGTCGGCCTTTACGTTCGAACTGTCGAAGGTCGGCCTCGCGCACGTTCAAGAGCGCACCGTCGCCAACCTGCGCAACGTGAACGAGGAACTGGCATCGCGCGTTGCCGACGGTCTCGGGATCGACCTGCCGGCAGCTAACCCTGCCTTCCGCGAGCCGGTTGACATGAAGCCAAGCGACGCCCTGTCGATCCAGAAGTCGATGAAGGAGACGCTTGAGGGTCGCCAGGTCGGTATCCTGATCGCGGATGGCTCCGATGGCGCCGAGATCGATGCGGTCGTTAGCGCCGTCGAGGGCGCAGGCGGCAAGGCCGTACTGGTCGCGCCGAAGGTCGGTGGTGCCAAGCTCGCCGATGGCAGCAAGAAGAAGGCGCACGGCCAACTCGCGGGCAGCCCGTCGCAGATCTTCGACGCGGTCGCGGTGGTGCTCTCCGAGGACGGATGCAAGACGCTGCTCAAGGAAGGCGCCGCGGTTCAGTGGGTCATGGATGCGTTCGGACATCTGAAGGCGGTTGCGGCCAACGCGGCGTCAAAGCCGCTGCTCGACAAGGCCGGTGTTGAGCCGGATGCCGGTGTCGTTGATCTCGGCAAGATCGCGACGGCGGGCACGAAGCGCTACCGGGACCGTGAACCCAACGTCCGCACGCTGGCCTGATCGCCAGGGGGAAACCTAGGCGACTGAATAAAACCGGGGGTGCAGACGATGCGCCTCCGGTTTTTTTATCGATATCTTCGGCAGTTATGACCACGGCGCTATGGTGGCGGAACCCTGCTTCGGATAAACCGGCAAGAACGATAAAATACCGAAATTCAGGAGATCGCGATGTCGATGATCATCAATGGGGCGGCGGCCGAACCGCCAGTCGATCCGCGCGTTTCTTTGCTCGATTTCCTCCGCGAACATCTCCATCTGACGGGCACCAAAAAGGGCTGCAACCAGGGCGCATGCGGCGCCTGCACCGTCCTTGTCGATGGCGAACGGATCCTGTCCTGCCTGGCGCTGGCGGTGCAATATACCGGCCGGAGCATCACCACGATCGAAGGGCTCTCGACCGAGGGCGCGCTGCATCCATTGCAGCAGGCGTTCATCGATCATGACGGGTTCCAATGCGGCTATTGCACGCCCGGGCAGATTTGTTCGGCGATCGGTATGGCGAGTGAAGCCAAGCGCGGCTTGCCGAGCCATGTCACGGCGGATCTGTCCGCGTTCGTCACGCTGACGCGTGAGGAACTCCAGGAGCGGATGAGCGGCAATCTGTGTCGTTGCGGTGCACATAACGGCATCATCGACGCGATCGCGCAGACCGTCGACGCGGAGCGAACCGGCGTCGCGGAGGGGGTGGCATGACGCCGTTCACCTACGCACGCGCCGACGGCATTGCCGATGCGATCACGCTCGGCGCCGACCCGGCCACGGCCTATCTTGGCGGCGGCACCAATCTGGTCGACCTGATGCGCGAGACGATCGCCCAGCCCGATCGCGTGGTCGACGTCACCGGCCTCTCCGGCGAGATCGCCGAAACCGAGGACGGCGGGCTGTCGATCGGCGCCGCGGTCCGCAACACCGCACTCGCCGAGCATCCCGCGGTGCGCGAACGCTATCCCGTGCTGGCGCGCGCGATCCTGGCGGGGGCGTCACCGCAGATCCGCAACATGGCGACGGTCGGCGGCAATTTGCTGCAACGCACGCGGTGCACCTATTTCTACGATACCGACGGCTCGCACTGCAACAAGCGCCAGCCCGGATCGGGATGCGATGCGGCGGGCGGGCTCAATCGGATCCATGCGATCCTCGGCGCCTCGCCCGCCTGCGTCGCGACGCATCCTTCGGACATGTGCGTCGCGCTCACCGCGCTCGATGCGATCGTGCACATCGATGGCGTCGCAGGGGCGCGCACGCTGCCGTTCGCCGAGCTTCACCGCCTGCCCGGTGACCATCCGGACCGCGACACGGTGCTCGCACCGGGCGACCTGATCACCGCGATCACAGTGCCGCCGATGCCGTTCGCGACCAACTCGACCTACCGGAAGGTGCGCGACCGGGCGAGCTATGCGTTCGCGCTGGTGTCGGTGGCCGCTGCGTTGCGGATCGACGATGGCCGGGTAGGCGACGTGCGGATCGCGCTGGGCGGCGTCGCGCACAAGCCGTGGCGCGCGCTGAAGGCGGAAGCGATCCTCCGCGGTGCGGTACCGAGCGAGGCGCTGTTCCGCGAGGCGGCGCTGGCCGAACTGGCCGACGCGCATCCCTTGCGCGACAACGGCTTCAAGATCGAACTCGTCAAGCGGACGCTGGTCGCCGTGCTCGGCGATCTCGCAGGAGCAAGCGCATGAGCATCGTCGACAGCGTCAAGGGCGCCGCGCAAGCCGTGGTGCAGGGCGCGATGGAGAAACTCGTGCCGCTGGCACCCGACAGCTGGATTCCAGGGGGCGTTCCCGATCCGTTGATCCGCCGCCAGCACGGGCTGATCGGTACGCCGGTGTCGCGTCTCGATGGCGCGGCCAAGGTGCAGGGTGCGGCGCGCTTTGCCGCCGAGGTGCCGCTGCCGGGGATGGTCTATGCCGCGCTGGCCTATGCGACGATCCCGCGCGGGCGGATTGCGCGGCTGGATACGGAAGCTGCCGAGGCCGCGACCGGCGTCGTGCTGGTGATGACGCATCGCAACGCGCCACGGATGAACCGGCCTGCGGTGTTCGGCTCGTCGCCGACCGCTGCCGGCCCCGCCGACCTGCCGATCATGCAGGACGACCGGATCCACTGGAACGGCCAGCCGATCGCGGTGGTGCTCGCCGAGACGCAGGAGCAGGCGGATCATGCCGCGTCGCTGATCGTCGCGGACTATGCCGCCGAACCGGCACTGACCTCGTTCGACGAGGCCAAGGCCGCGGGGGCGGAACCCGGCGCGTTCATGGGACAGGCTTTGCAGGCAGAGGTCGGTGATGCGGAGGCGATGCTCAAGGCGGCACCGCACGCGGTCGATAACGTCTATCGGACGCCGCGCCACAACCACAATGCGATCGAACCGCATGCCTCGACGGTGGTCTGGGATGGTGATCGACTGACGATCCACGATGCGAGCCAGCTGGTCACCGCGGAGGCCGCGACGATCGCCGACGTGTTCGATCTTGCCGCCGACCAGGTCCATGTCCTGTCGCCCTATGTCGGTGGCGGCTTTGGCGGAAAGTGCCTGTGGGATCACCAGATCCTCGGCGCGGCTGCGGCGAAGCTCGTGCAGCGGCCGGTGCGGATCGCGCTCAGTCGCGAGGGTGTCTACCGGATCGTCGGTGGCCGCACGCTGACCGAACAGCGCGTCGCGATCGGCGCTGCCGCCGATGGCCATTTCCAGGCAATGATCCACGCAGGCACGACCGCGACGACGCCGCACAACGACATGCCCGAGCCGTTCATCGTCGGCTCGAAATCGGGTTATGCGGCGGACAGCGTGAAACTGTCGGTCGAGGTCGTCCGGCTCAACATGCTCGCCAACACGTTCATGCGTGCGCCCGGCGAGTCGGTCGGCACCTTCGCGCTCGAATCCGGCATTGACGAACTTGCGGTAGAACTCGGTATCGATCCGATCGACCTCCGCATCCGCAACGAGCCCGAAACCGATCCGCTTTCGGGTCTGCCCTTTTCTTCGCGGCATCTGGTCGAAGCGTGGCGTGCGGGCGCGGAGAAGTTTGGTTGGGACCAGCGGTCGCCCGAGCCGGGCTTGCGCCGCGACGGCGAGTGGCTGATCGGGATGGGCTGTGCGACCGCCACCTATCCCTATTACCGGATGCCGGGCGCTGCGGCGCGGATCACGCTGTCGGCAGCGGGGACGGGGGCCGCGACCGCGATCGTCGAAGTGTCTGCACAGGAGATGGGGATGGGCACCGCGACGACCACGACGATGGTCGCGGCCGAGCGGCTTGGCCTGCCGATGGAGGCGGTCGACGTGCGCTATGGCGACTCGGTCATTCCCGGCGCGATCCTCGCCGGCGGATCACAGCAGACCGCGGCGATTGGTGCGGCGGTGATCGCCGCGCACAATGCGCTGGTAAGTGAGCTGCTCAAGCTTGCCGGGAACGACTCCCCGCTTGCCGGGCTGTCGGTGGACGAGGTCGGCAGCGACGATGCGGGCCTCGCCAAGCTCGACGATCCCACGCGCCGCGAGAGCTATGCGTCGATCCTGGGTCGGGCGCAGCGGGACAGCGTGACGGTCACTGAAGAAGCGTCGCAGCCGCTCGAAATGATGCACTGGTCGATGCATTCCTATGGCGCGATGTTCTGCGAGGCGCGCGTCAACAGCGTCACCGGCGAGACGCGCGTCAGCCGCTTTCTGGGCTCGTTCGACACCGGGCGTATCCTCAACCCCAAGACCGCGCGCAGCCAGTTCCGCGGCGGAATCATCATGGGCCTCGGCATGGCGCTGATGGAGGAGACGCAGTTCGACGAGCGCAACGGCCGGATCATGAACCCGAGCCTCGCCGAATATCATGTGCCGGTGCATCTCGACGTGCCCGAGATCGATGTGATCTGGACCGACATCGCCGACCCGCACACGCCGATGGGCGCGCACGGGATCGGCGAGATCGGCATCACCGGCGTCGCCGCGGCGGTCGCCAATGCGGTCTACAATGCCTGCGGCAAACGCGTTCGCGACCTGCCGATCACGCTCGACAAGCTGCTCTAGCTTCTCACCTGCGTATCCTCCTCCTGGCGGGAGGATCGAGGCGAGCGACAACCACTCGGTTTACGCCGGGTGGCTGTCGCCGACCGCGCGGATCGGCGCTATGTCTGTCGTGACACCGCGCTTCGGCGCCAGACCGGAGCGCGTCCATCACCCGACCGATGATCATCCTCGCCATTCTCGGTTATGGCGCGCTGTTGTTCGGGATCGCGTGGGTGGTGGATCGGCGCGGGCTGTCGCAGCGGCTAGGGCGGATCGCGTATCCGTTGTCGCTGGCAGTCTATTGCAGCAGCTGGACGTTCTTCGGTGGGGTCGGGACTGCGGCGACGCGGGGGTGGGATTACCTCGCCATCTATCTCGGGCCGGCGCTCGTGTTCCTGCTCGCGCCGAAGTTTCTCGCGCGGCTGGTGCGGCTGGCGCGCGAGGAGGGGTCGAGTTCGATCTCAGACTTCATTTCGGCGCGCTATGGGCGCAGTCGAGGGACGGCGGCGATCGTCGCGGGAACGGCGTTGCTTGCGTCGGTGCCGTATATCGCGCTCCAGTTGCGGTCGGTGACGCTGAGCTTCGGCGCGATCGCCGGAGTCGGCAGCTCGGCGGAGGTCGGCTTGCTGGTCGCGTTGCTGCTCGCGGTCTTCGCGATCGTGTTCGGCGCGCGCCGGTACGAGGTCGCCGGGCGCAACCCTGGCGTGGTCGCGGCCATCGCGGCGGAGTCGCTGATCAAGCTGCTGTGCTTCGTCGTCCTCGGAGTGGTGACCGTGATGCTGCTCGTCGACGTACCGGCTGAGACACTGGCACCGGCACTAGCGCGGCTGCAGTCCGGCTTCACCTGGGGCGCGCTGTCGTCGGATTTCTGGGTGCGGACGTTGCTGTCGGCGTTGGCGATCCTGTGTCTGCCACGGCAATTCTATGTCGGCGTGATCGAGGCGCGCGGGCCCGACGCGGTCGCCCGGGCACGTGGCCCGTTCATCGCGTACATGGTGGTGATCTCGCTGCTCGTGCTGCCGCTGGCGCTGGCGGGGATGACGCTGTTGCCGTGGGATGCCGAGCCCGATCTTTACGTGCTGGCAGTGCCGTTGCAGCAGGGGCATCACCTCGTCGCGCTGATCGCATTTCTCGGCGGCTTCTCGGCGGCGACGGCGATGGTGGTGGTCGAGACGATCGCGCTGTCGACGATGGCGACCAACGACCTGCTCGCGCCGCTGCTGCTCCGGCGCCACGGCGAGGCGGGCGAGGGCGAGCTTGGCCGACGGATGCTGCGCGTGCGGCGCGTCATCATCGCCGCGATCGTCGCGGTCGCGCTGGTGTATGGGCGCAGTCTGGGTGCGGACCTGCCGCTGGCCTCGATCGGGTTGATCGCGTTCGCCGGCGTCGCGCAGTTCGCGCCTGCGCTGATCGCGACGGTGGGGTGGAACTTCGCCAATCATACAGCAGCACGTGCGGGGCTGATCGGGGGCGTGGTCGTCTGGATCTACTGCCTGTTGCTGCCGTCGATCGGCGAGGGCGTGGGTCCGGCGCTGGCGCAGTTCACGCGCGGCTGGCTCGATCCCGATGCTCTGCTCGGCTGGCGGATCGGTTCGCCGCTGGTCAATGGGACGGTGTGGAGCCTTGGCGTCAACGTCGCGCTGATGGCAGGCTTGCATATGCGCGAGCGGCATCGGGGGAACGCCGCACTCGATCACGTCACGACGTTGGGCGAATTGCGGATGCTGGTCGCCCGGTTCGTCGGCGATGGCGAGGCGGAGGCGATCGGCGTGGCGTCGGCCGATCTGCGCGCGCCGATCGACGGCCCCGCCGCGCGCACCGCCGAGCGGTTGATCGCGGGCGTGATCGGCGCGCCGTCGGCGCGGAAGATCGTCGCGTCGAGCATCGCCGGGTCGGCGATCGACGTCAGCGACGTGGTCCGCCTGCTCGACCAGCGCGGGCGCTCGCTGCGGTTCTCGCGCACGTTGCTGTCCGCGACGCTGGAGACGATCGACCCGGGGGTGAGCGTTATCGATGCGGACCTGCGGCTGGTCGCGTGGAATCCGCGCTATGTCGAGATGTTCGATTATCCCGAGGGCTATGTGGTCGTCGGGCGTTCGATCGCCGACCTGATCCGCTACAATGCCGAGCGCGAGGGGGTCGGCGATATCGCGGCGCATGTCGGTCGGCGGGTGGCGCACCTCGCGCGCGGCACGCCGCATAGTTTCGAGCGGCAACGGCCATCGGGGCGGTGGATCAAGATGGTCGGACGGCCGATGCCGGGCGGGGGCTACGTCCAGAGCTTCACCGACATCACCGCGGAAAAGGAGGCGCAGGCCGATCTCGAGGCGCGGGTCGTCGCGCGCACGCACGATCTCGCGCGGTCGAACCACATGCTCGACGAGGCGCGGGCGGTGGCGGAGACCGCGACGCGCGACAAGACGCGGTTTCTGGCGGCGGCGAGCCATGATCTGTTGCAGCCATTGCATGCGGCGCGGCTGTTCTGTGCGGCGCTCGACGAGGGGAAGGCGCCGCATCAGGCGGAACTGGTGCGCGCGATCGATGGCGCGATCGGGTCGGCGGACACGTTGCTGCGCGCGCTGCTCGACGTGTCGCGGCTCGATGCAGGGGGCGTCGTGCCGAAGGTCGAGCGGTTTGCTCTGGGGGCGTTGATCGAGGAACTGGTGGTGCAGTTCCGGCCGCTGGCGGGCGAGCGTGGGCTGGTGCTGGCGGCGCATCCGGGGGCGTTCAGCGTGGCGACGGATCGGTCGTTGCTGCGGTCGATATTGCAGAACTTCCTGTCGAATGCGGTGCGTTATTCGGCGGACGGGCGGATCTGGATCGGCGCCCGGCGCAGAGGCGGTGACGTGCTGATCGAGGTGCGTGATGCTGGGCCGGGGATTGCTGCCGGGGACCGCGAGCGGATCTTCGAGGAGTTCGAGCGGCTCGAAAGCAAGGGGAGTGCGGGCGGCGGCGTTGGGCTGGGGCTGGCGATCGTCCGGCGGATCGCGCGGTTGCTCGGGGTGGCGGTGGAGTTGCGGTCGGCTCTGGGGCGGGGAACGACGTTTGCTGTGCGCGTGCCGTTGGCGCCTGCTGGGCTGGACGTGGCTTTGCCGACGCCTTCGGCGATGCGTGCGCTAGTGCCGGGGTTGCGGGTGCTGTGCCTCGATAACGATGCGACGATCCTGGCGGCGCTCGATGCGGCTTTGCGCGCGCGGCGGTGCGTACCGCTGCTAGCCGCGACGGTTGCCGAGGCGATGGAATTGGCGGCGGACGAGGAGCCGGATGTGGCGCTGGTCGACTATCATCTGGATGAGGCGGAGGACGGGCTCGACGTGGTTGCGCGGTTGCGGGCGATGACGCCGGCGCCGGCGATTGCGCTGGTGACCGCGGACCGTGCGGTCGTGGAGGATGTGCGGTGTGCGGGGCTGGTGGTGCTGACCAAGCCGGTGGTGCCGGCGGATCTGTGGCGGTTTATCGAGGAGGCCTCGGCGGCGGCAGCGCGCGGGATTTGAGCCTTCTGCATCCTCCCCCGCAAGGGGGAGGTGGCTGGCGCTTGCCAGACGGAGGGGGCGGAAAGGGTCACGTCTGTTTCGCGTCCTCCCCCTCCGTCGCCTTCGGCGCCACCTCCCCCCTAGCGGGGGAGGATTGGACACGACAACCCGCCGTCATCCTGACGAAAGTCAGGACCCAGAGCCACGATCGGTGCGGGTGGTATCCTGGGTCCTGACTGTCGTCAGGAGGACATTGAAGGAAGGGCAGGCGGTGCGCGGCTAGTCGGCGAAGTGGATGTCCATCGCCCTTGCCGCGAGTACGGCTTGCGTGCGGTTCTGAACGCCTAGCTTGCGCAGGATCGCGGTCATGTGGCCCTTCACCGTACCCTCCGAGATGCCGAGGTCGAACGCGACTTGCTTGTTCAGGCGGCCGGCCAGGACACCGAGGAGGACCTTCAGTTCGGTGGGGGTGAGGCTGGCGACGCGGGTGGCCATGTCATCGACGGGTGCGCCTGCGGTTGGCGCGTCGCGTTCGCCGGCCAAGGCTCGGGCTACGGCGTTTTCCAACGTTGCGAGATCGGCGGTTTTCGAGACGAAGCCGATTGCGCCATACGCCCGCGCACGGGGCGCCGCTTCGGCTTCGTCGGCCGAGGAAATCACCATGATCGGCGTGTCGGGGCGTTCGGCGTGGAGCAGCGCGACGCCGGCAAAGCCTTCAGACCCCGGCATGCGCAGGTCGAGCAGGATCAGGTCGAGACATTCAGCACCGCGCACCGCATCGACCGCCTCGCAGAGCTGCCCCGCCTCGATCACCACCGCGTCGGGCGCGGAGCGGCTGACCGCCAGTTTGAGCGCCTGGCGGAACAGCGGGTGATCGTCGGCGATGAGGATCGTGCGGGTCATGCCGGGACGGGGATGGCCTCCTCGCGGCCGGCGATCAAGGCGTCTACTACCGCGGGATCGGCGAGCGTCGAGGTGTCGCCGAGCTGGTCGAGCTGGTTCTCCGCGATCTTCCGCAGGATACGGCGCATGATCTTGCCCGACCGCGTCTTGGGCAAAGCGGGCGCGAACTGGAGGATGTCGGGAGTCGCGATCGGCCCGATCTCGCGGCGGACCCATTGGACGAGTTCTTTGCGCAGCTCCTCGCTCGGCTCGGCGTTCGCGTTCAAGGTAACGTACGCGTAGATGCCCTGACCCTTCACGTCGTGCGGCATGCCGACGACCGCGGCCTCGGCGACCTTCGAGTGCGCGACGAGCGCGCTCTCGACTTCGGCGGTGCCCATCCGGTGGCCGCTGACGTTGATGACGTCGTCGACGCGGCCGGTGATCCAGTAATAGCCGTCCTCGTCGCGGCGGCAGCCGTCGCCGGTGAAATACTTGCCCGGATAGGTCGAGAAATACGTCTGGAAGAAGCGCTCGTGATCATTCCACACAGTGCGCATCTGGCCGGGCCAACTGTCGGCGATGACGAGATTGCCCTCGACCGCGCCCTCCAGCACCTTGCCGTCCGCATCGACCAGTTCGGGCAGCACGCCGAACAGGGGTTTGGTCGCGCTGCCGGGCTTGAGTGCGGTTGCGCCGGGCAAAGGCGAGATCATGTGGCCGCCCGTTTCGGTCTGCCACCAGGTGTCGACGATCGGGCAGCGGCCGTCGCCGACGACGTTGTGGTACCAGTTCCACGCCTCGGGATTGATCGGTTCGCCGACCGAGCCAAGCAGGCGCAGCGACTTGCGGCTGGTGCGAGTCACCCAGTCGTCGCCCTCGCGCATCAGCGACCGCAGCGCGGTCGGTGCGGTGTAGAGGATGTTGACCTGGTACTTATCGACGATCTGCCAGAACCGGCTGTGATCGGGGTAGTTGGGTACGCCCTCGAACATCACGGTGGTCGCGCCGTTCGCGAGCGCGCCGTACAGCGAATAGGTGTGGCCGGTGACCCAGCCTACGTCCGCCGCGCACCAGAAGATCTCGCCGGGCCGGTAATTGAAGACGTATTCGTGCGTCATCGACGCCCACACCAGATACCCGCCGGTCGAGTGGAGCACACCCTTGGGCTGGCCGGTCGAGCCGCTGGTGTAGAGGATGAACAGCGGGTCTTCGGCGTTCATCGGCTCGGGGGCGCAGTCGGTCGACTGGCCCTCGACGCACTCCGCATACCAGCAGTCGCGGCCTTCGGTCATCGTCACCTTGCCGCCGGTGCGACGGACGACGATGACGGTCTCGACCGCGAGATCGCCGTGGTCGAGCGCGGCGTCGACATTGGCCTTCAACGGCACGGTTTTGCCGCCACGCAGACCTTCGTCGGCGGTGATGACGATGCGGCTGTCGCAGTCGTGAATGCGGTTGCACAGGCTCTCGGGCGAGAAACCGCCGAACACCACCGAGTGGATCGCGCCAATCCGCGCGCAGGCGAGCATCGCGAACGCCGCCTCGGGGATCATCGGCAGGTAGAGGGTGACGCGGTCGCCCTTCTGGACGCCCTTCGCCTTCAGCGCATTGCCGAGCTTCGAGACCTCGTCGCGCAGTTCGGCATAGCTGATCTTGCGGTCGTCGGCGGGGTCGTCGCCCTCCCACAGGATCGCGGTCGCGTCGGGGCGCGCGTCGGCGTGGCGATCGACGCAGTTGGCGGCGACGTTCAGCTGGCCGTCCTCGAACCAGCGGATGTGGAAGTCGCTCTCGTCGAACGAGGTGTCCTTGATCTTCGTCGGGGTGACGATCCAGTCGAGCCGCTTGGCCTCCTTCGCCCAGAACGCGTCGGGATCGGTGGCGGCCTCGGCATACATCCGGTCATAGGCGGCGGCGTCGATCAGGGCGTCCTTCGCCCATTCCGCGGGGACGGGATAGCTGGGCTCGGTCATCTGGCTCTCCTTTTGCCACGCTGTACGCGGTCATGTCGGCACGATCATCCCTAACCAAAGTAAGGGGTGTACGGGGGTTCGCAATGCGCCATGATGACGACGCTAATTCCACGCGTAAGACCAGTGGAAGAGCGCGGAGACGGGGATGACACGGATGGCATTCAAGACGAGGCTGGCCTTTACGGCGTTGCTGGCGGGTACTGCGCTGGTACCGGGCATGGCGCAGGCGCAGGCGCAGACGGCACGTGAGATCGAGCTCGAGACGCGATTGAAGGCGCTCGAAGCCGCCGTGCAGGATCTGCGCGGCGAGCTGAATGCGGCGCGCGCGACCGCTGCGGCGCCGATCGCCCCGACTGCCATGAACCCGGCTCCCATGAACACCAATCCCATGAACCCGGCTTCCATGAACACCAATCCCATGACCGCGTCGTCGATGAGCGTGGCATCCGAGTCGCCAGGCCGATCGCCCGGCGCGACCAACGTGGCCCAGGCCAAGCCTGTCGCGGCAAATTCGGCACCGACCGACGGTTTCCGCGTCGGCAACACGACGGTCAAGGTCGGCGGCTTCGTTCGCCTCAACGTCATTGCCAGCCGCTACAGCGATGGCGAAGCCGCGGTCGGCGGGCTGGGCAAGGAGTTCTTCCTGCCGCAGCAGATTCCGGTCGGCGGCGGGTTCTCCACCCAGGATCTGCTGCTCTCCGCACGCCAGACCCGCCTGCAGTTCAGCACGTCGACGCCGATGAACGGCACCGACATCAAGACGCTGGTGGAGTTCGATTTCGCGCTCGCGACGGCGCCGGTCGGCGCGCAGCGTGCGACCAATCCCTACACGCCCACCTTCCGCCGCGGCTTCATCGAATATGGCAACCTGTTGGTCGGCCAGGAATGGTCGACTTTCCAGAACATCGCGGTGCTGCCGGAGACGACGGATTTCGTCGGACCGCTGGACGGCACGGTGTTCAACCGCCAGGCCCAGGTCCGCTACACCATCCCGTTGCGATCCGGCCTGACGTTGCAGATCGCGGCCGAGAACCCCGAAACGGAAACCGCGCTGCCGGCCAATGCGGCGCTGGTCGACACGGATGACGATCGCCTGCCCGACGTGGTGGCACGCGTGAACTGGAAGCCGACATTCGGAGATTTCGCGCTGGCCGGTATCGCGCGTGAACTGCGCACCGATACGCTGGGCAGCGGCGATACCGCTTTCGGCTGGGGCGTTTCCGGGTCTGGCAAGATCCCGATCGGAAAGCGTCACGACCTACGCTTCATGGCGACCTACGGGCAGGGCATCGGCCGCTATCTGGGATTGGGATACGTCCCCGACGCGATCTACGGCGGCACCGCGACCCAGCTCGAGCGGATCGATAATTTCGCGGCCTTCGCAGCGTTCCGTATCGGCTGGACCGATGCGATCCACTCGACGCTCATGGGCAGCTACCAGTCGGCCAATTATCCTGCAGGCGTGATCGTCACGGGGCTGGCGAACGCCAAGTCCTATGGCGGCGCGGGCAACCTGTTCTGGTCGCCGGGCAAGGGCTTCGACATCGGCGTGGAATATCGCCACGCCGTGCGCGAACTCGTCTCCGGTGACACCGGCGCGCTCGATCGCCTCGAATTCGCATTCAAATACGGGTTCTGACTGCCCAACGCTGCAGAATCCCCACCGCACCACCTGAGAGGATACCGCCATGGCGACTACAACCGGGGACGCATCGCCCCTTGGTCACGTGAAGCAGAGCCAGCCGCTGATCATCATCGCTTCCTCGCTGGGGGCGGTGTTCGAATGGTATGATTTCTACCTCTACGGCCTGCTCGCGACGATCATCACCGCGCAGTTCTTCTCGGGCGTCAACGAGACCACCGGGTTCATCTTCGCGCTGGCGGCGTTCGCGGCGGGGTTCGCGGTGCGGCCGTTCGGTGCGCTGGTGTTCGGGCGGATCGGCGATGTCGTCGGGCGCAAGAACACCTTCCTCGTGACGATGGCGATCATGGGCCTGTCGACCTTCCTGGTCGGTCTGCTGCCCAGCTATGCCTCGGTCGGCGTCGCCGCGCCGATCGCGCTGGTCGTGCTGCGGCTGTTGCAGGGCCTAGCGCTCGGCGGCGAATATGGCGGGGCTGCGACCTATGTCGCGGAGCATGCGCCCGACAAGAAGCGCGGGCTGTTCACCAGCTTCATCCAGACCACCGCGTCGCTCGGGCTGTTCGCGGCGCTGCTGATCGTCATCGGCGTCCGCACTTTGGTTGGCGAAGAGGCATTCGCGGCATGGGGCTGGCGGATCCCGTTCATCGTCTCGATCGCGTTGCTCGCGGTATCGCTCTGGATCCGCATGCAGCTCGAAGAGAGCCCGGTGTTCCAGAAGATGAAGGACGAGGGCAAGACCTCGAAGGCCCCGCTGACCGAAGCGTTCGGGCAGTGGAGCAACCTCAAGGTCGTGCTGATCGCGCTGTTCGGTGCGGTCGTCGGGCAGGGCGTCGTGTTCTACACCAGCCAGTTCTACGCGCTGTTCTTCCTCGAGAAGAACCTGCGCGTCGACGGGCCGACCACCAACATCCTGATCGCGATCGCGCTGCTGATCGCAACGCCCGCATTCATCTTCTTCGGCTGGCTGTCGGACAAGATCGGGCGGAAATACATCATCCTGACCGGCTGCGCGCTCGCCGCGCTGACCTACATGCCGCTGTTCCACGCGCTGTCGAAGGCCGCCAACCCCGCGCTGTATGCGGCGCAGGCCAATTCGCCGGTGAGCATCGTCGCCAATCCCGACGAATGCTCGGTGCAGTTCGACCCGGTCGGCAAGAACAAGTTCGACAAGAGCTCGTGCGACATCGCCAAGGCTTATCTGGCGAAGGCCGGCATTTCGTACGCCAATGTGATCGCGCCCGCGGGCACCGTCGCGCAGATCCATATCGGTGGCGCGACCATCCCGGTCGTCAACCCGGCGGTCGTGTCTGGGCCTGATAAGGCGGCGGCGATCAAGGCGTTCCAGACCGAGGTGAAGACCGCGCTGACCGCGGTGGGCTACCCCGAAAAGGCGGACCCGGCGCAGATCAACAAGCCGATGGTCGTCGCGATCCTCGTCCTGCTCGTGCTGTACGTGACGATGGTCTACGGGCCGATCGCCGCGTTGCTGGTCGAGCTGTTCCCGACGCGGATCCGCTACACATCGATGTCGCTGCCCTATCATATCGGCAATGGCTGGTTCGGCGGGTTCTTGCCGACCGCGGCGTTCGCGATGGTCGCGGCGACCGGGGATATCTATTACGGGCTCTGGTATCCGATCGTCGCCTGCGCGGTGACGGCCTTGGTCGGGTTGGTGTTCCTGCCGGAGACGTTCCGCCGGTCGCTGCACGGCTGAGCTGCTGCGTTACCGACAACCTGATCGGCCCCGAGGCGCTCAGGCGCGCCTCGGGGCCGAAATGTTTTGGGCGTCAGGTTCGAACTGGGGACCGCATGGGCGGGACGCCCTCAAACCGGCCATTTGCCGCAACGAAGTCGCCATGGCCGGGCAATGCCTGCGCCGTGCGCAACGTCGCCCCGCGGATCTGACGGACCGCGTCCGCAACGCGGTCGGCATCGAGCGCATCGACGATCGGGTCATAACCGACCGGGACGACATCCTGCCCGAGCAGCACCTGCACCCAGCTCGAAATCCCGAAAAGTTCATCGTCGTAGCGGAAGATGCGGGCGTTTTTGCGGAACAGCGTGAGCTTGCGCGTCAGGCTATCGGGGATCGGCATCGTCCGGACATGCCGCCAGAACGCGGAATCATCGCGGCGGGTGGCGTGGTAGTGCAGGATGATGAAGTCGCGGACCGAGGTATAGGCGTCACCCATCAGGCGGTTGTATTCGTCGCGTTCGACATCGGCAAAACCGCGGTCGGGGAACAGCGCGAACAGCTTCGAGATACCGGTCTGGATCAGGTGGATGCTGGTCGATTCAAGTGGTTCGAGAAACCCTCCGGCGAGGCCAAGCGCGACGACGTTGCCCTCCCACAGCCTTTCCCGACGCCCCGCCTTGAACCGCAACTGGCGCGGCTCGGCGGTCGGTTTCGAGTCGAGGTTCGCGAGCAACGTAGCGGTCGCCTCGTCATCCGAAATGTGCGCGCTGGAATAGACATAGCCATTGCCGGTGCGATGCTGGAGCGGGATGCGCCATTGCCAGCCGGCGGTGCGCGCGGTCGCCCGCGTATAGGGCAATAGCGGCGTGCTCGGTTCGGTCGGCACCGCGACTGCGCGATCGCAGGGGAGCCAGTGCGACCAGTCCTCGAACGCCACGCCCATCGTTTCGCCGAGCAACAGGCTGCGGAAGCCGGAACAGTCGATGAACAGGTCGCCGTCGACCGATTGGCCACCTTCGAGGCGAACGGCGCGGACATGGCCGGTCCGCGGATCGCGATCGGTGCCGGTGATCCGCCCTTCGATCCGGGTGACGCCACCGGCCTCGGCACGGCGGCGGAGGAACGCCGCGTAGAGCCCGGCGTCGAAATGATAGGCGTAGGCGAGCGGTGGCTGGCCGCCAGGCTGGCCGAACTTGTGCAGATAGGCGGCGACCGCGGAGGGGGCATATTCCTCGAGCGCGCCGATACCGGGGCGATCGCGCAGTTTCAGCCAGAGCTGGTGGAAGGCGAGCCCCTGGATGTCGCGGCCATGCCCGCCAAAGGCGTGCATATAGCGATCGTCGCCGGTGTCCCAGCCGACGAACTCGATGCCGAGCTTGAAGGTGGCGCCGGTCGCGCGGAGGAAGTCGCGTTCGTCGATCCCGAGCAGCGCGTTGAAGCCGAGGATCGGCGGGATCGTCGCCTCGCCGACGCCGACCGTGCCGATCGCGTCGGACTCGATCAGGACGACCTGGCGCTGGCCATCGTCGAGATAGCGGGCGGCGGCCGCGGCGGCCATCCAGCCGGCGGTCCCCCCGCCGACGATGACGACTTTGCGGATGGGGCCAGGGTTGGGATCGGTCATCGTGCACGCTCCAGTTGCGCGAGATACAGGGGATAGGGGGGCAGGCGCGCCGGCAACGCGGCGGTTGCCTCGGCGAGCCGTTTCAGCGTCGCGGCGATCGTTTCGGGCGGGCTGGCCGAGGCGATCGGATCGGCGATGCGGGGGATGATGCCAAGACCGAGCAGCAAGCCGTGCCAGTCGTCCTTGTCGAAGCTTTCATCCTCGTAGAACGGCAGGCGACCGCGATGCGCAAAGTGTTCGAGCGTGTGTGCGAGGCTGTCGGGGCGGGGGAGGCGGGACGCATGCTTCCAGAACGGACCGCGCGTGCGACCGGTCGGCAGGTAATGCGCCGCCTGGACGTCGCGGACCCGAGCGGCCTGGCGGTAACTGCGCTGATTATATTCGGCGAGCTCGGTCGGCGCGCAGTCGCGCCCCGGCAGCAGGTCGATCGCGCGGAGGATCGCGGCATGGGCGAGGTACAGGTTGGCGTCGGCAAGCGGATCGAGCACGACCGCGGCATCGCCCAACGCGAGGACGTTGTGCTTCCATGGCTCAGGGCGGGCGCCCGGCGTGAGCGGTACGAAGGTGTCGCCGGCCGGCAGAATCCGCCGCGCGCTGGAGTCCGAGGTCTGGTCCGCCGCGTAGGCGAGCCCGACCAGCGTACGGTCGCGCAACCGGCTTGCGAACCGCCAGCCGGCCGGCACCGCGACCAGATCGTCGGTCGGTGTCAGGGTCTGCACCGGCGCCGTCCCCAGCAACAGACGATCGACCGGAAGCCAGCGCCGCCAATCGTCCCACCGCGTATCAAGTGCCGACCGCAACGGAGCAGCGGGGCCGGAACAGTCGACATACAGATCGGCGACCAAGCGGCGGCCGTCTGCCAGCAACACCGCGGAGACCCTGCCGTCTTCACCGCGCTCGACACCCGCAAAGGCGCCGGGAACGGGGACGATGCCGATATGCCGGGCGAGCGCGCGCAACAGGTCGCGGTAGCGGGGCGGATCGAGCCGTAGCGCATAGCCGAAGCCCGAGATCGGCGAGTTCGGATCGTCGGACGGATGGACGAATTTCTCTGCGGCGGCGAGGACCGCGGGCACCGAGAAGGCATCGAACGCCGCTGTCTTCCCCGCGCGGCGTGCATTCAGCCAATGCTGGTGGAATGCGCCGGGAGCGATCGCCCCGCCGCGCTCGCCCTGCGCCAGCACGACAGGCGCCCCGTCTCCGCTCCAGTCCGACAGTCGCGTGCCGAGCCGGTGCGTCGCGCCCGCCGCCAGCAGATCGCGTTCGCGCAGGCCGATCCGGTCGTGAAAGGCGGTGATCGACGGCAGCGTGCCGGAGAGCCAGTCGGTCAGCGCAGTGGGATCGTCCGGGGTCTCGATCAGAGTCACCGCCAGCCCCGGCAGCGCGCGCGCGAATGCGATCGCTGCGGACAGGCCGACGACCCCGGCACCCAGCACGGCAATGCTCGCGATCGGCGTGCGGCTGGTCACGCGGCAATCGTCGCGTTGCGGCGGGCGATGAACGCGGCATGGTCGGGCATCGCGGTCGCGGTGGCGGCGACATGATCGCGCAGGCTGGCGACCGCGCGGTCGAGACCGTCGAGCCCAGGGCGATCGGCACGCTGGTCCCACGCCTTCGGGATGATGCCTTGCCCGAGATAGACCGCGATCCAGCTCGGTTCGAGGAACAGCCCCTCGCTATACTGCGTCACGCGACCGGCGCGGCGGAACAGCTCCATCTTGTCGGCAAGCGTCGTGGGCACCTCCATCGTCCGGACATGGTTCCAGAAGTCCGAATCGTCGCGGGTGGTGGCGTGGTAATGCAGGATCAGGAAATCGCGGATGCGGTCATATTCCATGTCGACCATCCGGTTGAACTCGGTCCGGTCGGTCGCGGAGATGCCCTCCGATCCGGCGCGCTGCGGAAACAGTTCGATCAGCTGCGTGATCGCCATCTGCGCGAGGTAGATGCTGGTCGATTCGAGCGGTTCGAGGAAGCCCGAGGCGAGGCCGATCGCGACGACGTTGCCGACCCAGCTGTTGCTGCGACGACCGGCGCGAAATTTGAGGAAGCGCGGGTCGGCGAGCGGCGTGCCCTCGACCGACGCGACCAGCGCATCGGCAGCGGCCTGATCCGCAATATGCGCGCTGGAATAGACATAGCCGTTGCCGACGCGGTGCTGGAGCGGGATCCGCCACTGCCATCCGGCCGGTTTCGCGGTCGCTCTCGTATAGGGTTCGATCGGTCCCTCGGGCGAGGTGCACGGCATCGCGACCGCGCGGTCGCACGGCAGCCAGCGCGACCAGTCCTCCCACGGCTCGGCCATCGCATTGCCGAGCAACAGGCTGCGGAAGCCCGAGCAATCGACGAACAGGTCGCCCTCGACCGTCTCCCCATTGTCGAGGCGGACCGCACGGACGTCGCCGCTCACCGGATCCTGGTCGACCGACACGATCCGCGCTTCGGTCCGGCGTGCGCCGTGCGCTTCGGCAAAGCGGCGGAGATAGGGGCCGAACAAGGTCGCATCGAACTGATAGGCATAGCCGAAGCTCGCCGCGAGATCGTCCGCCGGGCCATCGGGAATGGCGAAGCGGTGCGCCTTCGCAGCGGCGACCGCGACCGAATAGTCGCCGATTGGCCCTGCGCGTCCCTCCGCCGCGAGCCGGAGCCAGTAATGGTGGAAGCCGACATCGTCGAGCGGTCGGCCGAACGTGCCGAACGGGTGGATATAACTGTCGCCGATCGCGCCGAAGTCGCGGAAGTCGATTCCCAGTTTGAAGGTCGCATGCGTAGCCCGCATGAAGTCGGCCTCGTCGAGACCCAGTCGCTCCACGAAGGCGCGGATATGGGGCAGCGTCGCTTCGCCGACGCCGACGATGCCGATCTCTGCCGACTCGATCAGATGGACGCTACACGCTGTCGGCAACAGCCTGACCAACGCTGCGGCCGTCATCCATCCCGCCGTTCCGCCACCGACCACGACAATCCGCGTTCCGCCCGTCTCCATCCCCGCCTTCATCCTCTCGCCAGCACCGTTTGCACAGTCTCTTCCGACAGCCTCTTATCAGTAGGGCCGTTCCGAGCCTGTTACACTTTGGCAACACCTCGGCAACGTCTGACACATCTGTCTTTCAAATTGTCTTATTCGTCTTGTGATCCGTAATTTTGCTGCCTAACACCTTGGTAAGGCGAGCGAAGGACGTTCGTCGATCTGGAGATGTGCGATTAGATCGTCTGCTCGAAGAGCGGCGGCGATCGCGCTGAAGGATGCTTAGGGGTTTATCATGGCTGGTGTTGCATCATCGCGGGCGATAGCTCGCGCGTCGCGTCTTATTGGCGCAAGCGTTTCGGTTCTCGCCATCGCCGTCATGGCACCTTCGGCCTTCGCGCAGGTCGCCGATCCTGCCGCAGCTGATCCGCAGGCAGTGCCGGCGCCGGCCGGTTCGGGCGTCGCAAGCACGACGTCGGGTTCGGCAAGCCTCGATTCGGCTACCGCGGGCACGGCCCCGGGTTCGGCTAGCAACACCACCGGCACTTCGGGCGCATCGCAGGACGCCGGTAATCCGACCCCGGACACCGACCGCGGCGAGATCGTCGTCACCGGCATTCGCCAGAGCCTGGCCAACGCGCAGAACATCAAGCGTAATTCGGACACCGTCGTCGACGCGATCACCGCGGAAGACATCGGTGCGCTTCCCGATCGGTCGGTCAACGAAGCGTTGCAGCGCGTTCCCGGCGTCTCGATCAGCCGCTTCGCCGCCCCCAGCGACTCGGCGCATTATTCCGCACAGGGTTCGGGCGTCGTCATCCGCGGCCTCAGCTATGTCCGCGGCGAGTTCAACGGCCGTGACGCGTTTGCAGCGGGCGGCGGTCGCGAGATCGGCTTCAACGACATTCCGGCGGAAATCGTCGGCTCGGTCGAGGTCTTCAAGAACCTGACCGCCGATCTGGTCGAGGGCGGCATCGCCGGTACCGTCAACATCAACACGCGCAAGCCGTTCGATTCGAAGAAGGACCTGCTGTTCCTCTCAGCGGGCATGAACCTCGGCGATCTCGAGAAGCGCGGCGCGCCGCAGTTCGTCGGGCTCGTCTCGAAGCAGTTCGACCTGGGCAGCGCAGGCCGGTTCGGTATCCTCGCCAGCGGCACCTACCAGAAGCTCTACAGCCGCTCGGACTCGGTGTTCATCTCGTCGATGCTGCCGCGCTACAACGACGACAAGAACGGCAATGGCGTCCAGGATGCCGGCGAAGGCCGCGTGCTGAACGCGGGCACGCCGTACCAGTCGACGCTGTTCGATACCTTCCCGCTGCCGGCCGGTCGCGACGTCGTATACGCACCGCTGGGTGCCGGTTCGCGCTCGCAGGATTTCGACCGCACACGCATCGGCTATTCGGGCGCCGCGCAATATGAGACCGCGTCGGGCAACCTGCTGGTGACCGCACAGTTCGTCCGCGCCGAATCGACCGACGACTGGCTCGAGCACACCGTCGAGCCCAACGTCTATTACGGCGATGCCAACACGGTGTTCCCGGTCGGTGGCTCGGACTTCACCTACGACGACAACGGCGTCTTCACGAGCGGCACGCTCGGCAAGCGAACCGGCGCGGTGCAGGGCAACGGCCCGAACGGGTACGGCGTGCTGAGCCAGTTTTCGCCGAACGGCGTGTTCACGACCGAATCCAACCGTCACTTCTTCTCGAAGTCGATCTCGCAGGATCAGTCGCTCAACATCAAGTTCGAGCCGATCGAGCGCCTCCACCTGAATTTCGACGGGCAATACGCCACTTCGAAGGTCAAGGTTCGCGACGACATCCTCGACACCGCGACGTTCAGCCAGACCGCGATCGACCTGCGCGGCAGCATCCCGCAGATCACGTCGATCACACCGGGCTTCGATACGACCAGCTATTTCGCCAACCCCAACTCGATCTATTTCCGCGACGCCTTCAACGGTCGCCAGGATAACGATGGCCACGAATGGGCCTTCCGCGGCGATGCGCAGTTCGACGTCAGCGACACCGCGTTCCTGCGCAACGTCCGCGTCGGCGGCCGGTATGCGGATCGCAAGCAGCTCGTGCGGTCGGCGGATTACAACAATTGGGGCTATCTGTCCGAGACGTGGTCGGCAAAGGGGCCGGTAAGCTATGCCGCACTTGGTCAGAACGAGCAGAGCCTGCACAACTTCACGAACTTCTTCCGTGGTCAGACCAACACGCCGCCCAGCGCGACCTTCGTCGCCGAAGACATTTTGCGCGATCACGACGCTTTCACCGATCTGCTGCGCAAGATCACGACCCTGGGCGGCGGCGGGTATACCGCGCTCGAAGATCGCAAGAACGGCGATGGCAGCCCGCTGAACGATGGCGCGTACCTGAACAGCGAACTCTATCGTAACCGCGAGCAGACCAAGTCCGCCTATGTCCGCGCCGATTTCGGCGTTGAGGATTTCGGCAACGGCATGAGCCTGACCGGCAACGTCGGCGTGCGCTTCGTCAATACCAAGGACAGCTCGAACGGCGCGATTACGTTCCCGAACCAGAGCAGCATCTTCGATGCGTCCAACCTGCCGGCGACCCCGACCGGTGGAGCGTATCCCCAGACGCTCGCCGGGTTCTGCCAGTCGCAGCGTGACAAGCCGCCGGCGTCGGGGACGATCAACGCGATCTGCACCGTGCCCGCAGCCCAGCAGGCGGCGATCCTCGCCTATGCGAACTCCGGATCGATCCCGGATGTCGCCAAGCAAAAGTTCAACTTCTGGCTGCCGAGCGCCAACGTGAAGCTGCAGGTCACGCCGACCTTGCTGTTCCGCGCCGCCGGATCGAAGGCGATCTCGCGTCCGAACTTTGGCGATCTGCGCAACTTCGTCGGCGTCGGTGTGTCGTCGGGTAACACCGCGGGCAACTACCAGTTCTCGGCGACGTCGCGGAACCCGTATCTGCGGCCGGTCGAGGCGTTGCAATTCGATCTGACCAGCGAGTGGTATTTCTCCAAGGTCGGCTCGCTGACCGCGACGGTGTTCCACAAGACGCTGTCGAACATCATCGTCGACAATCTGGGCTACACGCGCACGCTGACCAACAACGGCCAGACGTTCGACGTGCAGGTCAACGGCCCCGCCAATGTCGACGGCAAGTCGCGGATCAAGGGTGCGGAAATCGCGTACCAGCAGACCTTCGACTTCCTGCCGGGTGCGCTCAGCGGTCTCGGCCTGCAAGCCAACTACACCTATGTGAAGGCGGGCAAGATCCCCAACCCGGTGCCCGCCAACGGCGCTGCGGATGGCAGCCGTCCACCGCAGGACGTCGCCGGTCTGTACGACAACCTCCCGCTTCAGGGCCTGTCGAAGCATACCGTCAACGTCGCCGGCTTCTACGACAAGGGTCCGTTCTATGCCCGCGTCGCGTATAGCTGGCGCTCGAAGTTCCTGCTGACCAACCGCGATTGCTGCTTCCCGTTCCTGCCGGTCTACGCATTGCCGACCGGACAGCTCGATGCCTCGGCGTTCGTGACGGTGAACGAGCATTTCAAGCTGGGCGTGACCGCGTCGAACCTGCTCGACGAGACGACCAAGACCAACTTCCTGCTGAACGGTGCAGGGCTCGAAGCGCCGCGGAGCTTCTTCAAGAACGACCGGTCGTACACGCTGTCGGCGCGCATGACCTTCTGAGGTAGCGGGATACGAGGCCAGGGATTACACGCACGCGATGAGTGAGATCCTTGGCCTCCCGGTTGCCGAAACCGGTGCGATCGACGCGGCGCGGTTCGAAGCCGAAGTCGCGCACGGCTATCGCCCGGTGGTGATGCGCGGACTGGCGGCGGACTGGCCTGCCGTCCGCGCCGCGCGTCAATCCGATCGCGCGATCGGCGAGCATATCGTGTCGTTCGATGGCGGGCGCTCCGCCGACGTCATGGTCGCGCAAAGCGACGTGCGCGGGCGGTTCTTCTACAATGACGACCTGAGCGGCTTCAATTTCGAGCGCGCCAAGGCGCCGATCCCGACACTGGTCGATCAGTTGATCGCGTTGCAGGGGGTGCCGGGTGCGCCGGCCATCTATGCCGGAGCAGCCGCGGCGGGGGAATTCCTGCCGGGCTGGGCGGAGGCGAACGTGTTGCCGCTGCCGACTCCCGATGCGGTGCCGCGGGTTTGGATTGGTAACGAGAGTCGGGTCTCGACGCATTACGACGTGTCGAGCAACGTCGCGGTTGTCGTCGCGGGGCGGCGGCGGTTCTGCCTGTTTCCGCCCGAGCAGGGGCCCAACCTGTATGTCGGGCCGCTCGATGTCACGATCGCCGGACAGCCGGTCAGCCTTGTCGATCTCGAAGCGCCCGATCTGGAGCGGTATCCGCGATTTGCCGAGGCGCGTGCGCAGATGCAGGTGACGGTGCTGGAGCCGGGCGATGCGATCTTCATTCCGTCGATGTGGTGGCATGACGTCAAGGCGCTCGGGCGGTTCAACGTATTGGTCAATTACTGGTGGGGGCAAGCGGGTGCGGCTTCGCCATTCCCCGCGCTGATCCACGCGATCCTGGCGATCCGTGACTTGCCCGAGGGCGAGCGCGCGGCGGTTCGCGGGTGGTTCGATCAGTATGTGTTCGGGGATGAGGCGAAGGCTACGGCCGCGCATTTGCCCGAGGCGATGCGCGGCGTGCTTGGGAGCCCGTCGCCGGAGCGAACCGACGCGATCCGCGGATACCTCGCGCGAACGCTAGAACGGCTCTAGCGCCCTCGCGTCGCGTCGAGGAAGGCGGCGGTCCATACTAGCGGGGCGTTCCAGTTGATCGCGACTTCGTTGACGGTGAAGGCACGATAGTCGTCGATCCAGCAGGTTTGGGGTGCACAGCCTTTCATCGGGCCGGGCTCGTTCGCGGCGGCCGAGTTGGGGCCGCCGGAGAGGACTCCGGTGGGTGGCGCGGGATAGCGCTTGTCCGCCGCGGCCGCCCAGAAGCGGTGATGCGGGTGCTGCATCGGGCGCGTGCCGATACCGGTGACGTAGGACCGGTCGAGCGGGTTGCGGCCGAGGATATAGTCGAGGCTCGATACCACCGCGTCGCGATAGGCGGGCTTGTGGTCGATCTGCCACGCGACGCCGAGCACGATCGCGCGGTTGAGGATCGAACTGCTCGAGCCCCAGGGGTAGTTGGTGCCGCCAAAGGGGATGCCGTAGCCGCTGCGCTTACCCTCGGCGACGAACCCGTCGGCGAGCGCGGTGATCCGCCTGCGGAGCTTGGCACGGTCGTCCGCGGGTAGCGTGTCGGGCAAGGTGGCGAGCGTCAGTGCGCCGGCCAGTCTGAGCGAACCCCAGCCGATATCCGTGCCGGGGTCGGTGAAGATGCCGTCCTTGCGCAGGCGATCGAGGAAAACCGCTTCGCTGGTGGTCGCGTAGAGTTGCGCGGCGGCGAAGGTGAACTCGTCACGGACATCCGGGTCGCCATAACCACCGCTACCGGTGAAGTCGGAACTGGTGAGGAGGGCGGGGTGGCGCAGTGCCGCCGCCCAGCCGCGTCGGGCTGCGGCGAGGCACTTGGTAGCGAAGGCCGGATCGATCGTCCGCCAGATCCGCGCACATTGTGCCGCGACGCCGACCATGTTGAGCGTGGCTGCGGTCGAGGGCGGATACAGGAACCGAATCTCGTGATCATCAGCCGGCGCGGTCGGTATCCCCGTCCAGTTCTTGTCGGCGATCTTGGTATGAACCAACCCGCCCGCGTCGATCGTCTCGAACCGGGTGATCGCCTTGCCTGCGACGCCCGCGTCTGGAGCGATAGCGAGCTTGGTATCGTCGGCGATCTGCATTGCGAGCAGGAAGGCGACTTCGACGCGGGCTTCGTCGAGCAGGTCGTCCTTGCCGTTGGCGCGTTCGGGCAGCGCGAGGCGACCGTCGGCGAACGCGTTGGTGTCACCGAACACGGCCAAGCGCTCGTGGAGATCGAGCAATGTCCAGGTCGAGACGCCGCCGTTGACGACGTATTTGCCGTGGTCGCCGGCGTCGTACCAGCCGCCGGTCGCGTCGAGCTTGTAGTCGCAGCCGGGCCATTTGACGCCCTTCTGGTCGATGCCGGCAAAGCAGGTGGCGATGTCGGGGGCATGGCCGGCGGGGCGGGCGAGGTCGTTGCGCTCGACGAAGGCGGGCAGGATGGGGACGCCGCTGCGCTGTTGGTAGAAGAAGGCCATCGCCGCGGTCGCCACAGCCGCGAACGGGCGGTCGGCGATCGCGAACGGGTGGCTGGCGTCCGCGCCGACGTGGAGGCGATAGCCGGTGCCGGGCGTCCGGAACGTGCCGAAGTCGATCCGGTGGACGCTTTCGCCCGCGGCTGGGTCGGGATCGACGGGTATCGTCTGCCCCGACGCGACGGTCTTGCCGCGCGCGTCGGTCAGCGTCCATGCGAGCGGTTTCGTCTGCGCAGATGGCAGGACCGCCAGCTTGGGGCCGGTCGTCTCGAACCCGGTCTGGTCGATCCGGATCGGTGCGGGCGGGGCTTGCGTGGCGGCAGTCGTCAGCAGGACGGCCGCCGCACTGAGCAGGAGCCGGCTCAATCGCCGCACTTCGCCATCGGCACGGGTGCGGAGTCGATCTTCACGTCGGAGATCGACAGGCCCAGCTTGCCGTCGGTGGCGATCACGAACGGCGCGGTGACGTGCGCCATGTCGATGCCGCGCTTGGCGAAGCACTGAAGCGGGACGATCACCTGTTGCCAGTCGCCGGGCTTACCCGCCGCGAGCGTCTTGCCGATCGGGACGGTGACCGCCTTGCCGTCGTTGCTGACCATGCCGAGACCGACGGGTGCGCTGGCTGCGCGATCGACGCGGACGTCGACGACGAGGCTCAGTTCGCCATTGCTCTCGCGCGTGAGGTCGAGCGGGCCCGAGGCCTCGACGCGGGCGTCCGCAGCGCCACCGGTCCAGACGAGCGCACGTGCGTCCTCCTGGCGACGGCGATCGACTGCGGAGGCGGTGAGGCGCTTGGTTGCGGTCGTCGCGTTGACGCCGAGCAGGCGAACCTTCGACTGGTCCTGCTCGACCAGGGTGAGCGACCAGCCCTCGGGAACGCGGCCCTTGCCGAAGATCGTGCCGTTCGACGACGCGGCCATGCCGGCAGGGCGGGTTTCGTCGAGCTTGGGGACGGTGCCCGGCTTGGCGTAGCTGAGGCCATAGCCGAACGCGAACAGCGGGTCGTAGCCGGCGTCGGAGCGGTTGAGGACATACTGGTCGGGACGCTTTGGCCACGAGAAGCTCAGTTTGCCGCGGAAGTCGTTGGCGACGCTGCCGTCCTTCTTGCGGAACAGTACGTCGGCGACGCCGCCGCCTTCGCTGCCCGGCAGGAACGCCGCGACGAACGCATCGGAGGCGTTCAGTTCGGCGTTCACCCAAAGCGGGCGGCCCGACAGGAAAACCGCGACGACCGGCACGCCTGCGGCCTTCAATTTGCGGAGGAGTTCGAGGTCGGACTTGTCCTCGGCGCTGTATTCGAGGTTCGGGCGGTCGCCCTTGAACTCGGCATAGGGCTGTTCGCCGAACACGACGATCGCCGCGTCGGGTTTCTTTGCAAAACTGCCGTCCGCCGACAGCGTCGCGGTACCGCCGGCGTCCTTGACCGCGGCGCTGATGCCCGACCAGATCGTCTCGGCGTTGGGGAAGTTCGCGTTGGTGGTGCCGCCGCCCTGCCAGGTCAGCGACCAGCCGCCGGCCTGTTGCGGGATGTTGTCCGCACCGCCGCCCGCAACGAGGATGTTGGCAGACGGTTTCAGCGGGAGCAGGCCGCCCTCGTTCTTGAGCAAGACCATCGACTCACGTGCTGCACGGCGGGCGATCGCGCGGTGGTCGGCGGCACCGATGAGGTTCATCTTGCCGGCAAGTGCGCGCGACGACGGGCGACCGCGATCGAACGTGCCGGCGCGGATCTTTACGCGCAGGATGCGGCGGACCGCGTCGTCGAGGCGGGCGGCGGGGATCTCGCCCGACTGCGCCTGCTTCAGCGTGTTGTCGTAGAGCGTCTTCCACCCGCTGCCCGAATACATGAACATGTCGAGCCCGGCGTTGATCGCGGCGGCACAGCTCTCGTTCGAGCAGCCATCGACCTGGCCGTGGCCGTTCCAGTCGCCGACTACGAAGCCGTCGAAGTGGAGGCGGTCCTTGAGCACACCGGTGAGCAGGCTCTTGTTGCCGTGCATCTTGGCGCCGTTCCAGCTCGAGAAGCTGGCCATCACCGATTGCGTGCCGGCCTCGATCGCCGCGGGGTAACCGCCGAGATGGATGTCGCGCAGGGTGGTCTCCGGGATGAGCGCGTCGCCTTGGTCGCGTCCGCCGGTGCCGCCATCGCCGAGGAAATGCTTGGTGGTCGCGATGACGTGGTCGGGGGCGAGGAACTCCTTGGTGCCGACCTTGCCCTGGATGCCGTCGATCAGCGCACCGGCATAATCCGCCTGTACGGTCGGCTCTTCCGAATAACTCTCGTAAGTACGGCCCCAGCGATCGTCGCGGACGACGGCGAGCGTTGGGGCGAAGGTCCAGTCGATGCCGGCGGCGGCGGTCTCGATCGCGGTGACGTGGCCGATCTCGCGCATCAGGTCGCGGTCGCGCGCAGCACCGAGGCCGATGTTGTGCGGGAAGAGCGTCGCGCCGGGGATGTTGTTGTTGCCGTGGACCGCGTCGGTGCCCCAGATCACCGGGATCGCTGGGCGGCCGTCGCTGCGGGCCATCGAGGCGTCGTAGAAGGCGTCCGCGAGTTTCAGCCACTCGACGGGGGGCGCGAGGTCGTTGCCGCCGGGGCCGGCATTGCCGCCGTTGAGGATCGAGCCGAGCTTGTAGGTGCGCAGGTCGGAGGGCTCGATGCTGGCGATGTCGACCTGGATCAGCTGGCCGATCTTGTCCTCGACGGACATGCGTTTCATGATCGCGTCGATCCGCGCCTCGACCTTCGGATCGCGTAGCGGCCGTGCGTTGGCGGTCGGCCAGATCTCGGGATGCGCGACGGCGGAAAGCGGCGCTGGTTGCGCTACCGGCGTCGCTGCGGATTGCAGCAGAAGCGCGATCGTGAACGTGGAAAACCCTGCCGACATCATACTCTCCCCCATCGGTGCGCGATCGTGATCCGCACCTTGGCATCCCTGCTACCGGGTTAGCGCTACAATGTGCAAATCATTTGCTTATTTCTGCGCCCAGATCTCCGGATGCGCGTCGATATAGGTCGATAGCGCACTCGTGATCCGCGCGTCGTCGGCGGTCGAAGGGTGCGCGTGGCAGCCGGTGAAGGCGAGGCCGGTGACGGGGACGAAGGCGACGTTGCGCTCGCCCTCGGCTTTGAGACGCGCGGCGACCTTGCCGACCTCGGACGCGATCTCGCCGTTGGCCATGTCGGTGGCCCACAGGACGACGTGCGCGTTCGGGTCGCGCGCGCGCAGGCGTTTGACGAACTCGACATAGTGCCGCTCGTAATCGGCGTGGAGCGCGTCGCGCGTCTGCCATGGCTCGCCGGGGTGGAGCTTTGTGGTGAAGTCGTTGGTGCCGAGCGCGATCACGAACAGGCGGGGGTGCCAGGCGGGGTCGGCGTAGCGCCTGGCCTTGTCGAACAGCGTGAAGGGGTAGGCGACGGGCAATGTGTCGGCGGCCATGCCGTCGTAATTGCGGACGATCCCGCGGCCCGAGATCGCGTTGACCTGATAGTCGGCGCCGTAGCGGCGGGCGGTCAGCGCGGGCATGGCTTGGGCGGTGTCGGTGGTCGCCCAGACTTCGTCCTGCGTGCAGTCGCGCTTGGTCGAGATGTTGCCATAGCCGACGGTGTGCGAGTCGCCGATGAACTCGATCTGGCGCGCGCGGGCGGGTGCGGGGAGGGCACGCGTTCCCCGGGCGGCATAGAAGCCGCCGGAGACGGTCGGGGCGGCCTGGCTTTCGCTGGCGACGGCGACGCGGATCGTGTGGCGACCGTTCGACAGGCCGGCGATGCGGTAGAGGCCGGGCTTCGGCTTGACGAGCTTGGCAGCAAGCGCGCCATCGACCGACACGCGGAGGATGACGTCACCCTGGCCGATGCGGAACAGCGCGCTCGGGCCGCGGAACGCCGCCTCGAAATAGGTGCCCGGCCATTGGCGCTTATAGCCATCCGCGGTCCGCTCGACGCGGCCGCCGATGTGGACGGGGAGGGGGGCGCCGGCTTTCGTGGTGGTCGGAGTCACGGTCGGCGGAGCGGCGGTCGCCGATGTCGAAAGCCACGTTGCCGCGAACAGGCTGAGGATCGTCTTCATGCCTTCACCTTCAGCCATGCGGGGAGTTCATCCTTGGTCACGTAGCGCTTCGAGGCGAAGTCGCGGCGCAACTGCTCCGGCGTGTTCTGGTCGGCGCCGGTCAGCCAGCGCGTGTGCCAGGTCATGAACCAGAGCCAGTCCGCCGTGGGGCCGAGCAACGCCGGGTCGGGAACGGGGCCGTTCTCGTGCAGGCAGATCGGCAGCGTGTCGCCGACGATGGCCTTCACCTGCGCGAACATCGAGGCGAGGTCGCTATGGTCGTTCGCATAGATGTCCGCGCCGGCGACATCGACCGTCGCGCGGCCGGGATACCAAGCGGCATCGACGTTCTGCCCCGCCCAGCCGAGCACCCAGATCAGGTTGTTCAGACCGAAAACACGCCTAAATTGGTCGTGCATCAGCGCCCAGAGTGCCTTGAACGCGGCGGGGCCGTGCTTGCCCCACCAGAACCAGTCGCCGCTGAATTCGTGGAACGGGCGCCACAACACCGCGACGCCGCGGTCTTGCAGGACCTTCAACAGCCGCGCGATCTCGGCCATCTGGCGCATCATCGCGACGTTCTGCGGCGTCCCCGGTTTCAGCGCGGCGGCGACGTCGAAATCCTTCTTCGAATTCTCGTAGCCGGTGCCGATGTCGGGCGCGCCCCAATGCCAGCACAGCGTGACGATCCCGCCCGACCGCGCCCAGGCGGTCGCCCGGTCGTTGACGGCGTCGTTGTCGCGCGGATCGATATAGTCGAGCCCGAGGATCGCGGGGAGCTTGCCCGTCACGCGCTGGAGATAGTCGAGTTCGCCGTGCGGATTGGGCGGCGCGGAGCCCTGCTCCTGTTGCCCGGTCAGCGTCTTCCTGCCGTATTGGCTCCACAGATAGGCGTAGAGGTGGCGCGCGGCGGGCGAGGCTTTCGGATTGCTCAGACGGCGGTTCGGCACCGCTGCCAGTGCCGGCACACCGTGCAGCAGACCAAGCGCCGCCGTCATCCCGAGCGTCTCGCGACGGTTGAGCATCAGAGCGCCGCCATCGCCGCGGCGTGCGCGCGGATCACGGCCTGGGTCGAGGCATCGCTGTCGAACACGCCGTACCAGCCCTGCGGTTCGTGCGGGGGATCGCCCATATAGCCAAGGTCGCCGCGCTGGAACCGGTGATCGGCATGCGGCGTGCGCGCCTCGCCGTTCCAGGCCCAGAAGTTCGAGCCTGCGAGCGGCCCGCCGGCCTTCGCATTGGCCTCGATCGCGGCGTAGATCTGGCGGTAGAAGCGGTCCTTATATTCGGTCGTGATGAACGGATCATAGGCGGCCTGGCCGTCGCGCGGGTAGCCGAACTCCTCGATCACCAGCGGCTTGCCGAGCGTCGTGGCGAGCCGGATATGCGCGTCGATATAGGTGGCCACCTTCGCTGCACCGGCGTCATAGGTGCCGGCGAGATTGCCTGCGTCCATCCAGGTCCAGTTGTTCGGCCAGATATGCGTGGTGAGGTAGTCGATCGAGGGCGACTTGTGGGCGGCGAGCACGACATCCTCGCGCTCGATCGAGCCCTTCAGTCCCTCCGAGCCGGTCGAGACGAGGTGATGGGGATCGAGCGTCTTGATGTAGCGCGCGGTCTCGTCGATCCAGCGATAGAAATGCGAGAGATTAGGCACCGCGACCTTGTCGCCGCCGGCCGGACGCGGTTCGTTCGCGAGTTGCCATGCCATGATCGTCGGATCCGCGGCATAGGCAACGCCCGTCACGGTGTTGGTGCGCGAGACGACGGCGCGGATGTAATCGCGGTACATCGCCTGCGCCTGACCGTTGGTATAGAACGCGGCGTTCCAGTCGGCGAACTCGGGCCAGGGGTGCGCGGGGTCGTTCATGTTGATGAACTTGCCGCCGTTGACCCACGACAGGTACGTCATCATCCCGCCCGACCATTCCCAGAAGTTGGTCAGGTAGATCACGCCGGTCATGTCGCGCTTCGCCATTTCGGCGAGCGTCCAGTCGAGGCCCTTTAGCAGGTCCTCGTTGTACGTCGCGCTTTGGTCGCGAAATCCCGGGGTGATCGAGTTCTTGAGCGGCGACAGTTCGGCCGACCCCAGGATGCGGAGGTTGCGGACGCCGAGCGCCTTCAGACGATCGAGTTCGCGTGCCAGCCGCGCACGATTGCCATAGGCGGTGTCCGCGCCGAGCCACGCGCCGTACCAGATGTTCGCACCCGCATACCGATACGGCTTGCCGTTGCGTTCGAAGCCATGCCCGACGACGGTGACGAACGCCGAGGGCTGGGCCCGACCAACAGGCTGCGTCACGGTTGCGCAGGCGGAAAGAAGCGCACCGCTGGTGATCGCTGCCCCGGTCAAAAGCGCCGTGCGCCGGTTCATCGTCATATCATACTCCCATCCATCCCACGCCGTGTCTGCTGCACGCATCGCGATATCTGCCGAATCAGACGGGTGCGGTCTATGCGGATATCCGCGAAAATAGAAATTCATTTGGGTAATTCGTAAGCACTTACGAGCGGCTTGGTGCGGACAATGAATTTTTGGCCGTGCCAAAGCTTATAGCGCTCCAATATCCGACGCGATCGATGGATATTGATCGCGAAAGGCCACCGCGATGCAAAGGAAACAACGACGCTCGACGATGTGCGGCCACGCCGCATGATGCGCTTTGCATGCTGCCGTAGCGATGACGGGCCGATCAAGCCCGTGATCGGCGTATTGTGCTGCAACGAAATCGCCGATCGCCCGATCCAGGCGGTCGCGACGCGGTTCGTCGAGCCGCTGGTCCGCTATGCCGGCGCGACCGTCCTGCTGGTGCCCGCGGTCGCGGACGCGATGGATACGCGCGCGCTGGCGGGGCGGCTCGACGGGCTGTTGCTGACCGGGTCGCGGTCCAACGTCGCGGGCGCGCGCTATGGTAAGACCGATGCAGCGGATGGCGCGGCGGACGATGCGCTCGATCTCGACCGCGATGCGGTAGCGATGGAGCTCGCAGGGCGGATGATCGAGGGCGGGCGGCCGGTGTTCGGGATCTGCCGCGGATTGCAGGAACTCAATGTCCTGTTCGGCGGCACGCTGACCGATACGCTCGACGCGGGACACCACCGGGCGACCGAAGACGCGACCGCGTATGAAACGCTGTTCGATCACGTCCACGACGTCGACCTGCAGGCGGGCGGGATGCTCGCGACGGTGACGCAACGGCGCAGCCTCTCGGTCACCTCGGTTCACCGCCAGGGGATCGATCGGCTCGGGTCCGGGCTCACTATCGAGGCGCTGGCGACCTCGGACGGCTTAGTCGAGGCGTTCTCGGCACGGCCGTGCGGCGGCGATGTGCTGGCGGTGCAGTGGCATCCCGAATGGGATGTCGCCGCCAGCGCCGCGAGCCAGGCCTTTTTCTCGCTTATCGGGCGATCGCTCGGGACCTGCCGGGACCGTTGATCGCCTTCATTCGTACCACACACCCAGAGGTCGTCGCAGAACGATCCACTATCAGGGACCATGACATGACTGCTTACCGTACCGCGTTGGCGCTCGCCGCGTCGACCTTCGCTCTCGTCATCGCGCAGGCCGCGTTCGCCCAAGACATGCCGGCCCAAGACGTTCGGGCCCAGGACGTGCCGGCCCAGACTGCCGCCGATCCTTCGGCCGATCCTGCCGCCGCGGCTGCGCCCGACACGCAGGACGACATCATCGTCACCGGTACGCGCGCGGTCGGCCGGTCGCGGCTCGACAGCGCGTCGCCGGTCGACGTGCTGAGTTCGGCCGCGATCCAGCGCCAGGGCACCACCGAACTCGGCGCGGCGCTGGCGGCGATCGCACCCTCGATCGACTTCCCGCGGCCCTCGGCGGTCGACGGCACCGATGCGATCCGCCCCGCGACGCTGCGCGGCCTGTCGCCCGACCAGACGCTCGTGCTGGTAAACGGCGTGCGCGGCCATACCGCGGCCTTGCTCAACGTCGGCGGCTCGGTCGGGCGCGGCTCGGCGGCGGTCGATCTCAACACCATTCCGACCGTCGCGCTCGACCGGATCGAAGTGCTCCGCGACGGCGCATCGGCGCAATATGGCTCCGATGCGATCGCCGGCGTGATCAACCTCCGCCTGCGCGAGGCGCGGTCGGGCGGCGCCGCCACGGTCAATTACGGCTTCTACAACACCGACATCGACACCGCGCGCGGTAGCCGCAGCAGGACCGGCGAACATGCCGTCACCGTCTCGGGCTGGCAGGGACTCGGCTTCGGCGAAGACGGATTTCTGACGCTGTCGGGCGAGTATCTGAACCGTGAGGCGACCAACCGCGCCGATTTCGATCCGCGCGTCCCCGGAACACGCGTGACGGGTCGGTTCGGCGATCCGGCAGTCGAGCAATACAGCATCTTCGCCAATGCCGGCACGACGCTGACGGGGACGTGGAAGCTGTATGGCTGGCTCGGCTATCAGGACCGCGACACGCGCAGTGCGGCGTTCCCACGCCTGGCGAACGCGACGACCGCGCTGGCCGGCTATCTGGATGGCTTCCTGCCGCTGATCAACACCAAGTCGCGCGACATCAATTCGGCGGTAGGCATCAAGGGCGTGGTCGCCGACTGGAACGTCGACCTGAACGCGAGCTATGGCCGCAACAAGATCGGCTTCCGCACGCTCAATTCGGCGAATTACGCGTTCGGCAGCACCACGCCGAAGGACTTTTCCGACGGCGCGCTGATCTATGACCAGTACATCGTCGGGCTCGATGTCGACCGCAAGTTCGACCTGTTGCAGGGCGTCAACGTCGCGTTCGGTCTTGAAGGGCGCCGCGAGGGGTTCAAGATCGAGGCGGGTGAGCTCGCCTCCTATGGCTATCCCGCGGCCGGCACGGTGACGGGGGCGGCCGCGACCGCTGCGCCGGGCGCGCAGGGGTTTGGCGGCTTCTCGCCCGCCAACGCGATCGAGCGCAGCCGGCGCAACGGCAGCGTCTATCTCGATGTCGAGGCGCAAGTGACCGACAAGTTCCTGGTCGGCCTTGCCGGACGCGGCGAGGATTATTCCGATTTCGGCTCGACCGCGACCGGCAAGCTTTCCGCACGCTATGATTTCACGCGCTGGTTCGCGCTGCGCGGCACCGCGTCGACCGGGTTCCGCGCGCCGGCGCTGCAACAGCAATATTTCACCTCGATCGCGACCGTCATCCAGAACGGCAATCCGATCCAGACAGGCACCTTTCCGTCGATCAGCCCGGTCGCCAGCCGGCTCGGCGGCCTTCCGCTCGAGCCGGAAAAGTCGACCAACCTGTCGGCTGGTGCCGTCATCCGTGCCGGCCGGTTCGATCTGACCGTCGATGCGTATCGCATCCACATCCGCAACCAGATCGGCCTGTCGGAGAACATTTCGACGTCGCCGACCCAGTCCGTCGCGGTCAATACGCAGATCGCCAACCTTCTGGCGGGATCCGGCGCCACCGCCGCGCGGTTCTTCCTCAACGGCCTTGCCTCGACCACCAAGGGCATCGACGCGGTCGCGCATTACCGCATGCCGACCGACTCCGTGGGGACGTTCGACCTGACGATCGCCGGCAACATCAACGATTCGAAGGTCACGCGCGTGCCGACCTCGACGTCGGCGCTCAATCCCGCGCCGACGCTGTTCGCGCGCAGTCGTATCCTGACGCTGGAGGACGGCACCCCCGGCGAGAAGGTGACCGGATCGATCGACTGGTCGCTCGAACAGTTCGGCGCGCTTGCCCGCGTGACCTATTACGGCGACGTCAACCAGCCGGGTACGACGGCCGCCGCCGACGTCCATAGCGGCAAGCACGTCATCACCGATATCGAACTCCGCTATCAGGCGACCAAGGGCGCGCAGTTGGGGTTCGGCGTCAGCAACCTGTTCGACGTCTATCCCGACGCGACCATCCCCGCGAACAACAGCACCGGGGTGATCGGCTTCCCCTATTACTCGCCGTTCGGGTTCAATGGTCGCTATCTGTATGCACGCGCCGGCTTGAGCTGGTGATAAATCCTATCTCCACGATAGGGTATTGCGCCGGGCGATCATCGGCGGTAGCTTTCGGTTCCAGAGCCAATGTTGCGCTATGCGACTGCAGTTCTGACGTCGTCACCACGGAGACCAGTTCATGAAGAAAATCACGATCGTGCCCATGATTGCAGTTCTGGCACTTGGTCTTGCGGCCTGTTCGAAGACTGCCGAGCCGTCGAACGTTTTGGCTATCGACAGCAACACGGTCGTCGAGGAATCGGATGCGAACTTCTCGGCGGTCGATGGCGTCGCAACAGAAAATTCGACCGACCTGATCAATACGACCGAGACCAACACGACCGGAAACACGTTTTGATCGACCGGTCGTGGCGCGTTCTCGTAGGGCGCGCCAAGATCGGTAGACTTCGCCCTGAGCAGCTCGAACAGATAATGCCTCTCGATCAAAAGGGGGGCGTTATCTGTTTGTGTATACAGTCTATGCCGGCAGTTTATCGGGAACTTACTCGGTCGTATTTTACGGTCGCTTCGTCGTACTCTTTGCAGAATTGTATTCCTATTTGATTGGTATGTATTAGACCGAAGTAACGTCAAGGCGAAGTGAAGCTCCCTGGACGGATCCTCGTGGCCCGGCAGAACCCCTCTGCCGGGCCATTTTTCGTAATCGTCGTCTGGATCGCCCGGTCGGGCGCAGGCGGATTGACGCGGATCGCGCGTACGCACAGCGCTGATGGTCTCTATGGCGACGGTCGGCATGACCGCGCGCCCTTGTTGCAGAATGTCAAAGCCGATGCGTCTTCCTCGTCTGTTCAGCCGTGCTTCCAGTGACATGGCGATCGATCTCGGCACGGTGAACACCGTCGTCTATCTGCGCGGGCAGGGGATCGTGCTCAACGAGCCGTCGGTGGTCGCGATCGAGACGCGCGGCGGGGTGAAACAGGTTCGTGCGGTCGGCGCCGAGGCCAAGCTGATGATGGGCAAGACGCCCGACGGGATCGAGACGATCCGGCCGATGCGCGACGGCGTGATCGCCGATCTCGACGTCGCCGAGCAGATGATCAAGTTCTTCATCGACAAGGCGCATGGCGGGCATAGCCGGATGCCGCGCTATCCCGAGATCGCGATCTGTATCCCGTCGGGCGCGACCCTGGTCGAGCGCAGGGCGATCCGCCAGGCGGCGTCCAATGCCGGCGCGCGGAAAGTGTTCCTGATCGAGGAGCCGATGGCGGCGGCGATCGGCGCGGGGTTGCCGGTGACCGAGCCGGTCGGCGCGATGATCGTCGATATCGGCGGCGGCACGACCGAAGTCGCGGTCTTGTCGCTTCGGGGGCTCGCCTACAGCACGTCGGCGCGGGTCGGCGGCGACAAGATGGACGATGCGATCGCGTCGATGATCCGCCGCAAGCATAATCTGATGATCGGCGAGGCGACCGCCGAACGCGTCAAGCTCGCGGTCGGGATGGCGCGGATGCCCGACGATGGGGTCGGCGAGATCATGCGCGTCAAGGGCCGCGACCTGCGCGCCGGCGTCCCGCGTGAGATCGAGGTGACGCAAGGCGATATCGCCGGGTCGCTGGGCGATCTGATCGGCCAGATCGTCGAGACGGTGCTGACCGCGCTGGAAAAGACCGAACCCGAACTGGCGGCGGACATCTGCGATCAGGGGATCGTGATGACCGGCGGCGGGTCGCTGCTTGCGCGGATCGACGAGGTGCTGGCGGATGCGACCGGGCTGCCGGTGATCGTCGCGGAGAATGCGCTGACGTGCGTCGCGATCGGTGCGGGCCGGGCGATGGAAGAGCCGATCTACCAGGGGGTCATGACCGAGGCCTGAGGCGCGGTGGCCTGTCTGTGGATTAACCTGCGATAACACTTACGAAATATCGCGATCACGGGATGCGGAATTTTCGCTTTAGCGCGGTTGGCCGAAAGGCGTACGCCGCGGGATAAGTATGCGTCGCTGACCTAGCTGTCGGAAGCGCGACTGACAGCGGGAGAAGCGACATGGCGACCAAACGTCCAGACGGCATTGTGGACTATACCGGCCCGGCAGGGGGCTGGGGGGCGCTCAAGGCGGTCGCGGTATCGTTGAAGGCGCAGCAGATCGTCGTGCGCGGCGGCCAGACGCTGTTGAAGTCCAACCAGCCCGACGGCTTCGATTGCCCAAGTTGCGCTTGGCCGGACCCGAAGCATACCTCGTCGTTCGAATTCTGCGAGAACGGCGCCAAGGCCGTCGCGTGGGAGTCGACCGCGAAGACGATCGGCGCGGACTTCTTCGCCAAGCATAGCGTGTCGGATATCTGGAAGCAGAGCGATCACTGGATCGAGGACCAGGGCCGCGTCACCGAACCGCTCCGCTACAACGCTGCCACCGATCACTATGAGGTCGTGAGCTGGGCGGACGCGATGCACGAGATCGGCGCGGAGCTTGCTGCCGTGCCTGATCCGAACCAGGCCGAGTTCTACACCTCGGGGCGCTGCTCGAACGAGGCGGCGTTCCTGTTCCAGCTGTTCGTCCGGATGTACGGGACCAACAACTTCCCCGACTGCTCGAACATGTGCCACGAGGCGACTTCGGTCGGGCTGCCGAAGTCGATCGGGATCGGCAAGGGCACCGTCAGCCTCGAGGATTTCGATCACGCCGACCTGATCCTGTCGATCGGCCACAACCCCGGCACCAACCATCCGCGGATGATGGCGACACTGCGCGAAGTCTCGAAGCGCGGTGGCAAGATCATCGTCTTCAACCCGCTCAAGGAACGCTCGCTCGAACGCTTCGAATCGCCGCAGTCGGTGGTCGAGATGGCGACGATGTCGGCAACCCCGATCGCGAGCAGCTATTACCAGGTGAAGGTCGGCGGCGACGCGGCGGCGCTGAAGGGCATCGCCAAGGCGCTGGTCGCGCTCGACGAGGCGGCCAAGGTATCGGGTGGCGAGCCTGCGCTCGATCACGCGTTCATCGCCGAGCATACCGCGGGGCTCGACGACTATGTCGCCGATCTGGCGACCACCGAATGGGCGGACATCGAGCGCTCCAGCGGGCTCTCGCGCAGTGATCTCGAAGAGGTCGCGCTGGCCTATTCGAAGTCGAAGTCGACGATCTGCTGCTACGGGATGGGCGTCACGCAGCATCGCACGGGCACGACCAACGTCCAGCAGATCGCCAATCTGCTCCTGCTGCGCGGCAACATGGGCAAGCCGGGCGCGGGCATCTGTCCCTTGCGCGGCCACAGCAACGTCCAGGGCGACCGCACCGTCGGCATCACCGAGCGGCCGATGCCCTTGCTGCTCGACAACATGCGCGATGTGTTCGGGTTCGAGCCGCCGCGCGATCACGGTCATTCGGTGGTCGAGAGCATCGCGGCGATGCGCGACGGCAAGGCCAAGGCGATCGTCTGCCTCGGCGGCAATCTCGCAATCGCCTCGTCCGATCCGCAGGCGTGCGCGGAAGGGTTCCGCAATCTCGATCTTGCGGTGCACATCACCACCAAGCTCAACCGCACGCAGTTGCTGATGGCGAGGGCGACCTATGTCCTGCCGTGCCTGGGGCGGACCGAACTCGACATTCAGGCGACCGGCCAGCAATCGGTGACGGTCGAGGATTCGATGTCGATGGTCCACGCCTCGCGCGGGTTCCTGATGCCGCCGGGCGAGAACGTGAAGTCCGAGATCTGGATCGTCGGCGAGATCGCCAAGGCGACCTTTGCCGCGAAGGGCCGCGCGCCGGTCGACATCGACTGGGACGCGTATGTCGGCGACTACAGCCTGATCCGCGACAAGATCGAGGCGGTGTTCCCGGCGTTTGCCGACTACAACACGCGCATCCGCAAGCCGGGCGGCTTCCACCTCCCCAATTCTGCGGCGATGCGCGAGTGGAAGACGGACAGCGGCAAGGCGAACTTCCTCGTCACCAAGGGCGTCGAGGAGGACGAGGGCGCGGGCGATCCGACCGTGCTGCGTCTGACTACGCTGCGCGCGCACGATCAGTACAACACCACCGTCTACAGCCTCGACGATCGCTATCGTGGCGTGTTCGGGCGGCGCGACATCCTGTTCATGAACGAGCGCGACATGGCGCGGCTCGGGCACAAGGAAGGCGATGTCGTCGATATCGCCACCGCGCTGCAGTTCGCGCGGCCCGACCGGGTCGTGCAGAAGCTGATGCTGGTGCGGTACGCGCTGCCCGATGGTTGCGTCGCCTCCTATTATCCCGAGACGCAGCCGCTGATCGCGCTCGAGGATCACGATCCGCAGAGCTTTACCCCCTCCTATAAATCCATCCCGGTGACCGTCCGTCCCGCTGCTGCCGACCTCGGGTCGGATCGTGGCGTGGTGCGCGCGGGGATCGTCGGCCACGAGAGCAAAGTTCCCGCATGAGCACCGGTTATTCGTCGACGATCGACACCTACGCGACCCTCGCGGCGACCAAGGCGGAGGCGCTACGGCGCTCGCCCGCGGGCTTTTTCGCGGGCGCGATCCTCGCCGGCACGTATATCGGCATCGCGATGATTCTCGCGCTCAGCACCGCGTCGGGGCTCGAGCCCGGCGTGCGGCCGCTGGTGATGGGCGCGACCTTCGGGCTTGGGCTGATCCTGACAGTGTTCGCGGGCGCGGAACTGTTCACCGGCTATGTGATGTATCTCGGCTTCGGTCTCGCGCGGCGGACGATCACGATTGGTGACGCGCTCAAGCTGGCGGTCGTGGTGTGGATCGGCAATCTCATCGGCGGCGTCGTGCTGTCGCTGGTGTTCGCGGCAGGCGGTGGCGGCGCGATCTTCGCCAACGCCGATGCGATGTTCCACGGCTATGTGCTGCACAAGGTGTCGGTCGACGCGACCGCGCTGCTGGCACGCGCGATCCTGTGCAACTGGCTTGTCTGCCTGGCGATCTGGACCGCGGCGCGGATGACGGGCGATGCCGCCAAGTGCATCGCTATGGCGTGGATCCTGCTCGCGTTCGTCGCTGCCGGGTTCGAGCATTCGGTCGCCAACATGACTGCGCTGACGCTCGGCCTGCTGGTGCCGCATTCGTCGATCGATCTCGCTGGAATGGTCCGCAATCTCGCGATCGTGACGGTCGGGAATACGATTGGTGCGTTGGTGTTCGTGGTCGGCGGGTATCTGGTCGCGTCAAAGACCGATGGGGTCGTTGCGCCCGCCAAGCGGGGATAATTCGATCCTCCCCCTGGCGGGGGAGGATCGAGATGTGTCCGGATCACATCGCGCCGTCGCGGATCGTTTCCATCGCGACGAAGGTCGAGGTGCTGGCGACATGGGGCAGGCTTGAGATCCGCTCGCCCAAGACCTCGCGGTAACGGCGGATGTCGGGCGTGCGGACTTTCAACAGATAGTCGAAGCTGCTCGCAATCATGTGGCATTCCTCGACCTCGCGGATCGCGAGCACCGCGCGGCGGAACGCATCGAGCGCCGCCTCGCGCGTGTCGGACAGCTTCACTTCGGTGAAGGCGATGTGGTCGAGCCCGAGCTTGACCGGATCGAGTACCGCGCGGAAGCCGCGGATATAGCCCTGGTCGAGCAGGCGTTTGAGCCGGACCTGGCAGGGCGTCTTCGATAATCCGACGCGGCGCGCGAGTTCGGCTACCGACATCCGGCCGTCGTCGCGCAGAAGGTCGATGATGCGGCGGTCGAACTGGTCGATCTCACTGGCCTGATCCACTTTATCGGGCATTCCGCCGCTCCTGCCTTCTCAAAATGGTCGAACCGACCGATATAAAGCCATCGATAAGGCGGATCGCCAATCGCGTCCATGCTACGGTCTGGTCAGGTTCCAGACGAGGCTCGCCGCATGCCGCACACATCTTCGCTTTCGCCATTGTTTGCCGATTTCGCCCCGCCGATCCGCGCGCAGAGCGATCTGCGCCGCGCGATCACCGCTGCCTATCGACGGCCCGAAGCCGAATGCCTCGCACCGCTGCTCGATCAGGCGACGCTCGACGAAGCCACCGTGGCGGATGCGACGCGCACCGCGACCTCGCTGATTACGGCGCTGCGGGCGAAAAAGCGCGGCGGCGGGGTCGAGGGGATCGTCCAGGAATATGCGCTGTCGAGCCAAGAGGGCGTCGCGCTGATGTGCCTGGCCGAAGCGATGCTGCGGATTCCGGATGCGGAGACGCGTGATGCGTTGATCCGTGACAAGATCGCGGGCGGCGATTGGACGTCGCATCTGGCCGAGGGACGGTCGTTGTTCGTCAATGCGGCGACCTGGGGGCTGGCGTTGACGGGCAAGCTGACGGGAAGCGTCGACGACAAGGGGCTGGGCGCCGCGCTCACCCGGCTGATCGCGCGCGCGGGCGAGCCCGTGATCCGCGGCGGCGTGGCGATGGCGATGCGGATGATGGGCGAGCAGTTCGTCGCCGGCCAGACGATCGCCGAGGCGCTCAAGCACGCCAAGGGCCCCGAGGCGGAGGGCTTCCAGTATAGCTACGACATGCTCGGCGAGGCGGCGACGACCGCGGAGGATGCGCGGCGCTATCACGGCGATTACGTCGCGGCGATCCATGCGATCGGCAAGGCATCCGCCGGCCGCGGGATCTATGGCGGTCCGGGGATCTCGATCAAGCTGTCGGCGCTGCACCCGCGTTATGCCCGGTCGCAGGCCGACCGGGTGATGGCCGAGCTGCTGCCCGACGTGAAGGCGCTCGCGCTGCTGGCGAAGCGTTACGACATCGGCCTGAATATCGATGCGGAAGAGGCGGATCGCCTCGAACTGTCGCTCGACCTGCTCGAAAGCCTCGCGACCGACCCGGATCTGAGCGGTTGGAACGGGCTGGGTTTCGTGGTGCAGGCTTACGGCAAGCGATGCCCGTTCGTGCTCGACTGGATCGTCGATCTGGCGCGGCGGGCCGATCGCCGGATCATGGTGCGACTGGTCAAGGGCGCGTATTGGGACGCCGAGATCAAGCGCGCGCAGGTCGACGGGTTGGCCGACTTCCCGGTGTACACGCGGAAAGTGCATACCGACGTCGCGTATATCGCGTGTGCGCGGAAGCTGCTGGCGGCGGGGGATGCGGTGTTCCCGCAGTTCGCGACGCACAATGCGCAGACGCTCGCGACCATCCACGCGATGGCCGGGCCCGACTTCGTAATCGGCGATTACGAGTTCCAGTGCCTCTACGGGATGGGCGAGCCGCTGTACGAGGAGGTCGTCGGCGGCAATCGGCTGAACCGCCCGTGCCGGATCTATGCGCCGGTCGGGACGCATGAGACGCTGCTGGCGTATCTGGTCCGGCGGCTGCTCGAGAACGGGGCGAATTCGTCGTTCGTCAATCGGATCGCGGACCCGGCGGTGCAGATCGCCGAGCTGGTGGCGGACCCGGTCGCGACGGTCCGCGCGATGCCGGTGCCGGGCGAGCCGCATCCGGCGATCGCCTTGCCGCGCGATCTGTATGGGACGCGACGCAATTCCGAAGGACTCGACGCAAGCGACGAGGGTGTGCTGGCGACGCTGAGCGAGACGTTCCGCGGGGCGCTGGCACCAGTGCAGGCCGGGACCGAGGGCGACGCGCGGCCGGTGCTCAATCCGGCGGACCACCGCGACGTCGTCGGCTCGGTTTGCGAACTGTCGCCGGATGCTGCGCTTGCAATGGCGCGGACCGCGGCCGAGGCGGCGCCACGCTGGGCGGCGGTGTCGGTCGACGAGCGTGCGGCGTGTCTCGATCGCGCGGCGGACCTGATGCAGGCGCGGATGCCGGTGTTGCTGCCGCTGGTCATGCGCGAGGCGGGCAAGTCGCTCGCGAATGCGGTGGCCGAGGTGCGCGAGGCGATCGATTTCCTGCGTTATTATGCGCAGCAGGCGCGGCTGCTCCCCGCGGGGCAGGTCCCGCTCGGGGTGGTGACGTGCATCAGCCCGTGGAATTTCCCGCTTGCGATCTTCGCGGGGCAGGTGGCCGCGGCGCTGGTCGCGGGCAATGCGGTGTTGGCCAAGCCCGCCGAGGAAACGCCGCTGATCGCCGCGCAGGGGATCGCGATCCTGCATGAGGCGGGCGTGCCCGAGGACGTGTTGCATCTGGTGGCAGGTGATGGTGCGATCGGTGCGGCGCTGGTCGCGGCGACCGAAACGTCGGGGGTGATGTTCACTGGCTCGACCGAGGTCGCGCGGCTGATCCAGGCGGAACTCGCCAAGCGCGTGTCGTCGGCGGGGGCACCGATCCCGCTGGTCGCCGAGACCGGCGGGCAGAATGCGATGATCGTCGATTCCTCCGCGCTGGCCGAACAGGTGGTCGCGGACGTGGTCGCCTCGGCGTTCGACAGCGCGGGGCAGCGGTGTTCGGCGCTGCGCATCCTGTGCTTGCAGGAAGACGTCGCCGACCGGACGCTGGCGATGCTGAAGGGGGCGCTCCGCGAGCTGCGGATCGGCCGCACCGATACGCTGGCGACCGATATCGGCCCGGTGATCTCGGCCGAGGCGAAGACGAACATCGAGCGGCATATCGAGCGGATGCGGTCGCTTGGCCGCCCGGTCGAGCAGATCGCGCCGGCGGGAGACACGACGGACGGCACGTTCGTCTCGCCGACGATCATCGAACTCGACGATCTCGCCGATCTGGAGCGCGAGGTGTTCGGGCCGGTGCTGCATGTCGTGCGCTTCCGGCGCGCCGATCTGGGGACGCTGATCGATCGGATCAACGCGACGGGGTACGGCCTGACGTTCGGGCTGCATACGCGGCTCGACGAGACGATCGCGTTCGTCACGCAGCGGGTGCAGGCGGGCAATCTGTATATCAATCGCAACGTGATCGGCGCGGTGGTCGGCGTGCAGCCGTTCGGCGGGCGTGGGCTGTCGGGGACCGGGCCTAAGGCGGGCGGGCCGCTGTATCTCGGGCGGCTGGTGACGGGGGCGGATGTCGGAGCGCGCGGTTCAGGCGATCCGGTGGCGACGGAGTTCGCGTCGTGGCTCGAGGGTCGCGGTGATACTGGTGCCGCGCAGGACGTGCGGGAGTACGCAACGCGGTCGCCGCTGGGCGGTGTGACCGAACTGGCCGGTCCGGTCGGCGAGACCAACGTTTATGCGATCCATCCGCGTGGCACCGTGTTGCTGCTTCCGGCAACGCGGGAGGGCCTGATCGCGCAGCTTGCGGCGGGGCTTGCTTCCGGAAACGATCTCGTGATCGGCGATGCGGCGGCGTTGACGCCGGACCTTCCGAAGGCGGTTGCCGCTCGCGTGCGGTGGGTCGAGGATTGGGCGGCGGCGGGGCCTTATGCGGGCGCGCTGATCGAGGGGGATACGGAACGGGTTCGCTCGCTCAACCAGGCGATTGCCGCGCTGCCGGGGCCGATCGTGCTGACGCAGGCGGGGGGTGGCTACCGGCTCGATTGGCTGGTCGAGGAGGTGTCGACCTCGATCAACACGACCGCGGCGGGGGGCAATGCTAGCCTGATGGCGATGGCCTGAGCCGATAGGGGAGGATCAGGGGCGGCGGTTGGCGGCGATCGCTTTCAGCGCGTCGCTGGCGATGATCCGGATCGGGGCACCCTCGGCGCGGAGAGCCTGCGCCCTCGAATAGGCGACGCTCGACCGGGTCGCGCGGCCGAATGGTTCGCGGCCGGCTACTACAAGCAGCGTCGTCGAACTGCCGACCCCGGTCATTACGCGCGCGCCTAAGCCGGCGGCGATGTGCGCGAGCCGGCCGTCGCGGGGTTCGCCGAGGATCACGACGCGGTCGCCTTTCAGCGGTCCGTCTGCTGCCGCCGCGGGTGCGGGGCCGGCGACGCGCGGCGGAGCTAGCCAGTCGTCGAGCGACAGGCCGGTATGCTCGCTCGCCTTGACGATCACCCAGCCGGCGGCGCGCGCGTCGCTGAGCGCGTCGTGATGCTTGTGGGTGATCCCGAGATAGCGTGCGAGGAGCCCGAGGCGGTGGCTTTCGAGATCGGGCCAGGCGCGCTTGGCGACGCGGACGCTGTCGAGCCAGGTGGTCTCGATCATCGCGCGGTCATGGACGCGGCAGGCGGCGGCTAGCGCGCCCTTGTCGAAATAGGAATGTGCGACGGTGGTGCGGCCGGTCAGATGGCCGTGGACGATGGCGTGGACGTCGGCGAAGGTCGGTTGGCCGACGACGTGATGCTCGGCGATGCCGTGGATTCGTGTGTTGAAGACCTCGAATATGTCACGCGGGTCGACAAGCGTTTCGTACTCGAAGATCTCGCGGCCGTTCTTGAAACCGACGATGCCGATCTGGCAGATGCTGCTGACGCGCGAGCAGGCGGTCTCGACGTCGATCACGACGAAATCGGGGGCGTCGTTTTGTGGGGCAGTGCTGTGCGTCACGTCGCTCATGGGTCTGCCCTGACGATCAAGCTGGGCCAAGTAAAGATGGGCCGATCCTCGCCCGGCATCGGGGGGCGAAGACTTGCGTCACGTTATCGAAGCTGGCTGTCCTTGCTGCCGCGGCGGTTGAAGAGGGCGGAGGCGGGGCGATCGCGGCCGCTCTGGCAGGCGACACAGGTGCGTACGCCGGGGATCGCCAGCCGACGTCCTTCGGGGATGTCGTCGCCGCACTGCGCGCAATACGGCTCGCTCTCGCCGGTCGGCATGCGTGCACGCGCGGCGAGCACGGCGTCCATCACCGTGTCATCGATCTGATCCTGTACCGCGCCGTCGCGTGTCCAGCCGCCCGCCATTGCCTCGTCCTTTGTTCAACCTCTTCAAGAATATGAGTAATCCTGCTGTCCTTTTCCAGACGTCGGCGGGGCGGCGCTGTGGCTGTGGGCTTGTGGATCGGCCGCATTCGGGCCACGCTCGGGTCAGCTCATTCCGAAAGGTCGATGATGAACCGCTCTGTCCGTCTCATGCTTTGCGCCGCCCCAGCCTTGCTCGTTGCGAGCATGCCAACCGTGGCTAGTGCGCAACGGGTGCCTGCGCCGATCACAGCCGCGGTGGCTGCAACTACGCGGACGCCGGCCAATGTCGCGCGCGATCGCTATCGCCACCCGGCGCAGACGCTGGCGTTCTTCGGGGTGAAGCCGACCGATACGGTGGTCGAGATCTGGCCATCGGGCGGCTGGTATACCGAGATCCTCGCGCCGCTGACCGCGCGCGGCGGCGCCTATTACGCAGCAGGGCCGTGGGAGAAGGGTCTTAACGGCGTGCGTGCGATGCAGGCCAAGAATGCCGCGACCTATGGCAAGGTTCGGCTGGCGGCGTTCCCGGCCGAGGCGGGGAAGCCGGGCGTGCCCGATGGCAGCGCCGATGTCGTGCTGACGTTCCGCAACGTCCATAACTGGCGCTTCGGCGGCGTGGATCAGGCGCGCGCGATGTTCGCGGCGATGTTCAAGATGCTCAAGCCGGGCGGTACGCTGGGGGTCGTCGAACATCGCCTGCCCGAGACGCGCGATGTCGCTGCCGAGGAGAAGAGCGGCTATATGAAGCCGAGTTCGGTGATCGGTTTCGCAACCGCGGCCGGGTTCAAGCTGGCAGGCAAGTCCGAGGTCAACGCCAATCCGAAGGACAGCGCGGACTGGCCGGGCGGCGTGTGGACGCTGCCCCCGAGCTATGCGTTGAAGGACGTCGACCGCGCGAAATATGCGGCGATCGGCGAGAGCGACCGGATGACGCTGAAGTTCGTCAAACCGCGGTAAAGCGTTGCTTGCAGCGGTTGGATGCCCGGCCTAATCCTCGCTGATAGCCGCGTGTTTGCGGTGGGGGAATTTGCCGGTGTCGATCAAGCTGCTGCTCGCTGCGTTTCTTGCAACCACCGGCGCGAGTGCGGCGGTCGGGCAGGCATTGCCGCCACCGACCGCGCAGGCCGGCGACAGCGCGGAGGATACCAGGCTCAAGGCGCTGTTCTATGCGAGCGATGAGGCGAGCCTGAAGCGCAACCCGGTGTCGGCGATCTTCCGCGGCGACCTGCGCTATGCGGACCATCTCGGCGACTATCTGACCGACGCGTATACTGCGGCCGAGCGGACGGCGGCCGAAGCCGATCTCGCCGCGCTGGGCCGGATCGATCGCGCGAAGCTGTCGGCGGTCGACCAGATCGCGTATGACGTGTTCGAGACGAATACGCGGATTACGCTGCGCGGTTATGCGCCCGATCTGCTGAAGATCCAGCGCGACCTGCCGATGGATCATTTCTCGGGCTTCCAGACCTTTTATCCCGATTTCGCGTCGGGGCAGGGCGCCGCGCCGTTCAAGACGCTGGTCGATTACGAGAATAATTTGAAGCGTAATGCCGAGTACGCTGCGGTGCTCGATCGCGCGATCGGGCTGTTCCGCGAGGGGATGAAGGACGGCATCGTCCAGCCGCGGCTGGTGGTCGACAACATGATCGGCCAGTTCGACAATCTGATCAAGGAGGGTGTCGAGCGCTCAACCTTCGCGGGGCCGCTCAAGACGTTTCCGGCGAGCGTCGGCGCGGCGGATCAGGCGCGGTTGCGTAAGGCGTATGCGACGCAGATCCGCGACGTGATCCTGCCCGCCGAACAGCGGATGCGCGATTTCCTCGCCAACGAATACCGTGCCAAGGCACGTGACAGCGTGGGCCTGTCGGCGATCCCGGGCGGGGCGAAGCTGTATGCGTATCTGATCGAGCAGAACACGACGCTGCCGCTGTCGGCGGACGCGGTCCACTCGCTGGGGCTTTCCGAGGTCGCGCGGCTGCTGAAGGACATGGAGACGCAGAAGCGGGCGGTCGGCTTCAAGGGCACATTGCCGGAGTTCTTCACCTATCTGCGGACCGATCCGAAGTTCGCGCCTGCATCCGCCGAGAAGCTCCGCGAAGGCTATCAGGCGATCGAGACGCGGATCTATCAGCGGATCCCCGAGCAGTTTTCGCTGGTGCCCAAGACCAAGCTCGAGATCCGCGCAGTGCCGGCGTTCAAGGAGAAGACCGAGGCGGGTGGCTCGTACCAGGGCGGCACGCCCGACGGGACGCGGCCGGGCGTTTTCTATTACAACACGTATGATCTGCCGTCGCGCTACACCTGGGAGATGGAGACGCTGTTCCTGCACGAGGGCGTGCCGGGGCATCATTTCCAGATCAGCCTCGCGCAGGAGAACACCGCGCTGCCGGCGTTCATGCGGTTTGGCGGCAATACCGCCTATGTCGAGGGCTGGGCGCTGTATTCGGAGAGCCTGTGGAAGGAACTGGGCGTCGAGGCCGATCCGTATCAACGGATGGGCGGGCTGAACGACGAAATGCTGCGCGCGATGCGGCTGGTGGTCGATAGCGGCATCCATGCCAAGGGTTGGACGCGCGACCAGGCGATCGCCTACATGCTCGCCAACTCGCCGATGGCGCGCACCGACGCGACCGCCGAGGTCGAGCGCTACATCGCGATTCCGGGGCAGGCGCTGGCGTACAAGATCGGCCAGCTGACGATCGCGCGGACCAAGGCGAAGGCGAAGGCGGCACTGGGTGCGAAGTTCGATCCGCGCGGCTTCCATGCGCAGGTGCTCGATACCGGCGCGCTGCCTATGCCGGTGCTGGAGAAGAAGATCGATCGCTGGATTGCCGCGGGCAGCGCCACGCGCTGACGGCATTCCAGAAGAATACCAAAATGATTTTTTGAATGTTGACTTGGGTTCGGTGACGGGGGACGATCGACAATACCAAAATGGGATCTTTCAAGATCACCGGAGGGATGAGGTTGAATTTTTCGGATTTCGAGCCGGCGGTCCAAGGCGGGGTTACCGCGGACGAGCGTGCGGTGCGGCTTGGGCCGAGCCTGTCGGGCACCAACCTGGAACGCGCGGGCGATTATAACCAGCGCGTCGTGCTGCAGGTGATCCGGCGCAATCCGGACATCACCCGCAGCGAAATCGCGGCGATGACCAACCTGACCTCGCCGACGATCGCCAACATCACGGCCAGGCTGTTCGACGCCGAGCTGATCGTCGATGCCGGCCGCCGCACCGGTGCCCGGGGCCAGCCCGCGGTGCGGTTGCGGATCAATCCCGATGGCTGCTTCGCGATCGGCCTCAACATCGACCGCGATCATGTGACGTTGGTGTCGCTCGATCTGGCGGGCACGGTCCGGTCGCGGTTCACGCGGCAGATCGCGTTCGCGATGCCCGAAGACGTCGTCGCGATCGTGCGGACCGGTCTCGCCGAGATCGAGCAGAGCGGCGTGATCCGCGCCGACCGCGTGCTCGGCGTCGGTGTCGCGCTGCCCGACGACCTCGGTCGCGTCGTCCTGCCGCACCGGCCCGAGGGGTATGAGCGCTGGGGCGAGGTCGATCTCCAGGCGCTGCTCGCGGACGTGGTGCCGTGGTCGATCCATATCGACAACGACGCCGCCGCCGCGGCGATCGGCGAGGCGCAGTTCGGCAGCGGCCTCGATCACGCCAGCGTATTCTATATCCTGATCAGCGCCGGGCTCGGCGGCGGGATCGTGATCGACGGCACCTATTATCGCGGTGCCGATGCACGCAGCGGCGAAATCGGCTTCCTGCCGCTGGCGGGCGATCCATCGCGGGTCTTGCAGGACGTCGTATCGCTGTCGGCGTTGGCCGAGCGACTTGAAACCGCGGGGCTGTCGATCGCCGGGCTCGATCCGACGCAGATGTTCTCCGGGGCCCACGCGCCGCATCTCGAGACCTGGATCGAGGAGGCGTCGACCGCGCTGGTGCCCGCGCTGACCGCGATCAACTGCCTGATCAATCCGGCCGCGATCCTGCTTGGCGGACGCCTGCCCGATGCGATCCTCGATCGTCTGGCGGCCGAAACGTTGCGCAAGTTGACCGCCGCGGCGCCCAATATCCCGGCCTCCGCACCGATCCGCCGTGCGACGCTATCGCGCGATGCGCCGGCGGTCGGCGCGGCGATCCTGCCGTTCCTCGACCGGATGCTCCCCTCCGATGCGATCCTGATCAAGTCCTGATCAAGCCCTGAAAAAGTCCTGGCTCTGGGACCATCAGGGCGTGTCGCGTAACCCGCAGATCGCCCCGCGAAGATCGGTGCGGGCCACCGGCCCGGTCTGTTCGAAGGCAACATAGCCGCGTTTGCCGAGCGAATAGGCCGGCCAGTGCGGCAGTCCGGCGCCGTTGGGATCGCCGGTCTTCACGAAATTCGCCCAATAGGCGGAGAGTGGCGGCTCGCCCGGTTTGGCTGGGTTGAAGACGTAACCGAGCTCGCTTGCGTGGCTGACGGTGCCGCCCGGTGGCGCATAGTCGAACTGATATTGCCAGACCGGGACGCCGACGCGCGTGAGGGCTTTCGAGAGCGCGACGGTGGGGCAACGGAAGGTGAGGTCGTTGGCGAGCTGCACGGTAACGTCCCCGAGCCTCGGGTCGGTGACCGGGTTACCGCCCGGCTGGAGCCCGTAGAGCGCTGCTGCGCGATCGGCATTTGGTCCGAATTCACGGCGGATCGTCGCGGCCGCCGCGGGCAGGCCGCCGTGCAGCGTCAGTTCGCGTGCGTTTATGCCGGCGATCAGCGGTGCGCGCGAGACTTTGCCGGTGGCGAGCAGATGCGCGGGCGTATCGGTCAGGACGCGGCCATCGACCACCGCCTGCAACCAGATGAAGCTGTCGTCGTCGAGATTGGGGACGTCGACCGCGTCCTGCGCGGCGAGGATAGAGTCCACCGGTAGCGTGCGGAGCTGGGCCGCGGTCGCCGCCGCGGGTAGCCCGGCGGTCGTGGCGATCAGCGCGCCGAGACGCTCGTTCTGTGCAAGGCTCCGGGGCGCGACACCGAAGCCGGCCGTCCCGCTTTCCTGGATCGCCTGCGCGAACAGCGTGCGCGAGGCTGGGGCGAGGCGGTGCAGCGCGACGTCCTGCGCGCCGGCGGACTCACCGGCGATCGTGACGCGGCGTGGGTCGCCACCGAACCGCGCGATGTTGCGCTGGACCCAGCCGAGTGCGGCCTGCTGGTCCATCAATGCGTAGTTGCCCGAATGGCCGCCTTGTTCGCGGCTGAGCGCGGGGTGCGAGAGAAAGCCCAGCGCGCCGAGCCGGTACTGGACGCTGACCAGGACGATGCCGGCCTCGGTGATCTTCGACTCCACCGTGCCGCCGCCAGCGCCGGCGCGGTTGGCACCGCCGTGGATCCAGACGAGGACGGGGAGGGGCTTGGCAGCCGTATCGGCACCGGCCAGCTTCGGCGTGCGGACATCGAGGAACAGGCAGTCTTCGGCACTGGTCTGGGCCGCGGCGCGATTCCAGTCGCCATAGACCAGCTGCGCGCAGGCGGGGTGCTCGGCGATCGTGTCGACCGGCTTCGTCCAGGGCGCGGGGCGCTCGGGCGCACGCCAGCGCAGCGGGCCGACCGGCGGTTTGGCGAACCGGATGCCACGGAACACCGCGCCGCCACCGGTGAGCGCGGCGCCGCGGACCGGTCCATCGTCGGTACGGACCACCGGGCCAGCAGCAGTCGGAGCAGCGGCGGCGAGCGCTAGCGCGAGGATCACCGGGCGATCGCCTTCGGTGCAGGCTTGGCAAGCGCCGAGCGGATCGCGGCTTCGGCGACGGGGCCCATCACCGCGTACCCCGCCTTGTTCGGGTGGACGCCGTCATAGGTCAGGCTCGCGCGCAACGCCTTCCCGTCATGCAGCGCGGTCCAGTAATCGGCATAGGTCGAGTTGGTCTGCGCGGCGTAGGTCTTGAGCCACGCATTCATCGCCGCGATCTTGTCGGCGGTTTCGAGACCCGGACGCCACGGGAAGTTCGCGGCCGGCGGGATCGAGGCGAGGATGACGCGGATACCGTGCGCGCGCGCGAGTTCGGCCATCGTCATGATGTTCGCCTTCGACTGGTCGGGCGTCATCGGCCCCGTATTGCCAGCGATGTCGTTGGTGCCTGCCATGATCTGTACCACCGCCGGCTTCAGGTCGATCACGTCCTGGCGAAAGCGCAGCACCATCTGCGGCGTGGTCTGCCCGCCGATGCCGCGACCGAAGCGGTTATTGTCGGCAAAGAACGCCGGGACCATGTCGAACCAGCCTTGCGTGATCGAGTCGCCGATGAACACCACGCGGGGCTGTGCGCCCTTGGCGGGGACCGCCGCATTGGCCTGTTGATAGCGGCCGAGCCAGGCCCAGTCGGTGTGCAGCCGGTCTTCGGCTTCGCGCGCCGCCTTGGCCTTGGCGTCTTCGGTCTGCGCGACGGCGGGCGTGGCCATGGCAACCAGCGAGAAGGCAACGAGCAGGGACTTCATCGTTCGGTCTCCAGGATCACCGCGGCGCCACCCGACGCGGCCAGTTCGAGGGTCAGGCTGTCTGCTTTGGTTACGGTCGTCCGCCCGGTCACCAGGTCGGTCGGCGCGGTGCCATCGGTCCAGCGACGCGCGACATATCTGCCGGTGCCGAGGAAGCCGAGCGGGAGCGTCACGGTGCGCGCGGCATCGGTCATGGCGCCGATATACCAGCGCGTCCCCTTGCGTCGCGCGATCGCGACATAGTCGCCGATGTCACCCGCCAGGAAGCGCGTCTCGTCCCAGGTCGCCGGCACGTCGCGGAGGAAATCGAGCCCGGGCTGGCCGCGATACGCGTCGGGCGAGTCGGCGACGCTGGCGAGCGGGCTCTCATACACCACGTACATGGCGAGGCCGGCGGCACGCGTCGTCTGGACCTCGGGTGCGGTCGCGGTGATGCGGAACGTCGCGGGTGTGCGGTTGCGATACCCGCCCGGCGTATAGTCCATCGGCCCGGCGAGCATCCGCGTATAGGCGAGCGTGATATTGTGCCGCGCGGTGATCCGCCGCGTCCATTTATTGTATTCCGCGCCGAGCACACCCTCCTGGGTGATGAAGTTCGGCCAGGTCCGCGTCATGCCCCATGGATGCGTCGCGCCGTGCAGGTCGAGCAGCAGGTGACGCCTAGCGGTCGCCGCGGCGAGACGGTGGTAGAAGCCGATCATGACCTGGTCGTCGCGGTTCATGAAGTCGACCTTGATCCCCTTGAGGCCCCATGCCGCGACCTGGTCGAGGATCCGGTCCATATCCTGGTCGAGCAGCTTCCAGTGGATCCAGACGATCAGGCCGACACCGCGCTGACGTCCGTACGTGACGAGTCCGGGGAGGTCGATCGCCGCGATCGGCTTGGTCGGGTCGGCGCCGGGACGCAGCGTCGCGCCGTCGCCGCTGTTCGCATACCAGCCATCGTCGATCATCATGTACGGCAGCGCGGTCTGCGCGGCGAAATCGATGAAGCGCTTGATCGTGGCGTCGTTGGTGCCGGCGTTGGGCACGCCCGCGAGGACCGGGCCGGACCACCAGTCCCAGGCGGTCTTGCCGGGCTTCACCCACGAGAAGTCGCCGACCGGCGCAGGGTTGAGGCTGGTGAGCAATGTGTTCTCGATCAGCGCACCGGGGTTTGCGCCGACCATGACGACCCGCCACGGCGAGCGCAGACCGGCGCCGACCTCGGCTTTCACCGCGATATCGGGATCGTCGGGGCGGCGGGCGAGCTTGGCGGCGACGCCGAGCGCGCCGGTCTCGGTGCCGGTCAGGTACATTGCGGGCCAGTCGGTGACGTCCGCTTCCGCAAAGGCCAGCGCTGGGGCGCCATTCCCGGTCGCGCAGACCAGCGGCAGTTCGTAGAGGTTATGCGGACGGATCGCCGAAGCGCGGACCGGATCATATTCCCCCTCGTGGCTGGTGCCGAAGCTGCCGAGATTAAGACCGTGACAGGCATAATCGGCGGGGAAGGCGAACTGGCTCAGTTCGTTGGCGATCCGCACCGAGGTGAGGGTCGGCTGGCGCGGGAGGGCGTAGCGGAATGCGATCCCGCTGTCGTAGGCGCGCAGAACGATATCGAGCTTGCGGCCGGTCGCGAGCGGCTCGGCATAATGGACGACGATCTCGTTATAGCGTTCGTCGACGCGCGATACTTTCCCTGCGGGCAGCGTGTAGCGATCCGCGCCCGACCGACGATCGATGGTCGCGGCCTTCAGTCCGTTCGCGAGCTTGGCATAATGTTCGAACTCGAGCCCGAGCGTCGACGGGGACAGCAGCGTCTGCCCGGCGACATCGAGCCGATAGGTCGGCTGGTCCTGGTCGTTGGTGCCCAAAGTCACGGTGATGCGCCCGTCCGGCGATGCAAGCGACTGTGCTGAAGCCGTGGCCGAGACCGTCGACAGCAACGCTGCGGCGAGAATCTGACCCCTCATCGTGCCACCACGCGCGATGAGGCGACGTTCCAGCCGCGTAGGGTGACGCTGGGCGACGATGCCTTCGCGGTCGGGTAGCGGATCTCGATATCACGGGTCTCGCCGGGGAGCAGCGAGACGTAATTGTCGCTGAAATACGCCGGCAGGACCTGCGTGCCGTCGGCGTTCATCACCGTCAGCTTTGTTTCGATCGCGGGCGTCGCGCTGCCGTTGGTCAGCGTCACCGTCGCGACGGTCTCCGCGCCATCGACCCGGGTGGTCGCGGTGCTGCCGAGGGTCACCGCGGCCAGCGTGTTGAGCGCCTGGAACGCGGCATCGTCCTTCGCCTGCCAGTAGAAGTTGGTCGACAGCCGCTTGCCCGCAGCGTCGGTGGCTTCGAGCCGGACCAGCGCGACGCCCTGTTGCAGCAGCGGCGCGAGATCGAGCGTGAAGGCATCGGTGGTCGCCTCGCGCGGCGCGGCGATCTTCACGGTGCGATCGGCGAGCGTGCGGTTGTCGAGGCTGACGACCTTAGCGGTAACCGTCACGCCGCGCAGGTCGGCGAGCCGGTTGTTGACCAGTACCACCTTCCAGTCGGGCAGGTTCATCTGGACATGGACCGGCTCCGACGCCGTCTTGACGCCGTAGAACGACGCCTGCGTGTCGTAGTCCGACGAGAAGATCTGCCACGCCGAGGACGGCCAGGCGGGCTGCGTCATCCACAGCATCCGGCCGCTATGCTCTGTCCACAACCGCGCGTTCATCCCTTCGAAGATCGCGCGGTACGATTCATACTGCATCATCTGCGCCTTGCGCTCGAAATCGGCGAGGCTGGTGCCCGCGCCGAAACGCGTCCCGAGCACGTCCATGTACGTCTTCACCGCGCCGTTCCCGGTCTGATGCCAGTCGTGATAGGCCCAAGCGTCGCTGATCGGCCACTGGTCCGCCGCGGGGATCGCGCGCTGCCACGCCTCCAGCGTCGGCAGCGACGGCGTGCCGCTTTCGACCGAGAAGCCCTTGGCATGCTCGGTGAAATACTCGACCGGCGGGCGCCAGTTATACGGGCCCGAATTCTGCAGGTTCACGCGGTTGGACGAGCCCATATAGAGCCGCGTGCCGTCCTCCTTGTCGATCAGAGTCTCCAGCGCCTCGTTGAGGATCGGCTGCGGTACGCCCTCGTTGCGGCCGAACCAGGCGACGATCGACGGGTGGTTGCGATAGCGCTTCACGACGTCGGTCGCGTTGGTCATGAACAGCGCCGGATCCTGCGCCTCGAGATTGTAATCCTGCGTCGATTCCCAGAAATCGTTGAGGATCATCAGGCCGTATTCGTCGGCGAGGTCGTAGAAAGTGTCCTCCGTGTTCTGGCCGACCCAGTTGCGGATGATGTTGAGGTGCGCGTCCTTATGGAGGCGGAAGAACGGCTCGAGGCGCGCGCGGTCGACGCGCTTCATGAAGTCGTCCATGCCGATATTGCCGCCGCGCGCCGCGATCTTCACGCCGTTGACGCGGATCACGAGATAGGGGGACAGGCCGTCCTGGCCCTTGATCGGGGTGACCGCGGGCGATTTTTCCGCGCCGGGGACGAGGCTCGCCGCCCAGCCGTTCGATACCTTGCGGATGCCGGTGTGCGTGCCGTCGACGATCCGCTCGCCACGCTGCCGCGCCTTGGACAGGTCGATGCCGACGCGGTCGAGATCGCCGTCCTGGTCCATCAGCGAGATGTCGTAAGTCACCTGACGGATGCCGAAGCGGACATGCCTGGTGTCGCTGGTTGCGCCATCGACGGTCGCGGTGAGGGTCAGATCGTGCAGCGCCGGGTCGCCGTAGCCGTTGGGCCACCAGAGCTTGGGATTGCGCACCGACAGTTGCGGGAAGTCGGTGGGCTTCATCACCACGGTCGTCGTCTGGCCGGGGGCGAGCGTCACCGGCTTCTCGACCGAGACGCCGTCGAACGCGGCGCGGACGATCGCGGTCACCGCGCGGTCGGACGGGTTCGCGACGGGCACGCCGATCTCGATGTCCGCGACGCTGTTGTCGGGCTTGGGCAAGGTCGTGACGACTTGGGCATCACCGAGCGTCGCCGCGCCGCTCGTGGTCAGCGTCACGCCGCGCCACATGCCGGTGTTGCGGTCGCGGATGCTGGGGATCCAGTCCCAGCCTTCGGTCGCGACGAAGGTCGGGCCATCGAGCATCATCATCCCGCCATTCTCGCCGACGCCTGCGGTCAGCGATTCCTCGTGTGCGATGCCCGGATGCGGGGGTGGCGAGACCTTCACCGCGATCGCGTTGCGACCGGGGCGCAGCTTGCCGGTGACGTCGAACCGCCCGCGGACGAACGCGCCCTTCATCGTGCCGATCGGTGCACCGTTCAGCCAGATCTCGGCGCTGTAGTTGACGCCGTCGAAGGTGAGCACCTGACGCTTGCCCGTGGTTTCGGTCGGCGCGTCGAATTCGGTACGGTACCAGTAATCCTGCCGCGCGAGGTTCTCGGGGATCGTCATGTTGTTGAGGCCGTAGGCGGGGTCGGCATAGACGCCGCGGTCGACCAAGGTCGTCAGCACCGTGCCCGGCACCGTCGCGACATACCAGCGCGAGGCATCGAACCCCTCGCGGCTGAGCGTCGTGCCCGGTGCGGTCACCTTGGGTGCCTCGGCCAGTTTCCAGCCGGCGACGGTCCATTCGCCGGGACGGACCGCGACGATCGCGGGGCCGGTCGGCAACGGCTTGGCGACCGGCGCGGGGAAGGGGGCCTTCGAGGCAGGGCGCGTCCACGCATCCTGCTGAACAGTCTGGCCAAGCGACTGGCGGACCTGCACAGGCCAATCCGGACTGCCGTTCTGATAGAGCGTCAACGCGGGGTCGGGCGTCGTGCTCGCCTGCGTCCGGACCGCCGCGGCATCGAGCGCACCGGCCTGTAGCGCGAAGCCTGCGACGCGGCCTGCGAAGACCGGACCGGCCCCCCGCGGGGCGATCGTCGCGACCGGGGCAACCGGCGCGACCGTCAGGCGACGCTGCGCCACCTGTCGTCCATCGACAAACAGCCGCGCCTGCGTACCGTCGAAGGTGGCGGCGACGTGATGCCATGTGTCCGCCGTGATGCGCGCGCTGGCGGTCAGCACGCCCGCTTCGGTGACGAGGCTGGGGCGACCTTGATCGAGCGCGAGATAGCGGCGCGCGCCGGTCGTGGCGTCGCCAAATCCTGCAACCAGAGCGGTACCGTTCGGGATCGCTTTCGGTTCGAGCCAGGTCGACATCGTCCAACTCTGCGCATCGATCGCGACGGCACGATCGCCGCCGATCGCGGTCCTGACGCTATCGCCGCCAGCAGGCGCGACGACGTTGAAGGGGCCATAGGTCTGCGCCGTCGCCGCCGTGGCGCCGCACAAGGCCAGCATCGAAATCGTGCTTGTGAACAGACGGTTGCGCATTCTCACCCTCCCGGAAAGCGGGATCTTGGTCGCCCCGCCGAACTGCGCCGCATCAAGCACAGGCGTCGGAAAAAGCCAAATTGAATTGCAGATTGTCGGAGGGCGGCATCATGTCGTCGCCCTGACAGCAAATTCATTTGCACCGCGGCGCGGTTGAGCGCTTGCGACGGGGTGAGAAAACAGACGTCAGGAATAGCCATGTTCGAGCAACGGGTCGCGATCGTCACGGGTGGGGAATCGGGGATCGGCGCGGCCTGCGCCAAGGCGTTGGGCGATGCCGGTGCGCGCGTCGTGATCACCTATTTCAAGGATGTCGCGGCGGCGAACGCGGTCTGCGCATCGATCGGTAAGGGTCGCGCGATCGCAGTGCAGACCAATGTCGGCGACGAGGCGGCGGTCGAACAGCTCTTTGCCACCGCCGAAAAGGCGTTCGGCACGGTCGACTTGCTGGTGAATTCGGCGGGGCTCAACATGACCGGGGTCAATCTGGTCGATATGGAGTTGGCGCAATTCGACCGGGTGATCCGATCGGATCTGTACGGGCCGTTCCTGACCTGCCGGCGGATGGTGCGGGCGCTGGAGGCGAAGGCGGCGAAGGGGCGGATCGTCAACATCTCGTCGATCCACGAACGTGCGCCGCGGCCCGGCGGGGTCGATTACGATTCGGCCAAGGGCGGCCTGTCGCAGCTGACCGCGACGCTCGCGCTCGAACTCGCGCCGAAGGGGATCGCGGTCAACGGCGTCGCGCCGGGGATGATCCTGACGCCGATGAACCAGTCCGCGCTCGATCATCCGGAGGAACTGGCGGCGAAGGAAGCGGCGATCCCGTGGAAGCGTGCGGGGCGGCCCGACGAGGTCGCTGCGCTGGTCGTGTTCCTGCTGTCGCCGGCGGCGGATTATATCACCGGTACGACCGTGACGATCGACGGTGCGCTGTCGCTGACCGTCGCACAGGGGGCCTGATCCGATGCTGAGTTATGTCGTCGAGCAGCTCGACACCGTGACGATCTCGGCGGCGTCGCCGATCGACGGGATGGACCTGATGAGTCCGTTCGTCTGGAAGGAAGGCGAGCTGTACCGCGTGATGATCCGCGGCGTGCCGCATCCGCTTGGGGCGCATGATCCGACCGGGATCATCGCCGGCGGGGCGAGCCGGGACGGGCTGCATTTCCAGATGGATCCGGGGCTGGCGATCGTGCCGGGACCGGGGCCTGCCGATCTCGGCGGGTGCGAGGATCCGACCGTGCTCGTCACCGATCGTGAATATCTGGTCTATTATACCGGCGTCGATGCGGCGCGGGCGCAGGGCTCGATGATCCTCGCGGCGGGGCGCGAGCTCACCGCGCTGGCGAAGGAGGACCTGGTGCTCAAGGCGCCACCGGGCGAGGGGAACATCAAGGAGGCGACGCTGGCGCAGACGTCGGCGGGCGACTGGCGGCTATTCTACGAATATGCCGCGAACGAGGCGTCGCGGATCGGCATGGCCAGCGCACCGACCGCGAAGGGCCCGTGGACCGTCCTGCCCGACCCGTTCGGGATCCGCGAGGACAGCTGGGATAACTGGCATTTGTCGACCGGGCCGATCATCCAGGTCGGCGACCGGGACCCGGTGATGTTCTATAACGGCGCGACGCATGACGCGCGCTGGCGGATCGGCTGGATCAGTTTCGATCCGGCGTTCACGCGCGTGACCGGGCGCGGGATCGAGCCGATGCTGGTGCCGCCGCCCGCGCTCAGCCGCGAGGCGACCGATATCGCGTTCGCCGCGTCGACGGTGATCGAGGGCGACCGGATCGCGCTGTATTTCTCGCTGGAGGACCGGATGCTGCGGCGGGCGCTGATCGGGGTGTATTCGCGGTAGTGTCTTCATCCTCCCCCGCCAGGGGGAGGTGGCGACGTTTGGCGACGGAGGGGGCGGTAAGGGTTTACCGCTGTTCCGTGTCCACCCCCTCCGTCTCGCTACGCGATCCACCTCCCCCTTGCGGGGGAGGATTGGTAAGCAGAAAGTTGCAGCGAAGGCAGCTGTCCGGCGTTATCGAGGCGCGCTCCCTTTTTCACACGGGGCGCGCCGCCAAAGGACCAATCCGATCTTCCAGCTGATCTTCTCGCTGCCGTGCCTGTACGTGATCGGCCGATGGCTCTGGCCGCTGTCGCTGGCGATCCCGGTCAAGCTCGGCGTCGCGGTGCTGTTGCTGCTCGCCTCGCAATATCATTCGTGGAGCCGGCTGTCGTCGGGATCGGTGTTCGCACCGGAATTTCCCCGCGCCATCGTCATCGCGTTCAACTGGGCGTTCGGGGCGATCCTGTTGCTCGCGATCCTTCAGATCCTCGTCGATCTCGGCACGCTGGTGATGCTGATCGTCCAGCGCGGCACGGTCGTCCCGGACGGAGTGCGCTATGCGATCGCTGCACTCGCCGCGTTGCTCGCGGCGATCGGCGTCGCCAACGCGATCCGCGTGCCGCCGGTGGTGGATGTCGAGGTTGCGATCCGCGACTTGCCGCCGCAGTTCGATGGCTATCGGCTGTTGCAACTCACCGACCTACATATCAGCCGGCTGTTTCCGGCGGCGTGGGCGCGAAAAGTCGTCGATCGCGCGAATGCGTCGGGGGTCGATCTGATCGTCGTGACGGGCGACTTCATCGACGGATCGGTGGCGATGCGGCGGGAGGACGTCGCGCCGCTCGCCGAGCTGCGCGCGCCCGATGGCGTCTACGCGATCCCCGGCAATCACGAATATTTCTTCGATTACGCGGCATGGATGCGGCACCTGACGGGAATGGGCATCCGCATGCTGCCCAACGCGCATGTGCTGCTCGCGCGCGGCGATGCGCGGCTCGTGCTCGCCGGCGTGACCGATCTGTCCGCGCCCGCGGTCGGGCAGGCGGGACCCGACCTCGGCGCCGCATTGGCTGGCGCTCCCAAGTCCGCCCCGGTCGTGCTGCTCGATCACCAACCGAAGATGGCGCGGCAGGCGGCGTCGCGCGGGGTCGCGCTGCAATTGTCGGGGCACACGCATGGCGGGATGATCCGCGGCTTCGATCGGATCTTCGCGCTCGCCAATGGTGGCTTCGTCTCGGGCCGCTACGACGTCGACGGCATGACGTTGTACGTCAGCAACGGCACCGGCTTGTGGCCGGGCTTCGCGCTCCGGCTCGGTCGCCCGCCCGAAATGACGCGGATCACGCTGCGCCCGGCTCCGCCGCATCATCAATAATGAGACATTGTAACGCCTTGGCGCTCCATGCAACAAGAGCGTCATCACTCCTGCCATTGTGAGTCTGAAGATGCCGCGTTCCAGCCTGCTCCGTTCCGCCGCCATCCTGTGCTGCCTGGCCAGCCCCGCAACCATCCAGGCGGCGCCCAATACCGGTCGTGTCAATCCGCTGACCGTCCCCAGCACGCTGCCGTTCCAGGCGCCGCGGTTCGACCAGATCAAGGACAGCGATTACCAGCCCGCGCTCGAACAGGGCATGGCCGAGCAGATCGCCGAAATGCGCAAGATTGCCGACAACCCGGCGGCGCCGACCTTCGCCAACACGATCGAGGCGATGGAGCGCTCGGGCCGGACGCTCGACCGTGCGAGCCAGGCGTTTTTCGGCGTGTCGCAGGCGAACACCAACGACGCGCTCGACAAGGTCCGCAGCGCGGTGGCGCCGAAGATGGCGCAGCACGGCGACGCGATCTATCTCGATCCCAAGCTCTTCGCGCGCGTCCAGGCGCTGTATGCGAAGAGGGACTCGCTCGGGCTCGATGCCGAGCAGAAGCAGGTGCTGGAGATTTATCACAGCGATTTCCTTCATGCCGGCGCGCAGTTGAACGATGCCGACAAGGCGAAACTGCGGTTGCTCAACACGCAGATCTCGACCGCGACGACCGACTTTCAGCAGAAGCTGCTCGCCGGCACCAAGGCAGGCGCGCTGGTGGTGGACGACAAGGCCAAGCTCGCTGGGCTGAGCGATGCGGAGATCGCGGCGGCGGCGGAGGGCGCGAAGGAGCGGGGGGTGCCGGGCAAATACGTGCTGTCGTTGCAGAACACGACGCAGCAGCCGGCGCTCGCCTCGCTCAACGATCGCGCGACGCGTGCCGCGCTGTTCGAGAAGAGCTGGAACCGGTCGCAGCGCGGTGACGCCAATGACACGCGCGCGCTAATCCAAAAGATCGCGCAGTTGCGCGCGCAGAAGGCGCAGCTGCTCGGCTATCCGAACTACGCCGCCTATTCGCTGTACGACCAGATGGCGAAGACCCCGGCGGCAGCGAAGGGCTTCATGACGCAGCTCGTCCCCGCGACCGCCGCGGAGCAGCGTCGCGAGGCGGCCGAGTTGCAGAAGACGATCGACGCGACCGGCGCGTCGTTCCCGCTCGCACCGTCCGACTGGGATTTCTATTCGGACAAGGTGCGCAAGGCCAAGTACGACCTCGACCAGAACGAGCTGAAGCCGTATTTCGAGATTTCGCGCGTGCTGACCGACGGCGTGTTCTTCGCCGCCAATCAGCTCTACGGCGTTACCTTCAAGGAACGCCGCGATATCCCTACCTATCAGCCGGACATCCGCGTGTTCACCGTCTACGACAAGGACGGCTCCGAACTCGGCCTGATGTATTTCGATTACTGGAAGCGCGACAACAAGGCGGGTGGCGCGTGGATGTCGAACTTCGTCGGCCAGTCGAAGCTGCTGAAGACCAAGCCGGTCGTCTATAATGTCGGCAACTTCACCAAGCCCGCGCCGGGCCAGCCCGCTTTGATCACGTTCGACGACGTGACGACGATGTTCCACGAGTTCGGCCATGCGCTGCACGGGCTGTTCGCGAACCAGACCTATCCGCTGGTGTCGGGGACCAACACCGCGCGCGACTGGGTCGAGTTCCCGTCGCAGTTCAACGAGCATTGGGCGCTCGATCCGAAGGTTTTCGCGAACTATGCCAAGGATTACCGCACCGGTGCGGTGATGCCGCAGGCGCTCGTCACGAAGATCAAGAACGCGGCGAAGTTCAACCAGGGCTATGAGCTGGGCGAACTGGTCGCGGCGGCGACGCTCGACCAGGACTGGCATTCGCTGCCGGCTTCGGCGGGGCCGCAGGATGTCGATGCGTTCGAGACCAAGGCGCTGAACTCGATGGGGCTCGACACGAAGGACGTGCCGCCGCGCTATCGCACCAGCTATTTCGCGCACATCTGGGCGGGTGGCTATGCCGCGGGATACTATGCGTATCTGTGGACGCAGATGCTCGATAACGATGCGTATGCGTGGTTCATGGTGCATGGCGGCCTGACGCGCGCGAACGGCCAGCGCTTCCGCGACATGATCCTGTCGAAGGGGCATACCGAGGATTACGGTCCGATGTTCAAGACGTTCTATGGCAAGGACCCGGATATCGGCCCGATGCTCGAAGATCGTGGCCTGACGGCGGGCGCCAAGTGATGCGCAGGTTTGCCATCGCAGCGCTGCTCGTCACGACGCCGGCGTTCGCGCAGGCGCCGGTGCATCAATATGGTGCGCTCGCGCTCGCACCGAAGGGGGACCGTCTCGCCAGCATAGAACCCGTCGCGCCCACGCATGCAGCAATCGTCGTGCGGCGCGTGTCGGACGGTGGCATCGTCCAGACGATCGATGTTTGCGCGAAGTGCAGCTACGGCGCGCCGACCTTTGCGACCGATGGCCGGATCGCCTTCCTAGCGCGCGAGGCGGGCAAATCCCGCGCGCTGGTGATGCTGGCGGATGCCAGCGGCGCACGGCAGGTCGCGGCGATCGATGGCATCGCCCAGGCACCGCGCTTCTCGCCCGACGGTAAGCGGTTGGCGCTGCTCGCGACCTTCGGTGCGGCCAAGGAAGCCGGCGCGACGCAGGCCGGCGTGCGTCAGGTCGGCGAGATCGGCGAGACCAGCGACGAGCAACGTCTCGCGATCGTCGATCTCGCGGCGGGCACGGTCAAGCCGGTGTCGCCGGCGGACCGTTATATCTACGAATATGACTGGACCCCCGACGGCCGCGGCTTCGTCGTCACGAGCGCGCTCGGCAATGGCGACAACAATTGGTGGGTGGCGACGCTCGACGCGGTCGATGCGGATACCGGCACGGTGCGCACGATCGCCAAGCCGACGACGCAGCTCAACATGCCGCGCGTCTCGCCCGATGGCCGCACGGTTGCGTATATCGGCGGCCTCATGAGCGATTTCGGCTCGATCGGCGGCGATGTCTGGACCGTGCCGGTTGCCGGCGGCGTGCCCGTCAACCGGACCGAGGGCGCGAAGGCGACGGTGACCTCGCTCGACTGGACCGGCGGTGGCCTGCGTGCGGTCCGCCTGCACGGCGACGCGGCCGAGATCGCGACGCTCGATCCGACCGGCAAGACATTGGTCAGCTGGAGCCGCCCGGCAAGCTTCGCGGCGGGCGAGGGCAAGGCCGCCTATAGCGCGGACGGACGGATCGTCGCGACCGCCGTGCAGGATTTCACGCACGGCCCGGCGATCTTTGCCGGCCCGATCGCGAAACCCCGCCAGATCACGCATGACAATGATGCGCTCCCGGCGAACGCGTCGGCGCGCAGCGTGACGTGGAAGAATGACGGGCTCGACGTCCAGGGCTGGCTGCTCGCCCCCAAATCGGCCGATCCTGCGCGGAAAGCGGCGATGGTCACGATCGTCCATGGCGGTCCGTCGGCGGCGAATACCCCCAGCTATGTCGGCAGCGGATCGGGCCCGGCCGCGTTGCTCGACGCGGGCTATTACGTGTTCATGCCCAATCCGCGCGGTAGCTATGGCCAGGGCGAGGCGTTCACCGCCGCCAACCGCCGCGATTTCGGCGGCGGCGACCTGCGCGATATTCTCGCCGGGATCGACGCGGTCGAGAAGATCGCGCCGGTCGACGACGCGCGCCTCGGACTCACCGGCGGCAGCTATGGCGGGTTCATGTCGATGTGGGCAAACACCCAGACCAATCGCTTCAAGGCGATCGTCGCGGGCGCCGGGCTGTCGAACTGGATCAGCTATTACGGCACCAACGGCATCGACCAGTGGATGATCCCGTTCTTCGGCAAGTCCGCCTATGACGATCCCGAGGCCTATCGTGCGGTGTCCGCGATCAGCTTCATCAAGCAGGCGAAGACGCCGACCTTCATCTATGTCGGGGAGCGCGACATCGAGGTGCCGCCGACCCAGTCGATCGAATATTGGCACGCGCTGAAGGAGTTGGGGGTACCGACCAGCCTGGTGATCTATCCCGACGAAGGCCACGGCATCCGCGCCCCCGCCAATGCCGCCGACGTCCGCAAACGATCGGTCGGATGGTTCGACCGGTATCTGAAGGCGCAGTAAGCCCGGACGGGAGAGTTTGGGGGACCGGGGCGTTGTGATCCGCAGATGAGGAGTTTGCGATGAAGGTCATAACGCTGCGGTCCCCGGTGGGCCTCGATACGCTCCGGTCGGACGAGCGCGCCGATCCGGGCGATCCCGGCCCCGGCATGATCCGGGTGGCGATCCACGGCAGTTCGCTCAATTTCCACGATCTCGGCGTCGTCACCGGCAAGATGCCGAGCGAGGACGGCCGCGTGCCGTTGTCGGACGGGGCCGGCATCGTCGAGCGCATCGGTGACGGCGTGACCGAGTTCGCGGTCGGCGATCACGTCGTGTCGTGCTTCTTCCCCGACTGGCAGGCCGGTCCGCCGACGATCGGCGATTTCAGCCGCACGCCGGGCGATGGGATCGACGGGTTCGCGCAAGAGCATGTCGTCCTCCCCGCGACCGCGTTTACGCTCGCGCCGCGCGGCTATGTCTCGGTCGAGGCGGCGACGATCACCACCGCGGGGCTCACCGCGTGGCGCGCGCTGGTCGTCGACGGCGGGTTGAAGGCGGGCGACACGGTGTTGCTGCTCGGCACCGGCGGCGTCTCGATCTGGGCGTTGCAGATCGCCAAGGCGATGGGGGCGATCGTCGCGATTACCTCGTCCTCCGATTTGAAGCTGGCGCGGGCCAAGGCGCTCGGCGCCGACTTCACGGTCAACTACCGCGAGAATCAGGATTGGGGCCACAAGGTCGCCGCGTGGACCGGTGGCCGCGGAGTCGATCACGTGGTCGAGGTCGGTGGCCCGGCGACGCTGGCGCAGTCGGTCGCGGCGGTACGGATCGGCGGCCATATCTCGCTGATCGGTGTGCTGACGGGGCGTGGCGGCGAGGTGCCGACCGCGGCATTGATGGCGAAGCAGGCGCGATTGCAGGGGCTGATTGTCGGCAGTCGCGCCGATCAACAGGCGTTCGTCCGCGCGCTCGACGCGACCGGCATCCGTCCGATCATCGACCGTCGCTTCCCGCTCAACAGGCTCGCGGACGCCTTCGCGTTCGAGATGAGCGGCGAGCATTTCGGCAAGATCGGCGTCGAATGGTGAGGGTGTCGGTGTAAGGCCCCGAGATCCATACCGGTGCGGTCGAAACCGCACCGGCAGATGGTCGGGGAGACAGGATTCGAACCTGCGACCCCCTGGTCCCAAACCAGGTGCGCTACCAGCCTGCGCCACTCCCCGACTGCGACGGCCCTTAGCCGCAGGCTTCGCCGGATGGCAAGCGGCTTCGTGTTCTTCGAGATGAAAGTCCGAGGGCAAAGCATCGCCGACGAGGGCAGTACGGTCGTGCGTGCGCCCGGTGCGACGATGCGAGGTTCCGATCGCGGCACGTCTGTGGCAGAGCCTTCGGATGGGTGGGACATCGAAAACCGTGCGGCTGCGCAATCTCGTGATCGGCGTCGTCGCCATGCTGGCCGGCAGCAGTCCGGCGCTGGCGCAGGACGATGCCGGGTTTCAGGCCTATATGGTCGCGCTCCGGCAGCAGGCGCTTGCCGAGGGGGTCAGCACGCGAACCGCGGATGCGGTGTTTCCCGGCCTGACGCTCAACCAGCGGGTGATCGATCTCGATCGCCAGCAGCCGGGCGCTTCCAACCCCAGCGCGGTGCCGGCGTTCGCACCGTATCGGACGCAGCATGTCGATGCGGCCCGGATCGCGCGCGGTCGCCAGACCTATCAGGCGCAACGCTCGCGGTTGCAGCGGATCGAGCAGACGACGGGCGTGCCCGAATCGATCATGGTCGCGATCTGGGGGCATGAGACGAATTACGGTAGCTATACCGGCAATTTCGATCTGCTCCGCTCGCTCGCCAGCCTTGCCTATGAGGGCCGGCGGCGATCGCTGTTCGCGGGCGAGTTCATTGCCGGCCTGAAAATGCTCGATCGCGGCGTGACGCGCGACCAGTTGAAGGGGAGCTGGGCAGGGGCGACCGGCAACCCGCAATTCCTGCCGTCGATCTATCTGCGTCTGGCGCGAGACGGCGATGGCGATGGCCGTGCGGATATCTGGAACAGCCCGGCGGATACGCTGGCCTCGATCGGCAATTACTTCATCGATGCGGGCTGGCGTGCGGGCCAGCCCTGGGGGGTTGCGGTCAACGTGCCCGCGGGGTTCGACCGGTCGCAGGTTCGCAACCGGCTCGTCTCGCCACGCTGTCCGCGCGTGTTCGAGCGGCATAGCGGCTGGCGGACGATCGCCGAATGGCGTGCGCTCGGGATCTCGCCGCAGGGTCGCAGCCTGCCCGCGGACAGCGTAATGGCGACGTTGCTAGAGCCGGACGGGCAGGGCGCGACCGCGTATCTGCTGACCAGCAACTACCGCGTGATCCTCGATTACAACTGCTCGAATTTCTATGCGCTGTCAGTCGGGCTGCTTGCCGACGCGGTCGAGCGCTAGGCTGAATTTGCACGCAACGGATACGTGACGCGGTCGCCGGGCGCGGCTATGACCTGCATCACATCCTGCCCACGGACCGCCCTTTTGCTCACGGAATACCCCATGAAGAAGCTGATCGTCGCACCGCTCGTCGCCCTCGCGCTGGCGCATCCCTCCATCGCCGCCGCGCCGCAGTTCCAGACCGCCGCGCCGATCGCCTATATGGAGGATCTGTCGTCGGGCGCCGTGCTGTTCGCGCGCGATGCGGATCGCCGCATGCCGCCGGCCTCGCTCGCCAAGATGATGACCGTCTATGTCGCGTTCGACATGGTCAAGAAGGGCGAACTGAAGCTCGACCAGATGATGCCGGTGCGGCCCGAGACCTGGGCAAAATGGCATGGTCCGTCAGCGGGTTCGACGATGTTCCTGTCTTCGGGTGAGAATGTCAGCGTTGCCAATCTTCTCTACGGCATCGTCACGCTGTCGGGTAACGACGCGTGCATCGTGCTCGCCGAGGGCATTTCGGGGTCGGAGCAGGCGTTCACCGAGCGGATGAACCGCAAGGCCGCCGAACTTGGCCTCAAGGACAGCCATTTCGGCACCGCCAATGGCTGGCCCGACAACGGCGTCACCTATGTGACCGCGCATGATCTGGCGCAGCTCGCCGCGGCGACGATCACCAACTATCCCGATCTCTACAAGCAATTCTATTCGAAGCGGGACTTCACTTGGGGCAAGACGATGGGCGGCAGCGCCATCACCCAGGCGAACCGCGATCCGATCCTTGGCCGTGTTGCTGGTGCCGATGGGCTCAAGACCGGTCACACCGAGGAAGCCGGCTATGGCTTCACCGGGTCTGCCATCCAGAACGGCCGTCGCCTGGTGATGGTCGTCGCTGGCCTGACGAGTGCAGGTCAGCGTGCGGAAGAGTCGGTGCGGTTCATGGAATGGGGCTTCCGTGCGTGGCAATCGAAGCCGATCGTCGCCAAAGGCAAGAAGGTCGAGACTGCAGCCGTCCAGATGGGCGACAGCGCGTCGGTCGGTCTCGTCGCACCCAAAGCGCTGACCGTGACGCTGCCTGCGGGCACCTCGCCGACCATGACCGCGAAGGTCGTCTATCAGGGGCCGATCAAGGCGCCGATCAAGGCGGGCCAGCATGTCGCCGATCTCGTCGTGACGACCTCGGACGGTCTCCAGCAGACGATGCCGCTGGTCGCCGAGAAGGACGTTGCGGTCGCCGGCTTCTTCGGGCGCGCATGGGCAGGACTGACCGGCTTTTTCGGCTGATGACCGCGGCGCCGACGGCGTTGCCGGCATGACTTCGATCATCGGCAACGCTGCCGCGCAGGCCGCCTTCATGGCGGCGATGCGCGGCGGGTCTTTGCATCACGCATGGCTGATCGCCGGACCGCAGGGCGTCGGCAAGGCGAGTTTCGCGCGCGCCGCAGCCATGCGCATGCTGGCGGATGCGGCCGATCCCGGTGCTGGGCCCGATGCTGGATCGACCGGGTTCGAGGTTCCCGAGGGGAACCGGACGCGGTCGCTGATGGAGGCTGGGTCGCATCCCGATTTCCGCGTGCTCGCGCGGCTGCCGAAAGATCCGGAGAAGCCCGACCAGGATCTCGCGCGCAGCATCACGATCGCGCAGGTGCGGACGCTGCAACCGTTGTTCGCGACCACACCGTCGATGAGTCCGCGGCGCGTCGTCGTTATCGATGCGATCGACGATCTGGAGCGAGGCGGGGCGAATGCGCTGCTCAAGAACCTCGAGGAGCCGCCGGCTGGGACGATCTTCCTGCTGGTCAGCCATGCGCCAGGCCGGTTGCTGCCGACGATCCGCTCGCGCTGCCGGTTGTTGCGGTTCGAGGCGCTCTCGGACGGCGAGGTCGCGACCGCGATCCGGACGTTGCAGCCCGATGCGGACGAGGGCGAGGTTGCCGCGCTGGTGCGGGCGAGCGACGGGGCGCCCGGGCGCGCGCTTCGGTATGCCGGGCTCGATATCGCCGCGATCGACGATGCCATCGCCGCGATCGCGCAGGATGGCGACCGGGATAACGGACGCCGGTTGAAGCTCGCCAAGGCGCTTGGGCTTAAGGCAGCGCAACCGCGGTACGAGGCATTTCTCGACCGTGCGCCGGCATTCATCGCAGACGCCGCCCGGACCCGCTCGGGGCCAGCGCTCCGGTCCGCACTCGACGCGCACGCCGCGGCACGCGACCTCGCGGGCGCGGCGATCGGTCTGTCGCTCGATGCGCAGGCGACCGTGTTCGAGATGGCGGGGATCGTCGCGACATTACGCCAGTGATCGGGCCGCGCAGGCTTCACCTCACCGGGGCGATGCTCTAGGAGCGCGGCATGGCCGATCCTTTCTATATCACCACCGCGATCCACTATCCCAATGGCCGTCCGCATATCGGCCATGCGTACGAGATGATCGCCGCCGATGCGATCGCACGCTTCCAGCGTCAGGCGGGGCGTGACGTCCTGTTCCAGACCGGTACCGACGAACACGGTCTGAAGATGGTCCAGGCCGCGCGTGACCGCGATATGCCCGTGCGCGAACTTGCCAACGAAATGTCGTCGTATTTCCACGAGATGGCCGACCGTCTTGGCATCTCGTATGATCGTTTCATCCGCACCGTCGACGAGGATCACTACGCCGCGAGCGGCGCGATCTGGCAGGCGATGGCGGACGCAGGAGATCTGTATCTCGACCGCTACGAAGGCTGGTATTCGGTCCGCGACGAAGCGTTTTACGACGAGTCCGAGTTGACCGGGGAGGGCGACGATCGCCGCTCGCCGCAGGGCACGCCGGTCGAATGGACCGCGGAGGAGACCTGGTTCTTCCGCCTGTCGAAATATCAGCAGCCGTTGCTCGATCTCTTCGCCGCCAACCCCGATTTCATCCGCCCCGAAAGCCGTCGCAACGAAGTGATGCGCTTCGTCGAAGGTGGCCTGAAGGATCTGTCGGTTTCGCGGACCAGCTTCGACTGGGGCGTTCCGGTGCCGGGCAGTCCCGGCCACGTCATGTATGTGTGGGTCGATGCGCTCACCAATTACCTGACCGGGATCGGCTATCCCGACATGACCGGCGACAAGGCGAAATACTGGCCGGCGGATATCCATCTGATCGGCAAGGACATCGTCCGCTTCCATGCGGTCTACTGGCCGGCGTTCCTGCTGTCGGCGGGCATTCCCTTGCCGAAGAGCGTGTTCGGCCACGGCTTCCTGCTCACCCGCGGCGAGAAGATGTCGAAGTCGGTCGGCAACGTCGTCGATCCGATGGCGCTCGCGGATGCGTTCGGCGTCGATGCGCTGCGCTATTTCTTCCTCCGCGAGGTCAGCTTCGGGCAGGACGGGAGCTATTCGCCCGAGGCGATCGTGATGCGCGTGAATGCCGAGCTGGCAAACAGCTTCGGCAACCTTGCGCAGCGGACCTTGTCGTTCATCGCCAAGAACTTGGGGGGCGAGTTTCCCACCGCGGGTACGGTCCAGGATGCCGACGGGATGCTGATCGAGGAAGTCGTCGTCGCCTGCGCCGGGTTCAAATCGGGCTTCACCGATCTTGCGCTGTCGCAGGGGATCGAGGCGTGGATGCGCGGCGTGTTCGCGTGCAATCAGTATATCGACGCGCAGGCGCCCTGGGCGTTGCGCAAGACCGATCCCGAGCGGATGAACGCGGTGCTCCGCACGCTGGTCCGCGCGATCCGCATGCTCGCGATCGCGATCCTGCCGGTCGTGCCCGAGTCCGCTGGCAAGGTGCTCGACCAGATCGGCGCGACCGAGCGCGACCATGCCGCGATCGACGATGACGGCTGGTACGACCGGATCGCCGCATCGGACTTCCGGATCGCGCCGCCATCGCCCGTGTTTCCCCGTCTCGAAATACCCGCGGAGGCCTGATGCTCGCCGACAGCCATTGCCACCTGAACTACAAGGGCCTCGTCGAGGACCAGCAGGCGGTGCTCGAGCGCGCGCGGGCACGCGGCGTGACGGCGATGCTCAACATCTCGACGCGTGAGAACGAGTGGGACGATATCGTCGCCACTGCCGAGCGCGAGCCGGACGTGTGGGCGACGATCGGCATCCATCCGAACGAGGCGGACACCTATCCCGACGTCGACGCGGCCAAGCTGATCGCGCGTGCGGCGCATCCGCGCGTCGTCGGGCTTGGCGAGAGCGGGCTCGATTACTTTCGTGATACCTCCGACCGTGCCCGCCAGCAGGCGAGCTTCCGCGCGCACATCGCGGCGTCCCGCGAGACGGGCTTGCCGATTGTCGTCCACACCCGCGATGCCGAGGATGATACCGCGGCGATCATGGCCGAGGAGATGGCGAAGGGGGCCTATCCCGGCGTCATCCACTGCTTCACTGCCAGCGGAGCTCTTGCCGACAAGGCGTTGGAGATGGGGCTTTATATCTCGATCTCGGGGATCGTGACGTTCAAGAACGCGCGTGATCTGCAGGAAACCGCCGCACGGCTGCCGATCGAGCGGTTGCTGATCGAGACCGACGCGCCGTTCCTCGCGCCGGTGCCGCATCGGGGCAAGACCGGCGAACCCGGCTTCGTCGCGGATACTGCGCAATTTTTGGCCGACCTGCGCGGCGAGAATGTCAAGGAATTATCGCGTCGTACGGCCGAGAACTTCCACGCGCTGTTCGCCAAGACGCGTGCGTCTGGAGCCGTCGCAGCATGAAGATCACGATCCTCGGTTCGGGCACATCCTCGGGTGTGCCGAGGATCGGCAACGACTGGGGCGACTGCGACCCGACCGAGCCGCGCAACCGGCGCACGCGTGCGTCCGCGCTTGTCGAGCATGACGGCACCCGGATCCTGATCGACACCAGCCCGGACATGCGCGAGCAGTTGCTGGCGGCCGATATCGACCGGGTCGACGCGATAGTCTGGACGCACGACCATGCCGATCATTGCCACGGCATCGACGACGTGCGGCAACTCTTCCACGCGATGGGAACGCCTGTCCGAGGCTATGCGCGGCCGTTCACGCTGGCGGCGCTCGATGCGCGCTTCACTTATGCCTTTCATGGTCGCCCCGGCTATCCGCCGACGATCGCGGCCGAGGTCCTGCCGGACCGATTGCGGATCGGCGGGATCGACATCCGCGTGACCGATCAGCCGCATGGCAGCATCCACGCTGCCGGCCTGCGCTTCGATGCCGGAGGCACGTCGATCGGATATGCGACCGATTTCAATGTGATGACGGACGACATGGCCAGCCTGTATCAAGATCTGGATATCTGGGTGGTCGACGCGCTCCGCCGGCGACCGCATCCGACGCATATGGAATTGTCGGCGGTGCTTGGCTGGGTGGAGCGCCTGACGCCGACGCGGACCGCGCTGATCCATATGGACAACACGATGGATTACGCGACGTTGTGCGATGAACTGCCGAGCGGGGTCGAGCCCGGTTATGACGGGCTCGTGCTGACCGCCTGACGGTCGCACGAGCCCGTCGGCCTACTTAGAAGCCCTTCTTCAACGACACGAAGAACTGCCGCGGCGCGCCGGCGAGCAAAGTCTGGTTGTCGCCGCTCGCGGTGAAGCCGTTCGAGCCGACCGTCGCGATGTACTTCTTGTTGGTCAGGTTGGTGACGTTGCCCTCGATCGCGACGCCGTGCAGCGGGCCGTCACCCTCGAAGCGGTAGCCGATGCTGGCGTAGACCAGCACACGGCTCGGCACCGACTGGTCGTTGAGGTAGGTGAAGTAGCGCTTGCTCATATAGTCCGCGCCGACCTGGCCGGTGAAGCCGGACTGTTCGAGCACGATCTCGCCCTTGACCATGTGCTTGGGCGTATCGACGACGGTATCGCCCTTGCGGACCTGGACCGAGCCCGAGGCGTCGGTGACCGTGTCCTGATATTCCGCGTTGGTGTAAGAATAGCTGGCGAACAGCGAGAGCGGGCGGAACACGCGGTAGTTTGCCGAGACTTCGGCGCCGTAGGTCCGCACGCTACCCGCGTTGTTGAGCGTCGGCGCGTTGCCGAGGATGCCGACGCCGTTGGCAAAGGCGAGCAGGCGGTTCGAGAAGTCGACATAATAGCCGACTGCCGATGCCTGGAACGGGCCGCTGTGCAGGCGGAGGCCGCCTTCCGCGGTCTTCGAGCGCTCGGGCTTGAGGCGACCACGTACGGCGTTGAAGCCGGCCTGAGTCGCCGCGAAGGGCCCGGTCGTCGCCGACGAGACGAACGCGCGCATGTTCTCGGTATAGTCCGCAAAGATTTCCGCCGCCGGGGTCAGCTTGAACAGGATGCCCGCCTGTGGCTGGAACCAGTCCTTCGCCGAGATGCGACCGACCGCGAGCGGGGAGGTCGTGTCGGGCAGCATCGTCGCGCTGTTGACGACATAGGCGCCCTTCCACCCGGCGTTGACGATCAGCCGATCGCCGGCGAGCTTCAGCGTATCCTCGACGTGATACTGCATCGTGTCGGTGCCGTATTTGCCGTCCCACTGCGTCGCATACGGGTTCTTCTGGAACTCGAGCACGTCGCGGTTCGGCGTCGCGCTGTCGGTCATCCCGTAGAAGCGCCGCGCCTGCGTGAAGGTGTTGGTCTCGAGCCAGCCGCCGACCTCGACGGTGTTCGCGCCCGTCTCATAGGCGATGTTGCTGAGCGCACCGCCGCGCTTGATGCTGTACTCGGTCGTGCGGAAGCCGAGCGGGCTGGGCGCGGTGATCGCGCTGCCGTCCTGGTTCAGCGCACCCGCCGCAGTTGGCGAATAAGGCGTTATCCACGATCCCTGGCCCTTGTTGTCGTGGTAATAGCCGGTCGTGACCATCGTCAGTTCGGGCGTCAGGTTCGCGTTCAGGGTCACGCCGCCGAGATAATCTCGGCGTACGCCACCGGCATCGAAATAGGCGTCGTCGACGGTGCCGAACCCGGTCGGGAAAGTCGTGCCGACGCCGGCCCAAGGCGCGACGAAGCCGACCGACGAGCCGTTGTTCGCCTTCGTGTAGGAGGCGAGCGCCGCCTGATTCTGGTAGGTCTTGCCGATCTGCAGCGCGAGCGGGTAGTTATCGGCGATGTTGTCGTTGCGCAGGCCACGACGGCGGATGATGTCGTAGCTCAGATCCTGGTAGTCCTGCTCGCGACGATCCGAGAAGTTCACGAACGCCGACAGGCTGCCGAAGCTGCCTAGATCCTTGACGATCTTGCCGTTCGCCTGGTGCTGGCGCTGGACGCCGTCGCCCTTCCACTTGTCGGTGGTGAGGTAGCCATAGCTCAGATAGCCCTTGAGGCCGCCGCCGAGATCGCCAGTGTCGAGCCGGGCATAGCCGCGATACGTGTTGTCGGAGCCATAGGTGCCGCCGCCAGTGACGTTGAGCGTGTCGCGGGGCTTGTCGCTGAAGAACTGGATCGTGCCGCCGAGGTTGCTGGTCGACGCGGTGCCGAGCGCGCCGGCGCCCTGCGCGACTTCGGTGCGCGCGACGTTCTCGGAGATGATCGCGCGGCTGATGTGGAGGCCGTTGACGTTGCCGTAGCTCATGTCGCCGAGCGGTACGCCGTCGAGCGTGAAGCCGAGCTGGTTCTGGTTGAACCCGCGCAGTGATATGCGGACCGCCCATTCATACGCGCCGAACGGGTCCGACGCCTGGAAAATGACGCCGGGGAGTTTCTCGATCGCCTTCAACGGACTCGAACCGGGAGTCAGGCGCGCGAGATCGACCGCGCTGACGCTCTGCACCTGGCGGCTCTGGCCGAAGCCGAGCACGACGATGTCGGCGGGGGTGCCCTGCGAGCCGTCGGCGCCCGCGCTATCGGCCGGCACCGTCTGATCGGCTTGCGTGACCGGAGCCGAAGCATCGGCGGTGGTCTGTGCGACGGCAGGTGCGGCGATCGCGAGCACGGCAACACTGGCGAGAAGGCCGGATAGACGGTTCATAATGGTCCCCTGCGCTGCCATGACGCAGCGCTCTCAGCGCCCATCGACGTGGCAGGTTACCGGGCAGCGACATTTCGATGACGGTTTGATGTCTAGCCGGTAATTCCGGGTCGGCCCCTTTCGACAGGTCGATTTAGCGATCTCCGCGTGTCCGTTTCGCAACACCCAGGGTCGTGCGGGCGACGCTAGAGATCTTGCGCTAGGTTAGATCCGCGCTGGCACGGAACCGATCGCGTCGGCGACGCTTTGCGTTGATGACCACCGCATAGGCCCGTCGACGAGCGGTCACGAAAAAGCCTGCGGGTCATCACATGGGAAACAGCGCGCAATGGCTCATACGATCGCGGATATCATGGCACTCACGCTCGCCGATGCCGGCGTCAAGCGGATCTGGGGCGTCACCGGGGACAGCCTTAACGGGCTCAACGAAACGCTTCGGAAGATGGGCAAGATCGACTGGATGATGACCCGTCATGAGGAGGTGGCCGCCTTCGCCGCGGGCGCCGAAGCCGCGATCACCGGTGAGCTTGCGGTATGTGCGGGCAGTTGTGGGCCGGGCAACCTGCATCTCATCAATGGTCTGTTCGATTGCCACCGGAACCACGTGCCGGTGCTGGCGATCGCTGCGCATATCCCGTCGTCGGAGATCGGCCTCGGCTATTTTCAGGAGACGCATCCGCAGGAACTCTTCCGCGAATGCAGCCACTTCGTCGAGCTTGTTACCAACCCGGCGCAGATGCCGGAGGTGATGCACCGGGCGATGCGCGCGGCGATCGGCAAGCGCGGAGTCGCGGTGATCGTCGTCCCCGGCGACGTCGCGCTGCTCGAGGCACCGAAGGGGGCGACCGGAACATTCCCACGGCTCAATCCGCCGCGGATAGTGCCCAATGCGGGCGATATCGATACGCTGGTGACGTTGCTCGACGAGGCCAAGACGGTGACGATCCTGGCCGGCGCCGGCTGTGCCGGGCAGCATGACGCCGTCGTCGCATTGGCGGACACGCTCGGTGCGCCCGTGGTCCATGCCCTGCGCGGCAAGGAGCATGTCGAGTGGGACAATCCGTTCGACGTCGGCATGACCGGTCTGATCGGCTTCTCATCGGGCTATCAGGCGATGGAGAATGGCGACCTGCTGCTGATGCTCGGCACCGACTTTCCGTATCGCAATTTCTATCCGAAGGACGCGAAGATCGTCCAGGTCGACCGCGATCCGTCGCAGCTCGGCAAGCGTGCGCCGCTGACCCTCGGGATCGTCGGCGATGTCGGCGAGACGCTGGCCGCGCTGTTGCCGCGACTGACGCGACGGACTGATCGCACCTTCATCGAGGCGGCGCGAAAGCATTATGCCAGCGCTCGCAAGGGGCTCGACGATCTCGCGACGCCGTCCAAGCCGGGGCGCCCGATCCATCCGCAATATCTCGCCAAGGTCTTGAGCGATCTGGCGGCGGACGACGCGATCATCTCCGCCGATGTCGGCACGCCGACCGCCTGGGCGTGTCGCTACATCACCGTCAACGGCAAGCGTCGGCTGCTGTTCTCCGCCAATCACGGGTCGATGGCGAACGCGCTGGCGCAGGCGATCGGCGCGCAGGCGGCCTGTCCGGGCCGTCAGGTTATCTCGCTGTCGGGCGATGGCGGGTTCGCGATGTCGATGGGCGACCTGCTGACGCTGAAGCAGCTCAATCTGCCGGTGAAGATCGTGATCGTCGACAATGGCGAACTCGGTTTCGTCGCGCTCGAGCAGAAGGCCGGCGGTTTCCTCGACGTGAATGTGAAGCTGGAGAACCCGGATTTCGCGATGATCGCGCAGGCGTCGGGTATCCTGGGTATCAACGTCACCGAGTCGGCGGATCTCGAAAGCGCGTTGCGCGAGGCATTGGCGCATGACGGTCCGGCACTCGTGTCGGTCAAGACGGCGTCCTACGAACTGCTGACGCCGCCATCGATCAAGGCGGAGCAGGCGAAGGGCTTCAGCCTGTACATGGCCAAGGCGATCCTCAACGGACGCGGTGACGAAGTCGTCGAACTGGCCAAGACCAACTTGCGGCTGGCTTTGCCCGGCCTGTAGGCGATCCGGAACGATGCGGGGAAGATCAGCGATCTTCCCCGCGTACGATCACTCTTCGTTGCCGAGCGTCTTCTTGGCGGCATCGAGTGCGGCCTTGCCGCTCTTGCGGACCGTCTTGACCGCGGAGTCGGCAGCCTTCTCGACGGTGCTGCCAGCCTTGCGGCCCAGACCGATCGACTTCGCCATCGCGCGACGCGCTTCCGAATAGTTCGCGGCGACCATTGGATAGTCGGGCTTGAGGTTGAACCGCTCGCGGTACTGCTCGGGGGTCAGGCCGTTGGTTGTGAGATGGCGACGCAGCGTCTTGTACTTCTTGCCATCAAGCATCGAGATGATGTGATCGGGCGAAGCAAGCGATTTGCGCGCGGTGACGGCGGGCTCGTAGTTCTGCGCGGGAGCGGCCTCAACATCGGTATCGGTGCCATCGGTCAGCTTGACCACGGCAGCATGCATCGAGAGCAGAAACGCAGGAACGTCGTCAGCCGACGTACGAGTGTTCGGATTCGCGAGCCACGCTGCGGTCAGTTCCGCGGCCAGTTCAACGGCGTTCAATGTATCGGTCACACTCGGTCCTTGTCTCTACGGCCCCCCGGCGGGGGCGTGACTACAACGTGCGCAACAGAATGAAAAGACACGACGTTATGAAATAATCGACACTATTCGGGACAAAATTCGGCGGCGAAATTCTTTCGATCAGTGACGATCACGCGCTCGATACACCCTCGACGCAGATCAAATCCGGCGCAATTTCCACCCCGATTATACGGACTCGTTTCTGGACATGATCGACCGGCATACGGCCGAGTTGGAGATGGTATCGACCACCGGAATCACGCTGCAATAGGAAGGCACCGCCCTCCCGGATCAGCGTTCCTGTTTCGTCTATCGGGTTGCCTGGCTGTATCATTCGGCGACAACGCGCGGCTTCTCATGAAGATCATTGGTCGATTGCTGCACGACGAACAGGACCGGCTGGCGGGGACCGACGGGCCCGCAGCGCGACGGTGATCATGCCCGCCAGATCAGGTACACGCTGGCAGATGACCGCACCGATCCTGTACAGCTTCCGCCGTTGCCCCTTTGCGATGCGCGCACGCCTAGCGTTGCTGATCGCCGGGCTGGAGGTCGAACTTCGCGAAGTGGCGTTGCGGGCCAAGCCGGCGGCAATGCTCGCGGTATCGGCCAAGGCTACGGTTCCGGTGCTGGTACTGCCAGACGGCCGGGTTATCGACGAGAGCCTTGATATCATGCGATGGGCATCGGTCGAAAGCGGTGACGCCGGTTGGATGACGCCCGACGACGCGGCGCTGGTTGCCGACAACGACGGGGCGTTCAAGCACCATCTGGATCGCTACAAATATGCCGATCGGTATCCCGACGATCCGACCGACCACCGGGCCGAAGCGAACCGATTACTGCAACGGCTCGATGCACGGCTTGGCAGAAGCTCGGCGTTGGCCGGGGAACGGCGATCGACCGTCGATCTCGCGATACTCCCGTTCGTCCGGCAGTTCGCCGAAACCGACCGGGCGTATTTCGATGCGCTGCCATATGCCGATCTGCAACGCTGGCTGGCCGATTTCCTGAGCTCGCCGCTGTTCGCGCGCGCGATGGTCCGGTTTGTGCCCTGGCAACTCGATCATCCGGCGATCATGTTTCCCGCGCGGTCTTCCGGATAATGCTGACTTGGCGGAAGAGGTGGGATTCGAACCCACGGAGGGCTTGCACCCTCGCTGGTTTTCAAGACCAGTTCCTTAAACCACTCGGACACTCTTCCAGGCCAGTCGGTGAGCGCATCTAGGCGGTGCGTGGACGGTTCGCAACACTTCCGGTAGCGGGGTGAGGGGAGCCGCTCCACGTGTTGCGCTAAGGCAGCGCCGACTGCATGGAGATCGCATGGACCTCAACGCGATCTCGCATCATTTTTTCGGTACGACCGATATCGACACCCTCGATCCCGATGCACTGCAGGCAGGGCGGGACCGCCTCTCGCTCGCATTCGGGACCGAGCGGGAGCCGGGGCGACGGTTTGCGTTATGGGCCGTCCTGCGCGCGACCGGCGAGGCGCCTGCGCCGCACCTCGCCTTCAAGGATCCACGCGAACAGCGTGCGGCGGAGATGTATGCAAGCATGTTGAGCCAGTCCGACGAGGCGGACGACTGAGGGGCGGACGACTGAGGGGCGGACGACTGGGGTCAGGCTGCTCGACGAGCCTCGAGTGCCTGGTCGATACGCCGGATCAAGTCCGCGATCGGTGGCCGCTCAAAGGCTGGATACTCGATCTCGCAGGGCGCAGGCGCGCGCATCCGGTTGCCGACCAGCGTGAAAATATCCTGTTGGCGTGCCATTGGTCCGATCCCTTCGCTCCCGGGATCATGCCCGCTAACCGTTAACCAAAGGTTGGCGGCAAAACGCCGAGCGGCTTCAGACGCATAGCGCCGGCTAGTCGATGGGGAGCGAAGGGATAAACTTTCGCAGGGACGCGTTGAGCAGCGATATCCCCCAGCGAAAGATTAGCCATGCACATCGACCTGAAGGGCCAGGCCGCGATCGTTACCGGCGCGAGTTCGGGACTCGGCCGCGCCTCCGCCATCGCCTTTGCCAAGGCCGGCGCAAAGGTCGCGGTCAACTACAACAGCAGCGCGGACAAGGCGCGCGAGGTGGTCGAGGCGATCGAGCAGGCGGGCGGCGAGGCGTTCGCCTGCGAGGCGGATACGTCCGACGAGGCGGCGGTGCTGAAGCTGTTCGACGAGACGGTCGAGCGCTTCGGCGGTGTCGATATCGTCTTCGCCAACGCCGGCATGCAGAAGGACGCGGCCTATGCCGACCTTACGCTGGAGGATTGGAAACGCGTCATCGACGTTAATCTGACCGGGCAGTTCCTCGTCTCGCGCGAAGCCGTGCGCCGGTTCCGCAAGCAGGGCGACCGCGGGTTCAGCCGGTCGATCGGGAAGATCCTGTTCATGAGTTCGGTGCACGAGGTCATCCCCTGGGCAGGCCACGCCAACTACGCCGCGTCGAAGGGCGGCAGCGGGATGCTGATGCGGACGCTCGCGCAGGAGGTCGCCGGTGACCGCATCCGCGTGAACGGCATCGCTCCCGGCGCGATCGCGACCGAAATCAATGAGGACGCGACCGCCGACCAGGACAAGCTACTCGAACTCATCCCCTACGGTCGGATCGGCGACCCCGAGGATGTCGCGCGCGCGGCACTGTTCCTGGTGTCGGATGCGGCGGACTATATCGTCGGCTCGACGCTCACCGTCGATGGCGGCATGAGCCTGTATCCCGGCTTCCGCGATAATGGGTGAGCTTGGCGATAAGCCCGCCATATCGATCGCGGACCACGGCGCGATCGGCAATCTTGAGACGATCGCGCTGGTCGATACGGCCGGCACGATCGATTATCTCTGCTGGCCGTGCCTCGACAGCGCGTCGGTGTTCGCGCGGTTGCTCGACGGCGAGAAGGGCGGGCATTTCTCGGTCGAGCCCGACCTGCCCGACGCGAACATCGTCCAGATGTACCTGCCCGAGACCAACATCCTGCTGACCCGCTGGATGGCGAATGCGGCGAGCGTCGATCTGGTCGACCTGATGCCGGTCGGCAACGATGCCGATGACGCGCCGTCGCGGCTCGTTCGTCGGCTGACCTGCACGCGTGGGTCGGCGACGGTCCGGGTCCGCTGTGCGCCACGGTTCGACTATGGCGTGATGGGACGCAAGGCCTCGGTCACGACCACCGGCGTCGACGTGTCGCGCGGGCGGTTCGATCACGAGAGCGGCCTCGCGCTGGCAGTTCACGGCGCAGCGACTCTCGTAGCAGATGGCTGCGACCTGACCGCCGAGATCCACTTGAACGAAGGCGACACCGTCTCGCTGATCCTCAGCAACCCCGACGACGTCTTGCTCGACACCGACACGCTCGATGCGATCGTCGAGAAGGACACCGCCTATTGGCGCGCGTGGAGCCGCAAGTCGCGCTACCGTGGCCGCTGGCGCGAGACCGTCGAGCGCTCGGCGATGGCGCTGAAGCTGCTGACCTCGCGCAAGCACGGCTCGATCGCCGCCGCCGCGACGTTCGGCCTGCCCGAAGCGCATGGCGGCGTCCGCAACTGGGATTACCGCGCGACATGGATCCGCGACTCCTCGTTCACCGTCTACGCCTTGCTGCGACTGGGTTATCAGGGTGAGGCTGTCGGCTTCCTCCACTGGGCGATGGACCGCGCGCAGGCGTGTTCGAAGGGTCATCTCGGCGTGATGTATGCGCTCGACGGCGGCGAGATCGCCGACGAACGCAAATTGGACCTCGCCGGGTTCGAGGGCGCGACCCCGATCGTCGTCGGCAACGAGGCGAAGGACCAGACACAGCACGACATCTACGGCGCGCTGCTCGACGCGACCTATCTCGGCAGCAAGTACGGCGAGCCGATCGCGCATGATTCCTGGGTCGCGATCGGGCGGATCGTCGATCAGGTCTGCGAGACGTGGGACACGCCGGACTCAGGGATCTGGGAGGTCCGCGGGCCGAACAAACATTATCTCCACTCGCGGTTGATGAGCTGGGTCGCGGTCGACCGCGCGGTGCGGCTCGCGCAGAAGCGTTCGCTCCCCGCGCCGCTGGTCCGCTGGTCGGAGACGCGGACGGCGATCCACGACGATATTTGGGCGAACTTCTGGAATGACGACCTCGGCCGCTTCGTCCGCGCGATCGGCGATGCGCCCGAAGATCTGGCGGTGGATGGCGCGCTGCTGATGATGCCGTTGGTCCGCTTCGTCGGCGCGACCGACCCAAAGTGGCTCGCGACGCTGGAGGCGATCGGCGAGGACCTGTCCGACGACGGGCAGGTCTATCGCTACCGGATCGACGACGGCTTGCCGGGGCAGGAGGGGACGTTCGTCGCCTGCTCGTTCTGGTACGTCGAATGTCTCGCACGGGCAGGGCGGCTCGACGAGGCACGGCTGAACTTCGAGAAGCTCCTCGCGCACGGCAACCATCTCGGCCTGTTCGCCGAGGAGATCGCGCAAGACGGCAGCTTCCTTGGCAATTTCCCGCAAGGCTTCAGCCACTTAGCGCTGATCAGCGCGGCCTTCTACCTCGACCGCGCACTCGACAGCGACGGTCCGCGGGAATGGGCATGACCTTTTTCACCGACATAAGGACGACAGCATGAACCTCGATATCGCAGGCAAGATCGCACTCATCACCGGCGCGGACAGCGGCATGGGCAAGGAAACCGCCCGGATGCTGCTCCAGGAAGGCGTCCGCGTCGCGATTACCGACCAACCCGGCGGCGACCTCGACGCCAGTGTCGAGGAGTTGAAGGCACACGGCGAGGTGATCGCGGTCGAGGCCGACCTGACCAAGCTCGAGGACGTGAAGGCGCTGTTCGCCAAGGTCCGCGACCAGCTTGGCGACCCCGATATCCTAGTGAACTGCGCAGGCGTGACGGGCGCGACCGGCGACTTTCTCGACGTCGACGATGCCGGCTGGCAGTCGACGCTCGACATCAACCTGATGGGCGCGGTGCGCGTCTGCCGCGAGGCGATCCCGGCGATGCGCTCCGCGAAATGGGGCCGCATCGTGCTGATGAGCTCGGAGGACGCGGTGCAGCCCTATGTCGACGAACTCGCCTACTGCGCGTCGAAGGCGGGGATTTCGAGCCTGTCGAAGGGGCTTTCCAAGGCTTACGGGTGCGACAACGTGCTGGTGAACACCGTCTCGCCCGCGTTCATCGCCACGCCGATGACCGATAAGATGATGCGGAAGCGCGCCGACGAAAAGGGCATGAGCTTCGACGAGGCGATCGAGACGTTTCTGGAAGAGGAACGTCCCGGGATGACGCTCAAGCGCCGCGGCAAGGCGGAAGAGGTGGCCTCGGCGATCCTGTTCCTGTGCTCGGAGCGCGCGAGCTTTATCAATGGCGCGAATATCCGCGTGGACTCGGGTTCGGTGATGACGGTGGCGGGCTGAGCCATTACCTCCGTCATGCCGGGCTTGTTCCGGCATCCACTGTTCCGCAAACTCGATAGTCGTGAGTTCCCGGAACGGTGGCCCCCGGAACAAGTCCGGGGTGACGGAGGAATTTACCCCTCGAACAAATCCTTAAACTGCCTCGGCTGCGACCGCAGATACTGCCGCGGCGCCTTCACCTTGCCGCCAAGATGCGCCGCCGCATGCCAGGGCCAGCGCGGATCGTAGAGGATCGTCCGGGCCAGCGCGATCATGTCCGCGTCACCTGTGCCCACGATCGCCTCGGCCTGCTCGAAATCGGTGATCAGCCCGACCGCGACGACCGGGATCGACACCGCCTGCTTCACCGCGCGCGCGAGCGGCACCTGATAGCTCGGCCCTACCGGGATCTGTTGCGCCGGCGTGATCCCGCCGCTCGACACGTGGATCGCACTGCACCCACGCGCTTCGAGCGCCTTCGCGAACGCCACGGTCTGGTCCGAATCCCAGCCGCCCTCGGCCCAATCGGTCCCCGACACGCGCATCGTCACAGCTCGTTCAGCGGGGAACGCCGCGCGCACCGCATCGAACACTTCGAGCGGGAAGCGCATCCGGTTTTCGAGACTGCCGCCATATTCGTCCTCACGCCGGTTCGACAACGGCGACAGGAACTCGTGCAGCAGATACCCATGCGCCGCATGCAACTGCACCGCGTCGATCCCGAGCCGCGCCGCGCGCACCGTCGCCGCCACGAACGCATCGCGCACGCGCGCGAGCCCGTCGGCGTCGAGCGCGACCGGTGCGTTCTCCTCGGGCAGGAACGGGACCGTCGAAGGCCCCTTGGTCTGCCAGCCGTTCGGCTCACCCGGTGCGATCTGGAGTCCACCCTTCCACGGCACCTCGCACGACGCCTTGCGCCCGGCATGCGACAACTGGATCGCGATCGGCATGTCCGACCAGCGTCGCACGCTCTCGATCACGTGCGCCATCGCCGCCTCGGTCGCATCGTCGTACAGCCCGACATCGCCATGCGTGATCCGCCCCTCGGGCAGCACCGCACTCGCCTCGATCGTCAACAGCGCCGCGCCCGACAGCGCGAGTTGCCCCAGATGGATCTGGTGCCAGTCGTTCATGCAGCCATCGTTCGCCGAATATTGGCACATCGGCGCGATGACGATCCGGTTGGCCAGCGTCAGGTTGCCGACCTTGAGCGGCTCGAACAGTTTCGGCCCGCTCATGCGAAGTTCGATCGGATGGAATAAGGCATGGGCGTGTCCCTTGATACGTAGAGGAGTACGGCGAAAACTCGCTGCTCGATGCGGAACATAGGAACCGGCGGGCGGGTTTCACGCCAAGGAATGCTGCACCGCGATAAAGCCGCGGCAGCGACGACAGATGGGGGTCTTCACGTTGCATCTACTGCCCGACACGCTCGACGCCGGCTCGGCCTATCCGCTCGGTGCGACCTTCGACGGTCTCGGCGTTAATTTCGCGGTCTATTCCGCCAATGCCGAGAAGATCGAACTCTGTGTCTATGACGAGACCGGTCGCCGCGAGCTGAAGCGTTATGCGCTCCCCGAATGGACGGACGAAGTCTGGCACGGCTACCTCCCCGACGCGCAGCCCGGCCTCGTCTACGGCTACCGCGCGCATGGCAGCTATGCCCCCGAGGAAGGCCACCGCTTCAACCCCAACAAGCTGCTGCTCGACCCCTACGCCAAGCAGATGATCGGCGAACTCCGCTGGACCGACGCGATGTACGGATACCAGGTCAAGTCGCCGCGCGCGGACCTGAGCTTCGACAAGCGCGACAGCGCACTGACGATGCCCAAGGGCGTCGTGACCGACAGCCATTTCGACTGGTCGCGCGACGTGCGGCCGAACACGCCCTGGTCCGAGACGGTGATCTACGAGGCTCACACGAAGGGCCTGACCAAGCTGTTCGAGGAGGTCCAGCCCTCCGAACGCGGCACCTTCGCGGCACTCGGCAATCCGAAGGTCATCGATCACCTCAAGCGCCTCGGCGTCACCGCGATCGAGCTGCTGCCGATCCACACCTATATCCAGGACCGCTTCCTCCAGGAAAAGGGCCTGCGCAATTACTGGGGCTACAACACCCTCAATTTCTTCACGCCCGAGCGCTCGTTCTTCGCCACCGACAGCCACGACGAACTCCGCCGTTCGATCCGCCGGCTGCATGCGGCCGGGATCGAGGTGATCCTCGACGTCGTCTACAACCACACGTGCGAAGGCTCGGAACAGGGCCCGACGCTCTCCTGGCGCGGTCTGGACAACGCCAGCTACTACCGCCTCGTGAAGGACGACCCCCGCTATTCGATCAACGACACCGGCACCGGCAACACGCTGAACCTCACCAAGGTGCGAGTCATCCAGATGGTAGCGGATTCGCTGCGCTACTGGGCGACCAGCTTCGGCATCGACGGCTTCCGCTTCGATCTCGGGCTGACGCTCGGCCGGACGGACACCGGCTTCGATCCCGGCGCTGGTTTCTTCGACGTGCTCCGCCAGGATCCCGTGCTCGGCCGGTTGAAGCTGATCACCGAGCCGTGGGACATCGGCCCCGGAGGCTACCAGCTCGGCAACTTCCCCCCCGGTTTTGCCGAGTGGAACGACAAATACCGCGACACCGTGCGCAAATTCTGGCGTGGCGATCACGCACAGCGCGCTGATCTCGCCGCACGCCTGACCGGTTCGGCCGATCTGTTCGACCGCCGCGCACGTCGTCCGTGGGCCAGCGTCAACCTGCTCGGCGCGCATGACGGCTACACGCTCGCCGACACCGTCGCCTACGAGGAGCGCCACAACGAAGCGAACGGTGAAGACAACAACGACGGCCATTCAAACAACTGCTCCCGCAACTGGGGCGTGGAGGGACCGACGGACGACCCCGCGATCCTGGAGACCCGGTCGCGCGTGATGCGCTCAATGCTGACCACACTGTTTTCGTCGCTCGGCACGCCGATGCTGGTCGCGGGTGACGAGTTCGGCCGCACGCAGAACGGCAACAACAACGCGTATTGCCAGGACAACGAAATCAGTTGGCTCGATTGGGACAAGGCCAAGTCCCCCGAGGGCAATGCGCTGATCGACTTCACCGCGCGGCTGATTGCGCTGCGCCGCGACTATCCGATGCTGCGGGCAGGCAATTTCCTTTACGGTGAAGATACGCCCGCGGAAGGCCTCAAGGACATCGAATGGTGGGACGAGCGCGGCCTGCAACTCACGTCCGAGGATTGGGAGAACACCAACGGCCGCGCGCTGGTGATGCGCCGCGCGTGCGAGCGGGACTCGGGCGAGGTGCAGGTGATCTCGCTGTTCCTGAACGCCTCGGAAGGCCCGCTGACCTTCCACATGCCGCCCCCGGCCGACGTCGAGCGCACGGTGCTGATCGACAGCAGCAGGCCCGACCAGCCGGCGACGCCGATCAAGGACAGCTATGAGCTCCCCCCACAGGGTGCGGCGTTGCTGACCTGGACGATCGCAGCAGCATGATGGCCTGGGGACCGACGCTCGCCGAAGACGGGACGACCTTCCGCCTCTGGGCTCCCGATCGCGATAGGGTGACGCTGGAGATTGCCGATGGCGACGCTGTGTCCATGAGCAGCGAGGGGGAGGGCTGGTTTAGTGCTAAGGCCCCGGTCGGTGCGGGCGCACGGTACCGGTTCCGACTTGCGGACGATCTGACTGTTCCGGACCCGGCTTCGCGTGCACAGGACGGCGGCGTTCATGGTTGGAGCGTGGTCGTCGACCAGGCCTATGACTGGCGGACCCCAGACTGGCACGGCCGATTGTGGGAAGAGATGGTCATTCAGGAAGTCCATGTCGGCGCGCTCGGCGGTTTCGCAGGCGTAGCGGACCACCTCTCGGCAATCGCCGCGCTCGGCATAACCGCGATCGAACTCATGCCCGTCAACGCGTTCGGCGGCACCCGCAACTGGGGCTATGACGGCGTGCTGCCCTACGCCCCCGCCGAAAGCTACGGAACGCCCGACGAGCTGAAAGCGCTGGTCGATCGCGCCCACGAACTCGGCTTGGCTGTGTTCCTCGACGTGGTTTACAATCACTTCGGCCCCGTTGGAAACTACCTTAGCGCCTATGCGAAGGGCTTCTTCCACGCGGAGGTCGACACCCCCTGGGGCGGCGCAGTCGCGGTCGACCAAGCGCCGGTCCACCGCTATTTCGTCGACAACGCGCTGATGTGGCTTAACGAGTACAAGTTCGACGGCCTCCGTTTCGACGCGGTCCACGCGATCGAGAATGACGACTTCCTCGACGCGATGGCCGCCGAACTGCGCGAGAAGACAAAAGGTCGCCACGTCCACCTCGTCCTCGAAAACGAGGGAAACGATGCCGAGCGCCTCCACGCCGCGGCATTCGATGCGCAGTGGAATGATGATTTCCACAACGTGCTCCACGTCCTGCTCACTGGCGAGACGAGCGCCTACTACGCCGACTTCGCCGACCGCCCCGCCGAGCGCCTCGCGCGCTGCCTCGGCGAAGGCTTCATCTACCAGGGGGAGGGTTCCCCCAACCACGATGGCAAGCCGCGCGGCAAGCCCAGCGCACACCTGTCGCCGACCGCGTTCGTCGCGTTCCTGCAAAACCACGACCAGATCGGCAATCGCGCGATGGGCGAGCGCCTGACGCTGCTTGCCGACCGCCGGAAGCTCCGCGCCGCCACCGCGTTGCTCCTGCTCGGCCCGCAGATCCCGCTGCTGTTCATGGGCGACGAGCATGGCAGCGAAAGCCCGTTCCTGTTCTTCACCGACTTCCACGACGACCTCGCCGACGCGGTCCGCGAAGGACGCCGCAAGGAATTCGCCAAGTTCGCCGCATTCGCCGATCCCGAAGCGCGCAAGGCAATCCCCGACCCCAACGCGCACGAAACCTTCCTTCAATCGCGAGCACGGCCCGGCGCCGATGCGGCCGAGTGGCAGGACCTGTACCGAACCCTGCTTAAGATCCGACACGAGCAGATCATCCCCCGCCTGCGTAACACGACCACGATCGGTGCCGAGGTGATCGGCGAGGGGGCGGTCGTTGCGCGCTGGCAAATGGGTGACAGCGCAATCCTGACAATTGCGCTCAACCTCGGCGACGATGTCGTTGATTTTCCAGCGATCGAGGCTTCGCCGATCTTCGCCGATAATGAACCGGGGGAGGGGGCCAGCGTGGCAGTATGGCTGGATCGATGAGCAGCCTCCGAGCACTCGCTGTCGCGGCCGGCATGCAACCCGAATGGCAGGACGCAGCGGGTCGTCGCCAGACCGTCGCCGACGGCGCGTTACAGGCGATCCTGGATCGTCTCGGCCACCCTTCCGCGAGCAAAACGCAGATCGCCGCCAGCCTCGCCGCGATCGACGTGCGAGACGCGCAGGGTGTCCGTTTCCTGTCCGTCGATGTGGGAGCCCCGATCCGGCTGGCATCGAAGGTATCAGGCAAAGCCGAACTTACGTTCGAAGACGGTACGACGCGCTCCGTCACGGTTGATGACAGCACCTTAAGTCCGATAGGGAGGTGCGGCTACCACAAGCTTGAAATCAATGGCGAAGTCATCGACATTCTCGTCGCGCCGCGCCGCTGCTACACGATCGCCGATGCGCTACCGGGCCGCAAACTCTGGGCGCCCGCCGTCCAGATCCCGAGCCTGCGCACCGATGCGCCGAAGGCGTTCGGTGACTTCGTTTCGCTCGCAGACGCCGCCCGAGCCTTTGGCCAGCGCGGCGGCGATGCCCTCGCGATCAGTCCGACGCACGCGTTGTTCCCCGCCGACGCCAGCCGATACAGCCCTTACGCACCCTCAAGCCGGCAGTTCCTCAACGGGCTCTACGGCGACCCGGCGGCATTTGGTGCAAAGTTCGACAGCCGCGACTGCCCCGAACTGATCGACTGGCACGCCGCGATCCCCGAAAAGCTCGCGCGACTACGCAAGAGCTTCGACCAAGTGCTTCCACCGATTGAAGAAGCCTTAACGGTATTCAGGCGACAAGGTGGCGACGACCTTGAACGCCATGGCGAGTTCGACGCCCTCCACGCGCATTTCTTCGCAACCACGGAAGCACGCGGATGGCAGCAGTGGCCCGCCGAGTATCGCGATCCCGCCAGCCCAACGGTCCGCCGCTTCGTCGCGGAGCATGCGGACGATGTCACGTTCTACATTTTCCTCCAATGGCTAGCGCGGCGCGACCTCGACGCCGCGCATACGGCCGCCAAGGACGCCGGCATGGCGGTCGGGCTCATCGCGGATCTTGCCGTGGGCATGGACCCGGGCGGCAGTCATGGCTGGAGTCGCCGCGGCGACCTGCTGACCGGCCTGTCGATCGGCGCACCGCCCGATCCGCTCGGGCCGGATGGGCAAAGCTGGGGCATCACCGGGTTCGATCCGCAAGCGCTGCGGGATACCGCCTTTGCCCCGTTCATTGCTACGATCCGCTCAGCGCTCACACACGCCGGCGGCATTCGGATTGACCACGCGTTCGGCCTTCGCCGCCTCTGGATCGTCCCCGAAGGCGCCTCAGCCGCAGAGGGCGCGTATCTGGACATGCCGTTCGGTGACATGATGCGGATCATCGCCATGGAATCGCAGCGGGCGAAAGCGATCGTTATCGGCGAAGACCTCGGCACTGTTCCCGACGGCTTCCGCGAGGCGATGGACGCGCGCGCGATGCTCGGGATGCGCGTGCTCTGGTTCGAGCGCGATGCGGACGGCTTCGTGCCCCCGGCGAAATGGTCTCCCGAGGCGGTGGCGATGACCGGCACGCACGATCTGGCGACGATCGCAGGCTGGTGGAGCGGGCGCGACATCGACTGGACGTGGGACCTCGGTCGCAAATCCGACGCGGTCGACGAAGAAGCAGACCGGGGAGCCCGCGCCGAGGATCGGACCGCGCTCTGGTCCGCGTTCGACACGGGCATCGATCAACCCGCGCTTGAACATACCGCGGCGGTGGTCGACGCCGCTATCTCGCATGTCGCCAGCACGCCTTGCGCACTCGCGATCATCCCCATCGAGGACCTCGCTGGGCTGATCGAGCAACCGAACCTCCCCGGCACGATCGACGAACATCCCAATTGGCGCCGTCGCATGCCCGACACGACCGAGACGCTCCTGCAACGTCCCGACGTCGCCACCCGCATCGCCACGCTCAACGCCGCGAGACCATCATGACCCCCCGCGCAACCTATCGCTTCCAGTTCCACAAGGACTTCACCTTCGCCGACGCGGAAGCGCTGGTGCCGTATCTCGACGCGCTCGGGATCAGCCACCTCTACGCCTCGCCAGTCACTACCGCCCGCAGTGGTTCGACGCATGGCTATGACGTCGTCGATCCGACCCGGATCAATCCCGAACTCGGCGGCGAAGAGGCCTTTCGCCGCCTTGTCACAGCGCTCCGGTCGCGCGGTATGGGCGTCACTATCGACATCGTGCCCAACCACATGGGCGTTGCCGGTGGTGAGAATGCGTGGTGGAATGATGTTCTAGCACACGGTGAAACCAGCGAATTCGCCCGCTACTTCGACATCGACTGGCGTGAGAAGCTCGTGCTCCCGATCCTCGGCGATCCGCTCGCCGAAACGCTGGCCAGCGGCGCGCTCAAGGTCGAGCAGGTCGACGGCCGCTATGTCCTCGAAGCGTACGGCGAACACCGCCTGCCGATCCGCGACGAAGATCAGCCCACCGCAGCGACCGACGATATCGCTGCGCTGGTCGATCGCCAGCATTACCGTCTCGCCTCCTGGCGCGTCGCGAATGACGAACTCAACTGGCGACGGTTCTTCACGATCAACGACCTCGCCGGCCTCCGCGCCGAAGACCCCATCGTGTTCGAGGCGACGCACGCACTGTATTTCCGCCTGTACGCCGAGGGCCTGATCGACGGCGTCCGCGTCGATCACGTCGACGGGCTGACCGACCCCGCGGGCTATTGCCGTCAGCTCCGTGCGAGGTTCGATGCGATCGAGCGTCCTGCCGATGTGCCACCCGGCCCCGCCTACATCGTCATTGAGAAGATTCTTGCCGACGGCGAACCGCTCGCGACCGACTGGGGCGTCGATGGCACAAGCGGCTACGATTTTATGGAGCAGGTCACGGCCTTGCTCCACGCGCCCGCCGGTGCCGAACCGCTCGCAGAACTCTGGGCGGACATCAGCGGTCGGTCCGCTGACTTCGCGCCCGAGGAACTGCGCGCGCGGCAGGAGTTGCTAGCGTGGCAGTTCGATGGCCAGCGCCGCCGCTGCGTCGACGCATTTGTCGCGCTCGCCCGGTCCACGGCTGACTGCGACGGACTGACACTCGGTATGCTCGACCGCGCGATCGAGCGCCTGCTGTGGGTCTTTCCCGTCTATCGGACCTATGGGACGGGCGCTGCCGCCCCGGCAGCGGATGCTGCGATCCGCGATACGGTCCGCCAGCGCGTCGCGCAGTTCGTGCCGCCGGGCGAGGACGCAGTGGTCGAGCGGATCCTCGCATGGCTGGCAGGCGAGGGACCTGGGGATGACAAGCTCGCCGCCGAGGCGGTGCGGAAATTCCAGCAACTCTCCGCGCCGATCGCGGCCAAGGCGGTCGAGGACACCGCCTTCTATCGCTACGGCCGCCTGCTCTCGCGCAACGACGTCGGGTTCGACGCCGCTCGCATGTCGCTTGATATCGACGAGTTCCACGCGGCCATGGTCGAGCGCGCCCGCGATTGGCCGGCGGCGATGCTTGCGACCGCCACGCATGACCACAAGCGCGGCGAAGACGTCCGCGCACGGCTCGCGGTGTTGAGCGAACTGCCCGATCTTTGGCCAGCGCACGTGGAACGATGGCGCGAACTCGCCGCGCCGTTTGCCGACGGGGTCGATCCCGCCGACGCGTATATGCTGCTCCAGACGCTGTTTGGCGCTTGGCCCGAGCGCCTGACTGCATCGGATACAGAAGGATTGTCGGACTTTGCCGTGCGGATCGTTGCGTGGCAGGAAAAGGCGTTGCGCGAGGCCAAGCTGCGCTCGTCCTGGGAGGCGCCGGACGAGGCTTACGGGGGCCGCTGTCACGGGCTGGCACGCGCGCTGCTCGATCCCGAGCGGTCGCAGGCTTTCCTCGACGACATGGCCGCGTTTGTCGCGCGGATCGCGCCCGCGGCGGCGGCGAACGGCCTTGCGCAGGTCGCGCTGCGCTACACCGTTCCCGGCGTCCCCGATCTGTATCAGGGCACGGAGATCGCCGACCTGAGCCTGGTCGATCCCGACAACCGCCGCTCGGTAGATTACGCGCAGCTTCAGGCATCGCTGGACGGTGAAACGCCAGCAAAGATGGCGCTGATCCGGCAGCTTCTCGGGCTGCGACGGACGCATCCGAGATTGTTCTCTGAGGGAAGTTACGAGCCCATCGCGTTAAGCGGTATCCGTGCCGACCGGGCCATTGCGTTTCGTCGGATCGGTGCGGACGCAGTTATTCGTTGTGTGATCCCGCTACGCTGTGCCGAGCGCTATCTCGACCGGATCGACGCCCGCGACTGGTGGGGCGACACCGCGCTCGCATCCGGCGAAGCGCTCGCCGATCTGCTCGGCGCGCGTTCCGTGTCGATCGAGATGCTTCCCGCAAAAGGCTGAGCGATCAGCGGCCTGCGAGATAGTGGGCGAGCGGGTCGATCATGTCCTCCGGGATGCGGCGGGCGATGACCGGCATCGTCGATTGCGACTTCCGCGCGTCGACCACCGTCTCGTCGCCGCGCCAGTTACGGAGGCGTTGCGCGATGTAGCTGGCACGCTGGCCGGCGAGGACGGGGTAGGGCTTGCCGGGGGCGTGGCAGCTCGCACAGGCGGGGAGCTGGACCTTCGGCAGGCCTTCGCGGTTGATTTTCGCGGCCTCGGTCGAGCCCGACGGCGTGACGCTGCCGATACCCTTCATCGCTGCGAAGTGATCCGCCAATCGCGTCATCTCGGCGGGCGTCAGCGTCGCGGCGGCGTTCGCCATGACCGCGCTTTGGCGCTTACCGGTCGCATAGGCCTCCAGTGCTGCACGGAGATACGCCGAACTCTGGCCGCCGAGTACGGGCATGTCGGGCTGGTTGCGACCTCGCCCGTCCGCGCCGTGGCAGCCGGCGCAGGTCGCGATCTTCGCATCTGCAACGCCAGACACTTCGGTCAGCGAGCGATAGGTCGCGGGCGTCATTTCGGGGAGCAGGCGGACGAACGCGACCATGCGGCGGACTTCGTCGTCGCGGTCCTTCGCGGCCCAGCCGGGCATGCCGGTGTATTTGACGCCGTGCTTGAGGATCCAGAAGATCTGCTTGTCGGTCCACTCGCGCGCGTTGATCGACAGGTCTGGGGCAGGGGGCGTCGCGGCCTGCATCACCGGGAGCGGGCGGACGCCGGGGGCGCCGTGGCACGAGGCGCAGCTTGCGTTGAACAGGCCGGCGGCGCTGACGAGCCCCTCGTTCGCCTTGGGATCGTCGGGGGCGGTGACCGCGGCGTAGGTGCGAACCGAGTTGCGCATCGTCCAGTGGAGGAACCAGTCGGTGATCTTCCAATGGCCCGACGAGGCGGCGATGTTGAACACCCCCGACCAGGCGAACAACAGCCCCGCCAGCGCGAGCCCAACGATGGTCGCGGCAGCGCGCGCCCAGGTGATCCGGATCGTCATGCGGTCGCGCTCCGTGTCTTCAACAGTCCGCCGAGCATCGCGAGCCCGCCGATGAAATAACTCGCCGCGCCGACCATCAGCATGACGACGCCGCCGAGTTGCTGGTCTTCGAGTACGTCGAGGCCGTGGGTTGCCGGGTGCATGGTCATCATCGCGTAGAGGGGGCGTGGGGCGAGACCGATCAATGCGCCGAGCAAGGTCATGTGCATCGACGTCAGCAGTAATGCGGCAACACCCGACGCGCGGCGGTCGGTGGCGCCGCCAATGCGGGTCCCGAGGACTGCGCTCCAGAGAAGGACGCCGGCGATGAGGAAGCTCGCTTGTTCGATGAGCAGCGCGAGGGGCTGCATGTCGACGCGGAGCCTCAGCGCGGGAAGGTGCCAGAGCCATACGACGACGAGTTCGACGAGCGACATCGCGAGTGGGGTCACGACCACGGGCCAACGCTCGGCGGGATCGAAGCGGCTGCCTGCAATACCGTATGCGAGGAACGGCGCGGCGACGGCGACCGCTATCATGTGACCCGCCATGTGGCCGACCATCCCGAGCGGTGCGGCCGCAAACGCCCAGCCGAGCGGGACGAGCACGACGCCCAGCGCGAGGCTCGCGCGTCTCATCGGCAATCGCCGAAGATGATGACCGGGAGCGCCGTGAAGATCACCGCAACGAAGCTCAGCCCCGCCAGCAACCGCGTCGACAGCGCCAGGAAGCGGAGGCGGTCGATCGCCGTGCCCTGTTCGTGGGGGGGCGGATCACCAGGTGTCTCCGACTGGACCCGCGCGATATAGCCCGCTGCGACGATGCCGAGCAGTGCCGCGATCGTCGCGATCAGCGTCGCCAGCGGGAAGCCATTCAACGCCGTCCCTGGCGCCGACGATTTCGCGCACGTCACCGCGACCCACAGATAGCAGAACAGGAAATGCACCGCCCAGATCGTCGGCGGGATGATCAACGTCCACAGCGTGACCTTGAGGTCACGCGCCCAATGCTTGCGGTTGGACTCGAGCTGGCGGTCGGAGTCGGGCTTCGTCATGCGACCCCCGGGAACAGGCCGATCGTGCAGAACGTCACGATGCCCGTCAGAGCGAGGAAATGGTGGTACACGGTGATGTTACGCAGATCCGCGTCATAGACCGGCGTCATCTTCCCCGCGAGGCTGCGCGCCAACGTATAGCCCTGCATGATGACCCCGATCGCGGCATGCACCGCGGTCCAGATCGCCAGCGTCCAGACGATCGCGGGATAGACATGGAGTTCGGGGTCGAGCCCCGAATACCACGGCCCGGCGAGCCCGGCGAACAGGCTCGCCAGCGTCGCGACGATGCCGACGACGAGCAGCGCGCGACCCGCACCGACCTTGCCGCGGCGATGCACTTCGCGCGCGCCGACGGTGGCGGCCCAGCCGGCGAGCGTCAGCGCCAACGCGACCATCGGCCAGAACACGCCCGGCCCGTTCAGCCCGACCCCGCTCGGCGGAAAATCGTTGTGGATCGTCCAGAAGAAGAAATAGCCGAACACAAGCCCCGAGAACGCCGTCGCGTCCGCCATCATCGTGATGAACATCGCCCACCAGCCCGGTGCCGATGGCCCCGACGTGTAGAGCGGCACCTCGATGCCGTGGCCGATATGCTTGGTCGGCTTTTCAGGGATCTCCGCGGTGCCGGTCCATAGCCACCACAGCACGCACGCAAGCGTCGCGACGCCGCTGACCGCCGACCAGATATAGAGATGGTAGGTCGTCAGGATGAACACGCCCGCGAGCGCGACCGCGGTCATCATCGGCTTTACGCTCGGCGTACCCAGCCGGATCACCTGCACCGGGCGCGCGTCGAGCGCCGAGGTGACGATCGACTCGCGCCGCATCTCCTCCGCATCGGGCAGGAAGAACCGGCCCTCGTCGACCTTCTGGACGAAGTTCTTCTGGTCCCAGATCGGATAGCGGCTCTCGATCAGCGGCACCGAGCGGATACCCCAGTCCTCGTCGTCCGGATGCGCAAGCCACTCCAGCGTGCCGGCGTTCCAGGGATTGCGCGGCGCCTTCGGACGGCGCGGCGACAGTGCGAGGTCGATGCAGACGATCACCACGCCGAGCGCGAACATGTACGACCCGATCGTCGAGGCAAGGTTCAGCCCGCCAATCCCTAGCTCCTCGGGATAGGTGAACACGCGCCGCGGCATGCCGAGCAGGCCCGACAGATGCATTGGGAAAAACGTCAGGTTCATGCCCACGAACATGATCCAGAACGCGATCCGCCCGAGCCTGTCGCTGAGCTTCTTGCCGGTGATCAGCGGCCAGTAATAATAGAGCCCGGCGAACAGCGGCAGCAGCGTGCCGCCGATCAGCACGTAATGGAGATGCGCGACGATGAAATACGTGTCGTGCGCCTGCCAGTCGAACGGGGCGACCGCGACCATCACGCCGGTCAGCCCGCCGATCACGAACACGGCGAGGCTTCCGCTCGCGTACAGCAACGGCGTCGATTTCTTGACGTTGCCCGCCCAAAGCGTCGCGATGAACACGAAGATCTGCACGCCGGTCGGGATCGCCACCGCTTCCGACGCGGCCGCGAAGAACGCGAGGCTGATCTTCGGCAGGCCGGTCGTGAACATGTGGTGTACCCACAGCCCGAAGCTCAGGAACGCCGTCCCGACCGCGGCCAGCACGATCCACGGATAGCCGAGCAGATGGCGTTGCGCGAAGGTCGGGATCAGCATCGCGAACAGCGCGATCGAGGGGAGGAAGACGATGTAAACTTCCGGATGTCCGAAGATCCAAAAAAGGTGCTGCCACAACAGCGGATCGCCACCCTTCTCCGCGTTGAAGAACGGCCAGTTGAGCAGCCGCTCCATCTCGAACAGCACGTCGCCGGCGATCAGCGGCGGGAACGCGAACAGGATCATCACCGCGACGACCAGGATGTACCAGGCGTAGAGCGGCATCAGGTTGAGGCGCATGCCGGGCGGGCGGCATTTCAGGACGCCGACGATCAGCTCGACCGCGGCGGCGACCGACGACACCTCGATGAAGCTCAGCCCCAGCATCCAGATGTCCGCGCCGAGCCCGCTCAGGTCGGTCCGCGTCGTCAGCGGCGGATACATGAACCAGCCGCCATCGGGCGCCGCGTCGAAGAAGATCGAGCCCGACACGAACACGCCGCCAATCAGGAAGCTCCAGTATCCGAACGACGACAGCCGCGGAAACGGCAGGTCGCGTGCGCCGAGCAGCTGCGGCAACAGGATGATCGACACCGCCTCGAACATCGGCACCGCGAACAGGAACATCATCATCGAGCCATGCAGCGTGAACAGCTGATTGAACGTGTTCGCCGTCACCAGGTCATTGTTCGGCACCGCCAGCTGCGTGCGCATGATCAGCGCCAGCACGCCCGCGAACAGCATGAAGCCGAACGCGGTCAGCGTGTACCAGACACCGATCCGGTTGTTGTTGACGTCGGTCCAGCGGAAGAACCAGCCCGATGGCGGCTTCCATACCTCGCGAAGGCGATCCTCCTGACCTTTGCGGACCGCGGGATCGTTCTGGTCGGGCGCGACATAGGGGGTGCTCTCGGCGGTCATTTGAGCCCCTGAAGGTAGCTGGCGATCTGGTCGGCTTCGGCGGCCGACATCTGCGGGAAGGCGGGCATCCGCACGCCGGGCTTGGTCTTGCCCGGATCGCGCACGAAGCCGGCGATGTTGGCGTGCGTCATCGGCAGCACCCCCGCGGCGAGCGTCGGGCGCGACCCGAAGTGCGTCAGGTCGGGGCCGATCTTCGCGACCGGGCCGACGCCGCGGACGCTGTGGCACCCGCTACAGCCGTAGCTTGCGAACAGGCGCGCGCCGGGCGATGCGGTGACGGTGGCGGGCCTGGCCTGCTCAGCGAGCCAGCGTTCGAACGCGGCCGGCTCCATCGCGATCACGTCGAACGCCATCAGCGCGTGGCCGAGCCCGCAGAACTCCGCGCAGACGCCGCGGTACGTACCCGCCTTGGTCGCGCGGACGACGAGGCGGTTGGTGCGGCCGGGGATCATGTCCATCTTACCAGCGAGGCCGGGCACCCAGAAGCTGTGGATGACGTCGGGGCTACGGAGCGACAGTTCGACGGTGCGTCCGACGGGCAGGCGCAGTTCGTTCGCGGCCTCGACTACCGATCCGCCGGGCGGCGCATAGCGGACGCGCCACCAGAATTGCTCGCCCTCGACGCCGATCCGCAGATCGTTGTTCGCAACTTCACGTGGGCGCATCGCGGGGAGGGCGTAGAGCAGCAGGCCCAGTAGCAGGATCGAAGGCCCTATGCCCCCGAGCCACAGCACCAGCTTCATCCCGCCCTTGTGCGTCAGCCGCCCCTCGGGTGCGCGCATCGCGTGACGCATCAGCAACGCGAGCCCACCCGCGAGGATGATCGCGCCGATGACCAGAACGATGGTGATCGAGAGGACCTTGTCCGCTTCCTCGCCGAACGGCGCGAGCGTCGACTGGTGTCGGTTGCACGCTGCCAACAATGGCAGGCACGCGCCCACGGAAAGAAAAATAGCCTTCCGCATCATCACCTTGCCACCCTTTGGAAGGGCGTCCCCTAGCGGTGGGGGCGGGGCGGCGTAAACCCGAAAATGACAATTATTTCATGTAGGGATGAACCGCTGTCACTTATCTTCGATCAGTATGCGCCGTTGAACGGGGCTCACTCCGTCCGGAGTCGACGCCGGAGCCTGCGCTCCGGCGTCCAGATCAGGCGGCGAACTGGTTCATCGTGTTGTGCGCGCCGCCGGCCTTCAACGCCGCCTCGCCCGCGAAATACTCCTTGTGGTCGTCGCCGAGGTCGGAGCCGGACATGTTCTGGTGCTTCACGCAGGCGATCCCCTCGCGGATCTCCTTGCGCTGGACGCCCTTCACATAGCCGAGCATCCCGGCGTCGCCGAAATACTCCTTGGCGAGATTGTCGGTCGAGAGTGCCGCGGTGTGGTAGGTCGGCAGCGTGATGAGGTGGTGGAAAATGCCCGCGCGCTTGGCCGAATCCGCCTGGAAGGTACGGATGCGTTCGTCGGCTTCGTCGCCGAGCGCGGTGCCGTCATAGTCGACACTCATTAGGCGCGCGCGGTCGTAGGCGGAGACATCCTTGCCCTCTTCGGTCCAGGCGTCGAACACCTGCTGGCGGAAGTTCAACGTCCAGTTGAAGCTCGGCGAGTTGTTGTAGACGAGCTTCGCGTTCGGCACGACTTCGCGGATGCGGTCGACCATGCTGGCGATCTGCTCGATGTGCGGCTTCTCCGTTTCGATCCAGAGCAGGTCGGCGCCGTTTTGTAGCGACGCGATGCAATCCATGACGCAGCGATCCTCGCCGGTGCCGGCGCGGAACTGGAACAGGTTGGAGGGCAGGCGTTTCGGGCGGAGCAGCTTGCCGTCGCGGTTGAGGATGACGTCGCCGTTCTGCGCGGTCGCCGGGTCGATCTCCTCGCAGTCGAGGTAGGAGTTATACTGGTCGCCGAGGTCGCCCGCCTCCTTGCTGACCGCGATCTGCTTGGTGAGGCCCGCACCGAGCGAGTCGGTGCGGGTGACGATGATGCCGTCCTCGACGCCGAGTTCGAGGAACGCGTAGCGGCAGGCGCGAACCTTCGCCAAGAAGTCCTCGTGCGGCACGGTGACCTTGCCGTCCTGGTGGCCGCACTGCTTCTCGTCGCTGACCTGGTTCTCGATCTGAAGCGCGCAGGCGCCCGCCTCGATCATTTTCCGCGCGAGCAGGTACGTCGCTTCCGCATTGCCGAAACCTGCGTCGATGTCGGCGATGATCGGCACGACATGCGTCTGGTGGTTCTCGATCGCGTTGAGCAGGCGCTGTTCCTCGATCGCGTTGCCGGCAGCGCGGGCCGCGTCGACTTCGCGGAACATCATGCCGAGTTCGCGCGCGTCGGCCTGGCGGAGGAAGGTGTAGAGTTCCTCGATCAGCGCGGGGACGCTGGTCTTTTCGTGCATCGACTGGTCGGGCAGGGGGCCGAACTCGCTGCGCATCGCCGCGACCATCCAGCCCGAAAGGTAGAGATACCGGCGGTCGGTCGTGCCAAAATGCTTCTTGATGCTGATCATCTTCTGTTGCGCGATGAACCCGTGCCAGCAGCCTAGCGACTGCGTGTAGCTGGCGGGGTCGGCGTCATAGGCGGCCATGTCCTTGCGCATGATCGCGGCGGTGTAGCGGGCGATGTCGAGCCCGGTGGCGAAGCGGTTCTGGAGCCGCATCCGTGCGACCGATTCGGGTGATATCGCGTCCCAGGTGCCGTTCTGGTCGGCGATGAGGTTGGTGATCCGGGCGATGTGCGTCTGGTAGGTCACGGGCGATCCTCGCTGCTGCGTTGATCGTCGTGTAGGGTTGTTGACAGGGTTTTTGTTGGGAATGCGGTTGGGGATGAGGTGTGGATGTCACTGGCGGCGGACGCGCAATGTCGTTGTGTAAAGAAGATTACAGGATAGGATTGGCGGGCGCGATATGAAAAAGGGCGCCTGGATTGCTCCGGGCGCCCTTTCTCTATTTAGCGACGTGGCGAAGCCACGCCGTCGGTCGTTGCGCTTCGCGACGCCGGCCGACAGCGGATATCCGCTGCGCGGATCGGCGCGAGCGTAGTCGCGCCTTATCCGCTGTAATACATATCATACTCGACCGGGCTCGGCGTCATCTCCCAGCGGGCGACCTCGGCGTACTTGATCTCGACATAGCTCTCGATCTGATCCTTCGAGAACACGTCGCCCTTCAGCAGGAAGTCGTGATCCGCGAGCAGGCATTCGAGCGCCTCGCGGAGCGAACCCGCGACGGTCGGGACCTGCGCGAGCTCTGCCGGCGGCAGGTCGTACAGGTTCTTGTCCATCGCTTCGCCCGGATGGATCTTGTTGAGGATGCCGTCCATGCCGGCCATCATCAGCGCCGCATAAGCGAGATACGGGTTGGCCAGCGCGTCCGGGAAACGCACTTCGACGCGCTTCGCCTTGGGGCCGGTGCCGTACGGAATGCGGCACGATGCCGAGCGGTTGCGCGCCGAGTAGGCGAGCAGCACCGGTGCTTCGTAGCCGGGGACGAGGCGCTTGTAGCTATTGGTCGACGGGTTGGTGAACGCGTTGACCGCCTTGGCGTGCTTGATGATGCCGCCGATGAAATACAGGCACATGTCGCTCAGGCCCGCATAGCCGTTGCCGGCGAACAGCGGGGTCTTGCCTTCCCAGATCGAGAAATGCGTGTGCATCCCCGAACCGTTGTCCTCCTTGATCGGCTTCGGCATGAACGTCGCCGTCTTGCCGTACGCATGCGCGACCTGGTGGACGACATACTTGTAGATCTGCATGCGATCTGCGGTCTGCGTCAGCGTGCCGAAGGTCAGGCCCAGCTCATGCTGTGCGGCCGCAACCTCGTGGTGATGCTTGTCGCAGGGCAGGCCCATCTCGATCATCGTCGAGACCATCTCGCCGCGGATGTCGACGGCCGAATCGACCGGTGCGACCGGGAAATAGCCGCCCTTGGCGCGCGGACGGTGGCCGAGGTTGCCGCCTTCATATTCGCGCCCCGAATTGCCCGGCAACTCGATGTCGTCGATCTTGTAGTAGCTCGTCGAATAGCTGTTCTCGAAGCGGACGTCGTCGAACATGAAGAATTCGGCTTCGGGGCCGACATACACGGTGTCGCCGACGCCGGTGGTCAGCAGATACGCCTCGGCACGCTTGGCGGTCGAGCGCGGATCGCGCGCGTACAGCTCGCCGGTCGACGGATCGCTGATGTCGCAGATCAGGATCATCATCGGCGTCGCCGAGAACGGATCGACATAGACCGCATCGAGATCCGGCTTGAGCGTCATGTCGCTCTCGTTGATCGCCTTCCAGCCCTCGATCGACGAGCCGTCGAACATCAGGCCGTCGGTCAGCTCGTCTTCGCCGATCAGGCTCGCCACCATCGTCAGATGCTGCCACTTGCCCTTGGGATCGGTGAACCGCAGATCGACCCACTCGATCTCCTGGTCCTTGATCATATTGAGAACGTCGGAGGCCGAATTCGCCATGATGCTTGCCCTTCGTTTTGAGATATCCGCCGCCTCATGCGGGGAATCTAATTGCGGTATGGATTAAGATTTCCACACAATGTTGCGCTGCGTCAAATGACGATGTCGTCACCAGCCGTCAACGCCGTATGTGTGAAAGAAAACTAGATTGCGTCGTCGTCGCGCTCGCCGGTGCGGATGCGGAGCGCGCTCTCGACCGGGATGACGAAGATCTTGCCGTCGCCGATCCGGCCGGTCTGCGCGGCCGCGGCGATCGCCTCGACGACGCGTTGCGCGAGCCCGTCCTCGACGACGACCTCGAGCTTCACCTTCGGCAGGAAGTCGACGACATATTCCGCGCCGCGGTACAGCTCGGTGTGGCCCTTCTGCCGGCCGAAGCCCTTGGCCTCGGTCACGGTGATGCCGCTCACGCCGATCTCGTGCAGCGCTTCCTTCACCTCATCCAGCTTGAACGGCTTGATGATGGCTTCGATCTTTTTCACAGGTACGCCCCCGACTGTTGAAACCCTCGCCCTTTCGGGTGAGCTGTACGCCCTTGCGGGTCCAGTTTACGCCCTGAAGGGCGCCTTGCACCAAGCGTGCCAGCCGCAGCGCCCTTGGGCAACCGCGGAATATCGTTGATTTCACTGCCCAAAATTGCGGCACCTGGGCGGTGCGTGCGCAATCCAAGGGCAGGGGAGCCGATCACAGGATCTCGTGCAGCCGCGCGATAGGGCGGCCGAGCCGGACGCCCTTGTCGGTCTCGACCAGCGGGCGTTCGATCAGCAGCGGATCGATCATCATCGCGTCGAGGATCGCCTCGGCGTCGCCATGCTTGACTGCCTTGGCGCCGTCCTCGGCCATGCGGAGCCCCTGGCGCGGCGTCATGCCGGCGCGGTCGTAGAGACGGACGAGTTCCGCGCGAGAGGGTGGGTTCTTGAGGTATTCGACGATCGTGACGTCAGCACCGACCTCTTGCAGCAGCGCGAGCGCCTCGCGGGACTTCGAGCAACGCGGGTTGTGGTAGATCGTCGCCTTCACGAATGCTCCGTTATCATCTGGCACCCCGTCATCCCGCTCTACCTCCGTCATCCCAGCGAAAGCTGGGATCTCCCCGTTCGGGTCGCACCGCAAACCAAGCGGGAGATCCCAGCTTTTGCTGGGATGACGGGTGGGGGTGGGGCGGCCGTTAAGCCCCCTGCTTGGCGAGCCACTCTTCCAGCCACTTGATCGTGTACGCGCCTTCCTGGAACTCGGGATCGTCGAGCAGCGCACGGTGCAGCGGGATCGTCGTCGTCACCCCCTCGATCACCATCTCCTCGAGCGCACGCCGCAGTCGCCGCAGCGCACCCTGCCGAGTCGTCCCGTAAACGATCAGCTTGGCGATCATCGAGTCGTAGTAAGGCGGCACGCGATAGCCGGCATACAGCCCGCTATCGACGCGGACGTGCATCCCGCCCGGCGCGTGATACACCTTCACCAGCCCCGGCGATGGCGCGAACGTGCGCGGGTCCTCGGCGTTGATGCGGCATTCGATCGCGTGACCGCGGAACTGGACGTCTTCCTGACGGAGCGTCAACGGATGACCCTCGGCCACCCGGATCTGCTCGCGCACGAGGTCCAGCCCGGTGATCATCTCGGTCACCGGATGCTCGACCTGGAGCCGGGTGTTCATCTCGATGAAGTAGAATTCGCCCGCTTCCCACAGGAACTCGATCGTCCCCGCGCCGCGATAGCCCATGTCGGCCATCGCCTTGGCGACGATCCCGCCCATCCGCTCGCGCTCTTCGGCGGTGATGATCGGCGAGGGCGCTTCCTCCAGCACCTTCTGGTGGCGGCGCTGCAACGAGCAGTCGCGCTCGCCCAGGTGAATCGCGTTGCCGTTGCCGTCGCCGAAGATCTGGAATTCGATATGCCGCGGATTGCCGAGGTATTTTTCCATGTAAACGGTGGCGTCGCCGAACGCGGCCTTCGCCTCGCTGCCGGCCTGCTGCATCTGCGTTTCGAGATCGTCGGCATCGTTGACGACCTTCATCCCGCGACCACCGCCGCCCGATGCCGCCTTGATGATCACCGGATAGCCAATCGACTCGGCGATCGCCTTGGCCTCGGCGATGTCGCTGATCGCGCCGTCCGAACCGGGGACGAGCGGCAGCCCGAGTGCGCCCGCGGTGCGCTTGGCCTGGACCTTGTCGCCCATCGTCCGGATGTGCTCGGGCTTGGGGCCGACGAACAGGATGTTGTGGAGCTCGACGATCTCGGCGAACTGCGCGTTCTCGCTGAGGAAGCCGTAGCCCGGATGGATCGCGTCGGCGCCCGAGATTTCGGCCGCCGAGATGATGTTCGGGATGTTCAGATAGCTGTCGGTCGCGGACGGCGGTCCGATGCAGATCGCCTCGTCCGCCAGCCGGACGTGCATCGCGTCGGCGTCGGCGGTCGAGTGCACCGCGACCGTCTTGATACCCATCTCGTGGCAGGCACGATGGATCCGCAGCGCGATCTCGCCGCGATTCGCAATGAGCAGCTTCTTGATTTGCGGCATTATTCGACCACGACGAGGGGCTGGTCGAACTCGACCGGCTGGCCGTTCTCGACCAGGATCGCGGTCACGGTGCCGGCCGAAGGCGCGACGATCGTGTTCATGACCTTCATCGCCTCGATGATCAGCAGCGTGTCGCCCGCATTGACCTTCTGGCCGACGGTCGAGAACGGCTTCGCCTCGGGGTTGGCGGCGAGATAGACGGTGCCCACCATCGGCGACTTCACTGCGCTCGCGCTGATCGCCGGAGCGGACGCGCCGACCTCGGCCTGCGGGATCGACAGCGGTGCCGAGACAGGGGCCGGGGCGGGCGGCGCGTAATGCGCGACCGGTGCCGCCTGTGCGGCTTTGCGCGCGACGCGAATCCGGCGCGAGCCGTCCTCGACCTCGATCTCGGTCAGCTGCGTGGTGTCGAGCAGTTCGGCGAGCTGGCGCACCAGGGTCACGTCGACCTGCATTGCGCCTGTGCTGCTAAAGGGGGTGGTTTCTGGTGTATCGTTCATGGCGGGGCCTCCTGTCAGAACCGTGCGACGGCTTCAAGCGCGAGCAGATACGAAAGCGCGCCGAAACCCGCGATCGTGCCCTTCGCCGCTTGCCCGACCAGGCTCACATGCCTGAACGATTCACGGGTGTGGGGATTGGAAAGATGCACTTCGATCACCGGCGTCTTCACGCCCTTGATCGCGTCGTGCACCGCGACCGAGGTATGCGTGAACGCGCCGGCGTTGAGGATCACCGCCTTCGCACCGCGCGCCTGCGCTTCCTGGATCCAGTCGACGAGGTGGCCCTCGTGATTCGACTGGCGCATGTCGATCTCCAGGTCGAGCTCGCGGGCGCGGTCTTCCAGCATCCCGGCGATATCGTCGAGCGTCTCGTCGCCATAGATTTCCGGCTCGCGCGTTCCCAGCAGGTTGAGGTTGGGGCCGTTCAGGACGAACACTGTCGCAGTGACGGTATCTGGCAAGGGCAGCTCCTGGTTGCGGGGCCGGCAAACGACCCCCTATATGCGTCGTCCCACCCTTACCCGTTCGTGTCGAGCGAAGTCGAGACATGAGACCGGCAGCGGACGGGTGGTTTCTCGACTTCGCTCGAAACGAACGGAAAGTTTTGCATGCCCCACTCAGACGGCACCGTCTCCATTACCGTGAACGGCGAACACAAGCGCGTTTCTGCTGGCCTGAGCCTTGCAGGACTCGCGACCGAACTCGGGCTCGTACCCGAGAAGATCGCAGTCGAGCGCAACATGGAGGTCGTGCCGCGCTCGACCTTGGCGGACGTGATGGTCGAGGACGGCGACGACCTTGAGATCGTGCATTTCGTGGGCGGTGGCGACCATGAAGACAGCTGGACCGTCGCCGGCAAGACGTTCAAGTCGCGGCTGATCGTCGGCACCGGCAAGTACAAGGACTTCGCGCAGAACGCCGCCGCGGTCGAGGCGTCGGGCGCGGAGATCGTCACGGTCGCCGTCCGCCGCGTCAATGTGTCGGACCGCAACGCGCCGATGCTGACCGACTTCATCGACCCCAAGAAGATCACCTACCTTCCCAACACCGCCGGCTGCTTCGATGCCGAATCGGCGATTCGCACGCTGCGGCTGGCGCGCGAGGCGGGCGGCTGGGAACTGGTGAAGCTCGAAGTGCTCGGCGAGGCGAAGACGCTGTATCCCGACATGGTGGAGACGCTGCGCGCGACCGAAATCCTCGCCAACGAGGGCTTCAAGCCGATGGTCTATTGCGTCGACGATCCGATCGCCACCAAGCGGCTGGAGAACGCCGGCGCGGTCGCGATCATGCCGCTGGGTGCGCCGATCGGTTCGGGGCTCGGTATCCAGAACCGTGTGACGATCCGGCTGATCGTCGAGGGGGCGGGGGTGCCCGTGCTGGTCGACGCCGGCGTCGGCACCGCGTCCGATGCCGCGGTGGCAATGGAGCTTGGCTGCGACGGCGTGCTGATGAATACCGCGATCGCCGAGGCGAAGGACCCGCTGATGATGGCGGCGGCGATGAAGGCCGCGGTCGAATCGGGGCGGCTCGCCTATCGCGCCGGGCGCATGGGGCAGCGTCGCTATGCCGATCCGTCGAGTCCGCTGGCGGGGCTGATCTGACCCGCCCGATCGCAAACCGGGTCATGACGCAAACGTCACGGAACCCACGGTAAAGACGGCCGTTATACCTTAGCAAGTTCAAGCGGCCCGGTTGGCGGGTCCGCAAAAGCAAGTGGAGGCTCTGATGGGCGAGTTCACCGACAAGGTCGCAGCAGCAGGCAACAAGGTTGCAGGTAACGTCAAGGAAGCCGTCGGCAAGGCGACCGACAACGAGAAGCTGGTAGCCGAAGGCGAAGCGCAGCAGGCCAAGGGCACTGCGCAGAACGTCAAGGGCAGCGTCAAGGGCGCACTCGGCGACGACATCTAAGCTTCGGCTTGGTGTGAGAATACAGGCCGCTTCGGGAAACCGGGGCGGCCTTTTCTTTGTGCAGTCAATTGAGGCTGCTGCCGCCATCAGAACTGCCACCACCCCGGCGAAGGCCGGGGTCCAATTAGGGGACGGTTCTGATTAAGGGCGGCGCGCCGTTACCTCGGACATGCCAATTGGGCCCCGGCCTTCGCCGGGGTTGTGCCTTTGCCAAGTTGGTGCCTTCGCCGGGTGGTGCAGAGAGCCGAACCAAACCGCCTTGCCCAACCCGCCAACCTCCCCCACGAGCACCCGCATGACCCTCCCCACTCGCACCTACGCCGCCTTCCTGTTCGACATGGACGGCACGATCCTCACCTCGATCGCGTCCGCCGAGCGCACCTGGACCAAATGGGCGATCGCCCACGGCCTCGACGCCGCGACGTTCGTGCCGACGATCCACGGCGTGCAATCGGTTGAGACCGTTCGCCGCCTGAAACTCCCCGGCGTCGACCCGGTCGCCGAAGCCGCCGCGATCACTGCCGCCGAGATGGAGGATGTCGACGATATCGAGCCGATCGCCGGGGCTGCTGCGTTCCTGGCCAGCCTGCCGCCCGAGCGCTGGACGATCGTCACCTCGGCACCGCGGGCGTTGGCCGAAGTCCGGTTGAAGGCTGCCGGCCTGCCGATGCCTGCCACCATGATCGCAGCCGACGACATCCCCAACGGCAAACCCGCACCGGACTGCTTCCTCGTCGCGGCCGAACAGCTCGGCGTTGCGGCGGGCGATTGCCTCGTGTTCGAGGATGCGGCCGCAGGGATCGCGGCGGGTGAAGCGGCGGGGGCGGATGTTCTCGTCATTACGGCCACGCACTCGCATGGTGTCGCGACGCCGCATCCGACGGTGGTCAATTATGTAGGGTTGTCGGTCGCGGTCGGGCCGGACGGTCTGGTCGTCACGCGAGACTGACGCCCCGCCCGCCGTCATCCTGACGAAAGTCAGGATCCAGAGCCACGAAGCGCACCGACGGTTACCCTGGATCCTGACTTTCGTCAGGATGACGGAGGTGAGGGTATCATCTGGGGCCTTAGAAAAGCCCCTCGATCAGCCCTTCGGCGTTCAGGTGGATCGCCTCCGCCGCTGGCACGCGCGGCAGGCCCGGCATCGTCATGATCTCGCCGCAGATCGCGACGACGAACCCCGCACCCGCGGCGAGGCGGACTTCGCGGACCGGAACAATGTGGCCGGTTGGGGCGCCCAGCAGCGCCGGGTCGGTCGAGAAGCTGTACTGGGTCTTGGCAAGGCACACGGGCAAGTGGCCGTAGCCCGCATCCTCCCAGCGCTTGAGTTGCGCCAGTACGCTCGGCTCAGCCACCGCATGCTCCGCGCGATAAATGCGCCGTGCGACGGTGTCGATCTTGTCGAACAGCGACAGTTCGTCGCCATAGATCGGCGCGAACCCGCCGCCATGCGTCTCGCAGATCTCGGCGACCGCATCGGCCAGTTCGACTGCGCCCGCACCGCCGTCGGCCCAATGCCGACAGAGGATCGCGCGGGAGCCGTGCTGGGCTGCAGCCTCGACGATCGCGGCGATCTCCGCGTCGCTGTCGGTGTAGAAATGGTTGATCGCGACGATCGCGGGGACGCCGAACTGGCGGATGTTCTCGATGTGGCGGACGAGGTTGACCGCGCCCTTGCGGACCGCCTCGACATTCTCGTGCGCCAAGTCTGCCTTCGCGACGCCGCCATTCATCTTCAGCGCGCGCGCAGTCGCGACGATCACGACCGCGTCGGGGGCGAGACCCGCCTGGCGGCACTTGATGTCGAAGAACTTTTCTGCGCCCAGGTCCGCGCCGAAGCCGGCTTCGGTGACGACGTAATCACCCAAGGACAATGCCGCGCGCGTGGCGATCACCGAGTTGCAGCCATGCGCGATGTTGGCGAACGGGCCACCGTGGAGGAACGCGGGGGTCCCCTCCAGCGACTGGACGAGATTGGGTTTGATCGCCTCGGCCAGCAGCACCGCCATCGCGCCGTCAGCCTTCAGGTCGCGCGCGGTGATCGGCTTGCGGTCGCGGGTATAGGCGACGACGATATCGCCGAGCCGGCGTTCCATGTCGGCGAGGTCATCGGCGAGGCACAGGATCGCCATCACTTCGGACGCGACGGTGATGTCGAAGCCCGATTCGCGCGGATAGCCGTTGGCGACGCCGCCGATCGACTGGACGATGTCGCGCAATGCGCGGTCGTTCATGTCGAGGACGCGGCGCCAGACCACGCGGCGGACGTCGATCTGGAGCGCGTTGCCCCAGTGGATGTGGTTGTCGATCATCGCCGCGAGCAGGTTGTGCGCCGCGGTGATGGCGTGAAAATCGCCGGTGAAGTGGAGGTTGATGTCCTCCATCGGCGCGACCTGCGCGCGGCCGCCACCGGTGGCGCCGCCCTTGGTGCCGAAGCACGGCCCGAGCGAGGGTTCGCGGAGCGCGAGAACCGCTTTGCGCCCGGTGTGGCGCAGCGCGTCAGCGAGACCGATTGAGGTCGTCGTCTTGCCTTCGCCGGCCGGGGTCGGGTTGATCGCCGTGACGAGGATCAGCCGGCCCTTGGCGCCCGACTTCCGCGTTTCGAGCCAGTCGAGCGCGATCTTTGCCTTGAAGCGGCCGTAAGGCTCTATCGCCGCGTCGGGGATGCCGAGGCCGTCCGCGATGGTGGCGATGGGGCGCAGCGCGACGCTGCGGGCGATGGCGATATCGGTATCCATGCGGATCGGCCTAGCGAGGGTCGCGACAGGTTTCCAGATGCTACGCTGGCGCGGGCGACGGCATTTCCGTAAACGCGACCGCAATGACGGATACCGACAGCAAGACGCCCGAGACTTCCTCCGGAATGACGCCCGCTTTGACCACCGTGTTTGCGATCGCGTGCGGCATGATGGTGGCCAACCTCTATTACGCACAGGCGTTGATCGGCGAGATCGCGCCGGCGCTAGGGCTTCACGGCAGCACCGCCGGGCTGATCGTGACGCTGACGCAGCTCGGCTATGGCGCGGGTCTGCTGCTGATCGTGTCGCTCGCCGATCTGGCGGAAAATCGCCGACTGATCCTTATGATGGTCGCCGGGACGACGGTCGGCCTGATTGGCGTGGTGTTCTCGACCGGCGCGATGAGTTTCCTGCTGTTCTCGTTCGTTACCGGCTTCTGTTCGGTCGGTGCGCAGATCATGGTGCCGCTCGCCGCGCATCTGGCCCCAGATGCCAAGCGCGGCCAGGTGATCGGCAACATCATGGCGGGGCTGATCACCGGGATCATGCTGGCACGGCCGCTGGCGAGCGGGCTCGCGTCGGTCGCCGGATGGCGCGCGATCTTTGCCGTGTCGGCGGTGGCGATGGTCGCACTCGCGCTGTTGCTGGCCAAGATGCTGCCCGAGCGGCGACCGAGCCCGGGTCTCGGCTATGGCCAGATCCTTGCGTCGAGCTTCCGGCTGCTCGCGCGGACGCCGGCGATCCAGCGGCGGACGGCGTATCAGGCGACGATGTTCGCGATCTTCAACCTGTTCTGGACCGCGGTGCCGCTGGTCCTCGCGAGCCAGTTTGGACTGGGACAGGTCGGCATCGCGCTGTTTGCGCTGGCTGGGGCGGGCGGTGCGCTGACCGCGCCGATCGCCGGGCGGCTGGGGGACCGCGGCTATATCCGGATGGGGACCGGGATCGCGCTGGGGAGTGCGATCGTCGCCTGCCTGGTCGCGGGCTGGGCGGGTGCGGCGCACATGCTGATCGTGCTGGCGCTCGCGGCGGTGTTGCTCGATGCCGCAACGCAGTTGAACCAGGTGCTCGGCCAGCGCGTGATCTATTCGATCGCGCCCGAGGCGCGCGGGCGGATCAATGCGATCTACATGACCGTCGTGTTCCTCGGCGGGGCGGCGGGATCGATGCTGGCGTCGTTCAGCCTGTATCATGGTGGCTGGACCGCGACGATGGCAGTCGGCGGCGGGCTGGCGGTGGCGGCGTTCGCCCTGTTCCTGACCGAGCCGCGCGGCGATCACATCCTGAGCGGATCCGCGTATCCGGTCAGCTCGAGATAGCCGCTGCCGCCGGCGGTGCGGACGGCGCCCTCCCAATAGACCGGCATCCCGCTGCGGCGCGCGTCGAGTTCCTGATCGGCGAACAGCGGGGTCAGGTCGAACCGGCGGACGCCTTCGGGCAGGCGGATGCTGAGCCGTTGCGTGACGGGGTAGAGCGCGCCGGTGCGCGGTGAGCGCCACTGCCTGAGCGGATCGAAACGCACGTCGCCGGGCGCGAATCGGATGACGCGGCCGTCTGCACGACGGAGCGAGCCGCCCGCCCAGACCTGTTTGCCGCCAGCCCCTCGGATCCGGAACGCCATCAGCGCGCCGCCATCGTCGAGGTTCAGCCCCGTCCAGTCCCAGCCGACCGCACCGCCGCCGAGATAATCCGACGACCATTCGCGATCGAGCCACGCCTGGCCGGTGACCGGCTGCGCCTTCCTGTCGTGGGTGAGGCTCCCCGTGACGGCGAGGTGAGGGACCGAGTAATAATAGCTCGCCTGCCCAGGGCGGGGGCCCTTCTGGCTGTAGCCATCCTGGCCTTCGAGCAGCGGGGATTGGCGTGGAGTGAGGGTCAGCGCGAGCGCGAAGTCGGGCGTCGCGACATTGGTGACGAAGCGACCGTCGGGGAGGCGGCGGATCCGCCAGTCGCGCAAGGTCACGTCGGTGTCGCCGATCCGGGCTTGGGCAAGACCGAAGCCGGCGCGCGCGGCACGTTCGCCATGGAGCAGGTGGCCGATGTTCGGGTCCGACAAGGCGGCATGCGCGAACAGAATCTGCTTCGGCGCGAACCGGCTGGGGTTGGCGGCGTCGGTTTTGGGTGTGGTGCGGAAGAAGGTGATCTGGAAGCCGAGATCACGGCCTTCGCGGGTCTTGAGCAAGCCGGTGACGTACCACCATTCGGTACGGAATGCGGGGTGGGCGCCGTGCTCGCGCGGGAAGACGAAGCGCGCGCCGGGGCGGACGACGGGATAGTCGGTCGCGGCAGGCATCGCGGCGGTCAGCGCGAGCGCGGCGACGGTGAGAACGTATTTGACCGAGCGGCGCATCACCAATCCTCCCTAACCATGCGGACCGCGTCGGCGGCAATCGCGCGGCGTCCGGCGAGCGTGGCGGTTCCCGCGGCGGCAATGACCAGCGCGCCTGCGACGCTGGCGACAATGCCCCAGGGCACCCGCGTCGCCATCGTCCAGTTGAACGACTGCGGATTGATGACGTGAACCAGCACCTGCGCCATGATGCCGCCGAGCGCGATCCCGGCGATGCCGCCGACCAGCCCGAGCAGCGCGCCTTCGCTCGCCAGCATCGCGATGATCTGGCGTTTCGAGACGCCGATGTGGCGGAGCATGCCGAACTCGCGCGTACGGGCGATGGTCTGCGCGGACATCGTCGCTGCGACCCCGGCCAGCCCGACGAGGATCGCGACTGCCTCGAGCAGATAGGTGACGGCGAAGCTGCGGTCGAACAGCTCGAGCGCGTAGCGGCGCAATGTCGCCGGTTGGGCGATCGAGATCAGGCTGGCGAGCGCGCGAGGGGAGCGGGCGGCGAGCGCGCGTTGGACTTCGCGGGCGTTGGCGGCGGGGCGAAGCGTGATCGCCGCCTCGGTGCGGGTAAGGTCGCCCGTCACCTTCGCATAGTCGGTGTCGCGGATGACGATTGCTCCCTGCTGTCGGGCATAGTCGCGCCAAATGCCGGCGACCGCATAGCGACCGGCGAGCGGCAACGTGACGGGTGCGCCGACCTTCCAGCCATAAAGCCGGGCGGCAGGTTCGGAGAGCCAGATCGGTGTCGTGCCGGCGGGGAGACGCTCGGCCTTGTCGAGCAATACCAGCGTCGGATCCTCGCCGTCAGCGACCGGACGGGCGATCAGAGTCACGGGCGGACGATCGGCGCGAAGCGTGAGCGGCACCTGACGGCTGAACGCGATGCGGGCCACGCCGGGCGTCGCGCGGAGGACCGCCTGCGCGGCGGGGTCATAGCCGTTGCCACCCTCGACCCGCAGATACAGGTCGTCCGACAGGATCTGGCCGAGCCATTCGTCGACCGCGCCGCGGAAGCTGGTGACCATTACCGCCATCGCGATCATCAGCGCGGTACTGGCGACGATCCCGCACAGCGCGGTGGCGGCCTGGCCGGGGGCGCCGTGAAGATGACGGATCGCGAGGCCCGTTGCGACGTTGCGGTCCGGGCGGCGGGCGAGGGGGCTCAGCAACGTCCGCGCGAGCCAGGGCATGCCGGCGATGCCGCCCGCAAGGATCAGCGCCATGCTCGCAAACCCGAACAGTGGCAGTCCGCCGATCGCCGGAAGCAGCGCCGCGACGCCGCCGACCGCGATCAGGACCGCGGCAGGGATCCAGGGTACCGGCGTGCGCGGATCGATCACGTCGCCCGCATTGCGCAGCGCGGCGGCAGGCGCGGCACGGGCGGCGATGCGCGCCGGGAGGACGCTGCCCGCGACCGCTGCGAGCAGGCCGAGCGAAAAGAACCCGACCGCAGCGGCTGGGGCGAAGGTTAGACGGACGCTGCCATCGGCGAAATAGCCCGCGCCGAGATCGCCACCGAACCGGGTCAGTGCGGCATAGGCGAGCGCATAACCGAGCAGCAGTCCAAGGCTCGACCCGATCACGCCGATCGCAAGACCTTCGAGCGCGACGGTGGCGACGATCCCGTTGCGTGGCAGGCCAAGCGTGCGGATCAGTGCAAAGGCCCGCAGCCGGCGCGCGACCGACAGCGACTGCGCGGAGAACACCAGAAAGCCGCCAGTCAGCAATGCGACGAGCGCGAGCATGTCGAGATTGACGCGATAGGCACGCGACAGCGCGTCGCTGCGCGAGGCATCGCTCGCGCTGGTCCCGATCGTCGCGTCGCGCGGCAGGATCGTGGCGAGCGCGGCTGTCGACGCCCCATCTGCCTGCTTGACGTCGATCCGGTCCAGCCGGCCCAGCCTGCCGAACCGCCACTGGGCAGTGGCGATGTCGACGACGCCGATCGCCTGGCCTTCCGCGACGCCGGGAAGGGCACCGGCGATGCGCAACGGCGTGGCCCAGCCGTTCGCGGCGACGGTCAGCCTGTCGCCCGGCTTGGTGCCGATCGCGCGCATCGCCGCCGACGAGAGGAACAGCGCCCGGTCGTCGAACGCGGCATCGGTGCGACGGTCGATCCCGGCGGGCGCGATGCCGACCAGCGACGGCGTAACCTGTGCCGCGCGGATCACGTCGAGACCCAGCAGCGTGAAGCGCGTCTTGCCGACCGTGGCGCGTAGCACGACGACCGGACTTGCATCGGCGACGCCGGACGCAGTCGAGACCCTGGCGTACAGCGCCTCGTCAAAGCCCAGCGGTGTGGTCGCGTTGACCTGGACGTCCGCGCTGCCATTTACGGTCCGCAGCGCGCCTTCGAACGACGTCAGCGCCGACCCGTTGACCAGATGGACCGCGAATCCGAGCGCCACGCCAATCGCGATCGCAACCGCGGTGAGGGCAAGCCGGGCAGGGTGCGCACGCCATTCCCCGCCGATCAACCAACCTAGCGCAAGCCGCGCCGACACCAAGCTCACGGCCGCCGTTCCAGACCCGTCGCGGTCAGTGTCAGGACGACGTCCGCAATCGCCGCGGCGGCTTCGGAATGCGTGACGATGATCGCCGCGGCCCCGTCCTCGCGGACTGCCGTTGAGAACAGGTCGAGAACACTTGCCGCGGTATCGGGATCGAGATTGCCGGTCGGCTCGTCGGCGAGGATGATTGCGGGGCGATGCACGAAGGCGCGAGCGATCGCTACGCGCTGCAATTCGCCACCCGACAGATCGCGCGCATAGCCGTCGCCGCGAGCGCCGAGACCGACGCGATCGAGCATATCGTCGGCGCGCGCGGCGAGCGCCTTGCGATCGGCGGACACGAGCGCGAGCGGCAAAGCGACGTTATGACGCAGCGTCAGATACGGTAGGACGTGAAACGCCTGGAACACGAAGCCGACCCGCGTCGCACGGAGACGGGTCAACGCGGCTTCATCGAGCGATCCGAGATCGACGCCCTCGACCACGACATGCCCGGCATCGGCGCGGTCGAGACCGGCGAGGATATTGAGCAGCGTAGATTTTCCCACGCCGCTCTCGCCGACGATCGCGATCAACTGGCCACGCTGGGCGACCAGGTCGAGATTGCGGAACAGCTCGCGACCACCGGGCACCGACTTTGCAAGACCCGAAACGCGCAGAAGGCTATCGTCAATCATACGTCGCTCATGCCATGCGCGCCGAGCTTGCGACAGTGACACGAGAGTGCGCTAGGTTGCTTTTCCGACGCATATGCCGGGACGAGCAAGGGCTTCACCCGCCAAATACGATAACTGATTTAACATAATATATATTATCGATCTTGCAGAGATGGTGAGATTGATACCGGATACAGAGCGTTCGTGATCCCCGGCCACCAATTGCCTGTCAGCAGCGCAATGAGCGTCGCGCTTTGGTGATGTCGCGCGCTATGGCGATACGATAGGTTGATGACAGGCAGATGATTTCGATGATCGAACGGTTGGTGTCCATCATGGCGCGGTTGCGCGATCCGGTCGACGGTTGCGCGTGGGACCGCGTCCAGACCTGGTCGACCATCGCGCCGTACACGATCGAGGAAGCGTATGAGGTCGCCGATGCGATCGCGCGCGACGATCCTGCCGATCTCAAGGACGAACTTGGCGACCTGTTGCTCCAGGTCGTGTTCCACAGCCGCATCGCCGAGGAATCGGGCGCGTTCACATTGGCCGATGTCGTCGCCGCGATTAGCGACAAGATGGAGCGCCGCCATCCGCATATCTTCGGCGATGCCGCGACCTCGCCGGGATGGGAAACGATCAAGGCGGCTGAGCGTGCGGAGAAGTCCGATCCCAGCGCCTTGGCCGGAGTCGCGATCGGCCTGCCCGCCTTGTCGCGCGCCGAGAAACTCCAGAAGCGTGCCGCCCGTATTGGGTTCGACTGGCCCGATGTGGAGGGGCCTATCGCAAAGATCGTCGAGGAAATCGAAGAGGTTCGCGAGGCTGGTTCAGATACGGTGGCAGAAGAGATCGGCGACCTGTTGTTCGCGGTTACGAACTGGGCGCGGCATCTGGGCGTCGATCCGGAGGCGGCCTTACGCGCCGGCAATGCGAAGTTCGAGGCCCGGTTCCGGGCGATCGAGGCCGATGGCGGCGATGCTTTCGCCGCCATGACACTCGATCAGAAGGAAGCCCTGTGGCAGGCGGTCAAGCGTCGCGGCGGATGAACCGGTCGTAGTCGGTTTCCGACAGCCGCACGTCGTAAGTCGTCTCGAGTTCGTCGTCCAAGCTGCCAAGCACCTCACCGTGCGCATGCAGCCATGCCGCCCCCGCCCCGTCGGTCGCATCGAGCGTGATGCTGTAGCGACGATGTGCACCGGTCAGCTTGGCGGCGACCTGGTGGATCAACTCATCCACCCCTTCCCCGCTCAGCGCCGAGATGGCGACGACGTCGTCGCGGTGCGCGGCTTGGCCGGCGATCTCGTCATGCGTATCGGCATCGAGCAGGTCGAGCTTGTTCCAAACCTCGAACCGCGGCGTGTTCTCGTCCACGCCGATCTCGGCCAGCACGGTCTCGACGTCGGTGCGCTGCGCCTCGGTATCGGGATGCGCGATGTCACGAATATGGACGAGCAGATCGGCGGAGACCACCTCCTCGAGCGTCGCCTTGAACGCGGCGACCAGTTGCGTCGGCAGGTCCGAGACGAACCCCACCGTGTCGGAGAGAATCGCCTTGTCGATGCCGGGCAACTGGATCTGCCGCAACGTCGGGTCGAGCGTGGCGAACAGCAGATCCTCTGCCATCACGTCGGCGCCGGTGAGCCGGTTGAAGAGCGTCGACTTACCCGCATTGGTATAGCCGACCAGCGCGATCACTGGCCACGGCGCACGCTGGCGCCGCTCGCGGTGAAGCCCACGGGTGCGGCTGACCTGCTCCAATTCGCGCTTCAACCGGGCCATCCGGTCGCGGATCAGGCGGCGATCCGCTTCGATCTGGGTCTCGCCCGGACCGCCGAGGAAGCCGAAGCCACCGCGCTGGCGTTCGAGGTGGGTCCAACTGCGGACCAGCCGGCCCGCCTGATAATCGAGATGCGCCAGTTCGACCTGCAAGCGCCCCTCGGCGGTCGCCGCGCGCTCGCCGAAGATCTCGAGGATCAGCCCGGTGCGATCGATGACTTTGGTCTCGAGCGCCTTTTCGAGATTGCGCTGCTGGACCGGGCTGAGACTCGCGTCGAACACGACGAGCCCCGCCTCTTCCATCCGCACCTGCGTCGCGAGCAGTTCGACCTGCCCGCTGCCGATCAACGTCGCCGGCTTGGGCTGGCGAACGCGGTAGGCGATTCGCTCGACCACTTCGACGCCGATCGCCGCGGCGAGACCAGCGGTCTCCTCCAGGCGAGCATCAACGTCGCGCGATGCGTCACCTTGGTCGGGCAACACAACGATCGCACGCGTGCCACGGGCGAACTCGTCCCGATCGCGTTCGAACCCGCTACTCAATCGTCATGGTCCGCGTCATCTTCGTCATCCGTATCGGTGGGCTCCTCGCCGAGGTTCAGCGGGCGCGCCGGCTGGATCGTCGAGACCGCGTGCTTGTAGACGAGCTGTGCCATGCCCTCACGCTGGAGCAGCATGCAGAACAGGTCGAAGCCGGCGATCTGGCCCTGCAGCATGACGCCGTTGATCAGGAACATCGTCACGCTGTCTTCGGACTTGCGCACCGCGTTGAGGAAAATGTCCTGCAACAACGGATGCTTCTTCTGGTTCTCTCCGACCGCGTCTACGATCGCCGACACGTCCATCGGTCCGGCGGGCATGATCGTCGAGATCGCATGCTTGTAGATCAGCTGCGACTGGCCATCGCGGCGGAGCAGCACGGAAAAATTATCGAACCATGTGACGATGCCCTGGAGCTTCACACCCTTGACGAGGAACATCGTGACCGGCGTCTTGGAGCGCCGGAGTGCGTTCAGGAAGAGGTCCTGAAGCGAGCCTGGTTTATCGGCCAATGGGATAACCCTTTGTTTTTGGCGGGACTTTGCCCGCAAGGCGCTGTTTCCCAGCGTCGGAGATGCGCCCGGTTACCGGGCACCGGATATGATCTATGATCGCCACCCCAATAGTTCCAGAGGGCGGCGAAATTGCGGCGCCTTATTCGTCGCGTGTTTCGGTGATCCCGAGCAGCTTGAGTTTGCGGTGGAGCGCCGATCGCTCCATGCCGATGAAGCTCGCCGTGCGCGAGATGTTGCCCGAGAAGCGCCGGATCTGGACGCGGAGATATTCGCGTTCGAACGTCTCCCGTGCTTCCCGCAGCGGCGATCCCATGATCGCGGTGCCGCCCGCCGCCCCCATGTCGCCCTGATCGCCGAGCACTTCGGCGGGCAACAGGTCGATGTCGATCCGGCCGATCCGGTCGCCCGGTGCGAGGATGATCGTCCGCTCGACGACGTTGCGCAGCTGGCGGACGTTACCGGGCCAGTCGTAGGATTGCAGCGCGACCATCGCGTCGGCTGCGATCTCGGGCGTCGGCACGCGGCGTTCGGACGCGTAATGCGCGATGAAATGCTGGACCAGCGCGGGGATGTCCTCGCGGCGATCGGACAGCGGCGGGATCGTCACGGGAACGACGTTGAGACGGTAGTACAGGTCCTCGCGAAACCGCCCCTCGGCGATCTCGAAGACGAGGTCGCGGGCGGTCGCCGAGACGACACGGACGTCGACCTTGACCACCCGGGTGCCACCAACGCGTGTGAAACTCTGGTCGGTCAGCGCGCGCAGTATCCTCGCCTGCGTGGTGATCGGCATGTCGGCGATCTCGTCGAGGAACAACGTGCCGCCATGTGCCTGCTCGAACAGGCCGGGACGAACGAGATCACCCGCTTCCTCGACGCCGAACAGCTCCTCGTCGACGCGCTCCGGGGTCATCCGTGCGGCGCTGACGACGATGAACGGCGCGTCGGTGCGCAGGCTCCAGCCGTGCAACAGCCGGGCGGCGACTTCCTTGCCGACCCCTGCCCCGCCCATGATGAGCACGCGGCTGCCGGTCGCGGCGACGCGCTTCAGCGTGGCGCGGACGCCGTTGATCGATCCCGAACTGCCGGTCAGATCGGTCTCGCGACCGACGGTTGCTCGCAGTGTTGCGACCTCGCGCCGAAGCCGTTCTGTCTCGGTTGCGCGCGCGACCATGAGCAACAGGCGCTCGGCCTCGAACGGCTTTTCGATGAAGTCGGAGGCACCACGGCGGATGGCGGCGACAGCGGTGTCGAGATTGCCGTGGCCCGAGATCACCAGCACCGGGATCGACGGATCGCGCCGCTTGATCTCGTCGAGCAATTCTAGCCCGTCGAGCCGCGAGCCTTGCAGCCAGACGTCGAGCAGCACCAGCGATGGTCGCCGCGCGGCAATCGCCTCTAGCGCGCTGTCGCTGTCGCCAGCATCGCGCGTCGCATAGCCTTCGTCCTCCAAGACGCCGGCGACCAGTTCGCGAATGTCACGTTCGTCGTCCACGACGAGAATATCGAGCGCCATCAAATCATGTCCGGTTGCGAGTCATGGTGGCGAGTTGGCCATCCCCTGCCCCCTCGGGTAGCGGCCCTCTTGCGTCGAGCCCCCCTTGATACAGGCCCCCTTGGTCGAGCGCGGTCAGCGCTCTGATATCGAAGATCATGGTGACGAGTGTACCGCCACCCGGTCGATCGGAGAACCCGATCGTGCCACAATGTTCCTCAATGATCTTCTTGACGATGGCAAGCCCGAGACCGGTGCCACGCGCTCGTGTCGTGACATAGGGCTCCATGATCCGGTCGCGATCGACGGGCAGGCCGATGCCCGTGTCGGCCAGCGCGATGGTCACGCTGCGGCCCGGATCCTGGCTCAGCGTCATGGTGACCGATCCGCCGGGTTCACCCTTTGCCTCAATGGCTTCGACCGCGTTCTTAACGAGGTTCGTGAGCGCCTGTCCGATCTGGCGACGGTCGCAGACCAGCGCCAGGCCGGGATCATCGTTGACCAGATGGAAGCCGATTGCGGGGTGCGCCACCTCGTGGAGGAAAAGCGCCTGCCGCGCGGCGTCGACCAGCGATTCCTCGCGGAAGACGGGCTTGGGCATTCGTGCGAACGACGAGAACTCGTCGACCATCCGGCGGAGATCGCCGACCTGACGGATGATCGTGTCGGTCAGCCGCGAGAAGGTGCCGTCCTGCATCTCGGTCTTTGTGCCGTAGCGGCGTTGCAGGCGTTCGGCGGCAAGCTGGATCGGGGTCAGCGGGTTCTTGATCTCGTGCGCGATCCGCCGCGCGACGTCGGACCAGGCCGCACGGCGCTGATCGAGCAATTGCTGCGTGATGTCGTCGAAGGTCAGGATCGGGCCCGTCGCAGGCCGCGCAATCCGCACCGCCAGCGTGCGGACGTCGCCGCCCTGCCCGACCTCGACGATCGCCTCGCGGTCGCCACCGTCGAGCATCGCGTCGAGCTCGGGTGCGACATCGACCAGTCGCCGACCGACCAGCCCGCCGGCATCGGTGCCAAGCAACGTCGTCGCCGAATCATTGGCGATCGTGATCGTCCGCTCGCGTCCGGTCGCGACGACGCCCGCGGAAACGCCCGCCATCACCGCCTCGATCAGCGCGCGGCGGCTTTCGAGCTGGCCATTGGCGGTGACGAGTTCGGTGTTCTGCGCCTCCAGCTGCCCGGTCATCTGGTTGAACGCGTTGGCGAGCGTGCCGACCTCGTCGCGGCTGCGCGGATCGGGCACGCGTGCGGTCAGGTCGCCGCCTGCCACCCGGCGCGCGGCGTCGACGAGCTCGCCGACCGGCCGGACGAGGCGATCCGCAACCGCCAGCGCGATCCACACCGCAATCCCGACGATCAACAACGAGATCAGCAGCAGTGCCGCATTGAACTGCAGTTGTAGGCTGCGCGCCCTGGCCAGAAGCGATCGATAACTCTTCAGCACATCGTTCGCACGCGTGGTCTGTTCGGACAGTAATTTCGTATCCTCGACGCGGCCCGCATAGAGGAAAAGCTCGTCAGATCCCGGCAGCATCGTGATCGTCTGGATACGATCACCCGTCACCGCCACGACCGCGCTTTTGCCCGACCGCAGTTCGGCGATCGCCGAGGGCGTGACACGGCGCGTAAAGTCGATCTCGTACGGGTTGACGATCGCCAGTGTCTGGATCCCCTGCTGGGGAGACAGCTTAAACAACGCCGCTTCCGAGAGGCTGCGAAAATAGACCTGTTGGAGGAACCAACCGGAAAAATCCGGGCTCTGCAGCGAGCGTTCGCGGAGATAGGCGGACATGTCGCTCGCCATCGTCACGGTGGCTTCCTGCCATCGGTTGAGCTGGCGGGCGTAGGACGACTGGGCAAGCCCGGTCGCGTTCTCGAGCATCCCGCGCGCCTGGTCGGAATACCAGAACTGGACGCCGTACTGGAACAGCAGCGACGCGAAGATCGTCACGAGCAGCATCGGCACCGCCGCAACGATCGAGAACAATGCGACGAGCCGAACGTGGAGACGACCGCCGCCACCGACTGGCGAACGCGCCGCACGCCGCATCGCCACGCGCCGCCCCAGCAGCATGAGCAGGGCGATCCCCGGCACGAGATTGGCGACGAGCAGCAGCGCGACGAGCGGCGGGGCCAACAGACGCTGCGGTGCGTCGGAGCCGGTGATGACGAAATAGCTGGCCACGGCGATCGCGATCGCGACGCCCAGCACAAGCGCCTCGACCGCAGGCGTCACCGCGAACCGGTGCGCGGGCCCGTCATCATCCATCGGTAGCGTCGCGGAAGCGATCATCGTTGCCCCGATACAACGTCAACCGTTGCCAGGAAACCACATAATGACAGGATCAGCGCCGTTCCGCCTCGTCACCGCGCTGCGCATCGACACCGCTGTCGATATGGATGCCGAGCGTATCGAGCCTTTTGCGCAGCGTGTTGCGGTTGATCCCGAGCGCGCGCGCCGCGCGAAGCTGATTCTGGCCGTGGCGCGCGAGCATCGCCTCGATCAGCGGGCGTTCGACTTCGCCGATCACGCGGTCGTAGAGCGTGCCATCGTCGAGCGATGCGGGGTCTTCGCGCGCGATCCGGTCGATCATCGCACGCACCGCCTGGCCAATCTCGATCTCGACCGCTTCGCCCGACGCCGCCTGGGTGCCGATCATCGCCCGGATCGCCTCGGCGTCGATCACCTCGTCACGCGCCAGCACGGCGAGACGACGCATCAGGTTCTCGAGTTCGCGGACATTGCCCGGCCAATCATGTGCGCCGAGTTCGGTCAGCGCGTCGCCGCCGAGTTGACGGCGTGGCAGGCCTTGCAGGGCCGCGTGGTCGAGGAAGTGGCGCGCAAGCAAGGCGATGTCCTGCCGCCGCTCGCGCAATGCCGGCAGCGCGATCGGCACGACGTTGAGGCGGTAGAACAGGTCTTCGCGGAACTGGCCATTAGCGACCTGCGATGCCAGATCGCGATTGGTTGCGGCGACGATACGGACGTCGACGCGGATCGTCCTTGCCCCGCCCACGCTGGTGAACTCGCCCGACTGAAGCACGCGCAACAGGCGGGTCTGCGCCTCCATCGGCATGTCGCCGATCTCGTCGAGGAACAGCGTGCCGCCCGACGCCTGCTCGAACCGCCCGGCATTGCGCGTTGCCGCGCCGGTGAAGGCACCGCGCTCATGACCGAACAGTTCGGCCTCGATCAGTTCGCGCGGGATCGCGGCCATATTGATGGCTACGAACGGCGCGGCGTTGCGTGGCCCCAGATCGTGGATCGCGCGCGCGACGAGTTCCTTGCCGGTGCCCGATTCGCCCGAGATCAGCACGGTCAGGTCGTTCGAGACGACCCGGGCGATGATCCGATAGACGTCCTGCATCGCCGCCGAGCGCCCGATCAGCGGGAGCGCGCGATCCGCGTCGTGGAGCGCATCCTCGCTGACCATGCCGCCACGGGCAAGCGCACCGGCGACCGCACGCGTAAGGACGTCGAGGTCGAACGGCTTGGGGAGGTATTCGTAGGCGCCGACTTCGGCCGCGCGGACCGCGGTGGTCAGCGTGTTCTGGGCCGAGAGGACGATGATCGGCAGAAGGGGGAAGCGCGCGGCAACGCTGCGGACGTGGTCGATGCCGTCGCCATCCGGGAGGATGACGTCGGTGACGAGGACGTCGGGTAGCGAGGCCGCGAGCGCGCGTTCGAGTTGCGCCAGACTGTCGGCGACGGTGACGTCATGCCCTGCACGGCGGAGTGCCTGCGCGACGACCGTGCGGATCGCGGCATCGTCGTCGACGACCAGAACGGTGCTCACGATGCGGCCCTTGGCAGCAACAGGCGGAGGACGGTCATCTCGGGATTTCCTTCGCGGGCATATTGGACGATGCCGCCCATGTCGCGTGTGAGCTTGTCGACCAGCGCAAGACCGAGCCCCTGTCCTTCGCGACGGCCGGAGACGAACGGATCGAACAGGTGATCGGCGATGTCGGCGGGCGCGCCCGGCCCATTGTCGAACACGCAGATCTCGATCGGCAGCGGCAGGCGCGGTTTGCCCGGGCCCGCGCTGACGGTAATGCCGTGACGGTAGGCGGTCGTCATGACGATGCGGGGTTCGCGTTCGTCTCGAACGGCTTCGCGCGCGTTCTTGAGCAGGTTTATGATGATCTGGAGCAGCGCGTCACGGTTGATCTGGGCTGGCGGAAGCGAGGGATCGAAGCGTTCCTCGATCGTGATGCCGCGTGCGAACCCGGCGAGCGCGAGCCGGCGGGCATGGCCGAGCAGCGGATAGATGTTCTCGCTGGCGAGTGGCAGCGGCCGCGTGTCGCTGAAATCCTGCATCCGGTCGATCAGCGCGGCGATGCGGTCGACCTCGGTGACGATCAGCGTGGTCAATTCACCGGCGCCGAGCAGTTGGGCGGCACCGCGGATGCCCGACAGCGGGTTCTTGATCTCGTGCGCCAGCATTGCGGCCGCACCGACCGCCGCGCGCGCGCCGGCCGCGCGGTCCGCGGAATGGCCGAGGCGCCGCGAGGTTGCGGCGGAATGAAGCGTGATGGCGCGCCAGCCAGGATAATCGGCGATCTGAGTCTCGGCAAAGTCGACGCGGATCTTCACGCCGCGCGCGGTCGCTATCTCGGTGTCGTAGACGGCTAGACCATGGCCATCGCGGTTGCGCGGATCGTCGGGCGGCGGGATGATCGCGTCGAGCGGCTGGCCGATCATCAGCCGCTCGGACAAGTTCAGCAGTTGTTCGGCGAGCGCATTGGCGTGCGCGACACGGTGGTCGGGATCGACGACGACGACCGCGACCGGGAGCGCGGCGAACAGCTCCGCAAAGCCCGGCCGTCCGCGTGAACTGGTGTCAGGCCGCCGCAAGGTCACGCCAGGGCGCGTAGAACTCGGCGAGCATCGCCTTGACTTGCTTGGGGTCTGGCACCTGGTTCACCTTGTTGCGGAACTCGGCCGAACCGGGCAGCCCCTTGGTGTACCAGCCGATGTGCTTGCGCGCCATGTTGACGCCGGTCTCGATCCCGTAATGTTCGAGCATCGCCTCGTAATGCCCTGCGATCGCGTCATATTGCTCGGTGATCGACGGGTCTTCGATGCGGCGGCCGGTGGCGAACCACTCCATTACCTGACCGAGTACCCATGGGCGGCCATAGCTGCCGCGACCGATCATCAGGCCGTCGGCGCCTGACTGGTCCATCGCGGCTTCGGCGTCTTCGATGGTGCAGATGTCGCCGTTGACGATCACCGGCACGCTGACCGCGTCCTTGACCTTGCGGACGAAGCCCCAGTCGGCGCTGCCCTTGTACATCTGGTTGCGTGTGCGGCCATGGACGGTGATCAGCTTGATGCCGAGGTCCTCGGCGATCCGTGCGAGATCGGGGGCGTTGAGGCTGTCGTGGCACCACCCCATCCGCATCTTCAACGTCACGGGGACGTCGACCGCCTTGACCGTCGCCTCGATGATCGCGCTGGCGAGCTTGGTGTCGCGCATCAGCGCCGAGCCCGCGTCGCCGTTGACGACTTTGCGCACCGGGCAGCCCATGTTGATGTCGATGATCGCCGCGCCGCGATCCTGACTGAGCTTGGCGGCCTCGCCCATCTCGTACGGGGTGCAGCCGATCAGCTGCATCGACACCGGCTCTTCCAGCCGGTCCCACGCCGCCTTCTGGAGCGACTGGCGGGTCTCGCGGATCGCGGCCTGGCTCGCCACCATCTCGGTGACGTTGAGGCCAGAGCCATAGCGTCGCACGAGCGTGCGGAACGGCATGTCGGTGACGCCGGTCATCGGCGCGAGCACGACGGGGCTTTCGATCCGGACGGGACCGATCTGGATGGGGGATAGATTACGCATGAATGTGCCTGAAAAAGAGGCACGGCCCTACCCTGTCTGGCCGTTTCTCGCAAGACTGGCGAGCGCGGGGGCGAACCGCTAGGTCGCGGGGATGACACAGGGACAGCGTATCGTCGCGATCATCGTCGCAGCCGGAACCGGTGTGCGCGCCGGGGGATCGGTTCCCAAGCAATATGCGCGGATCGGTGGGCGACCGATGATCGCCTATTCGCACGCCGCGTTCGCCGCGCATCCTTCGATTGCCGAGACGATCGTCGTCGTAGCCGAAGGGCAGCAGGCGATGGCGATCGACGCATTGGGGCGCGATGCGACGATCGTCATTGGTGGTGCGACCCGGCGCGAGTCGGTCGCGAACGGGGTCGCGGCAGTCGGCGGTGCAACGCATGTGTTGATCCACGACGCCGCCCGCCCCTTCCTGCCTGCCGCGGTTATCGATTCGCTCGTCGCCGCCTTGAAGATTAGGGACGCGGCGATTCCGGTGCTCCCGGTGACCGATACGCTCGCGCGCGGCAGTGGCCTGCTGGGTGACATCGTGCCCCGCGCGGACCTCAACCGGGTGCAAACTCCCCAGGCGTTTGCGGTGGAGACCTTGCGCGCCGCCCACGCTGTCTGGCCTGCCGACGAAGAGGCGACTGACGATGCGCAGATGGTGCGACGGCTTGGCGTCGGCGTCGCGTTGGTGCAGGGCTCGGCGATGCTCGATAAAGTCACCCATCCCGAAGATTTCGCGGCCGCCGAAGCGCGTGTCGCGTACGAAACCCGCACCGCGATGGGCTTCGACGTCCACCGGCTCGAAGTCGGCGAAGAACTTTGGCTCGGCGGCGTCCTGATCCCGCACGACAAGGGGTTGTCGGGGCATAGCGACGCCGACGTCGCGCTCCACGCGCTGACCGACGCGCTGCTCGGGACGATCGCGGCAGGCGATATCGGCACGCATTTCCCGCCAAGCGACCCACAGTGGAAGGGCGCCGACTCCGCGCAGTTCCTCCAGCACGCGGCCAAGCTGATCGCGGACAAGCGTGGCCGGATCGATTTCGTCGACCTGACGCTCATGTGCGAGGCGCCGAAGATCGGCCCGCACCGCGCGGCGATGACCGCGCGGATCGCGGACCTGTTGGGACTCACGCCGGACCGGGTCAGCGTCAAGGCGACGACGACCGAACGGCTCGGCTTTACGGGGCGCGGCGAAGGGATCGCAGCGCAGGCAGTCGCGACGGTCCGCGTACCCGGGTTGCCGCTGTGAAGATCGCCGCCGCACTCACTGCGATCGCGCTCTTGGCCAGCCCTGCACTGGCGCAACCGCGCTGCATCACTGGACCCGAAGCCGAATCGCTCACACTCGTCGCGATGCCCGACATTCTGCGTGAAACCGGTCGCGTCTGCGCGGCACAGCTTCCCGCCGCCAGCCTGATCCGGTCGCAGTCGAGCGCGCTGATCGACCGCTACCAGATCGAGTCCGACCGGGCCTGGCCCGCGGCGCGCGCCGCGATCGTCAAGCTGAGCGATCCCGCAGTCGATGCGATGCTCGATTCGGATTTCGCGCGGCCGTTGCTGACGACGCTGCTGGTGCCGCAGATCGTCGGGCGGATCGCGACGCGTGATTGCGGGACGATCGACCGGATGGTGACACTGCTCCAGCCCTTGCCACCGCGCAACACGGCGGGCATCGTCGTCGAGACGTTGCGGTACCTGAAATCCCAGAAGTCGCGCAGCGGTGATATTGCCGCGGTGGCTATGCTGCTGTGCCCGGTGGAGACTCGCTGATGGATACCATCCTTCCCGCCGAACTGGTCGATGCCGCACGTAAGGTTGTCGAGCAGAACCGCGCGATCGGCCGCCGTGTTGCGGTCGCCGAAAGCTGCACCGGCGGCCTCGTCGCGGCTGCATTGACCGAGATTCCCGGATCGTCCGACGTGTTCGAAGTCGGCTTCGTCACCTATTCGAACGAAGCCAAGCTCGGTGTGCTGAAGATCAGTTCGGACGTTCTCGAGACTTTCGGCGCGGTCTCTATCGCCGTGGCGTGGAGCATGGCGCAGGCTGCACTCAAGCAGTCCGGCGCCGACATCGCGGTCGCGATCACCGGCGTCGCGGGCCCCGGTGGCGGTTCGCTCAAGAAGCCGGTCGGCACGGTCGTGTTCGGCCGTGCGGAGAAGGGCGGCGACCCTTCCGACGTCCATGCCGATCGCAAGGACTTCGGCGATCTCGGCCGAGGCGGGATCCGGCTTCAGGCCGCGTTGTGGGCGCTCGAACTCTTGCTGCCGGATGCATCCGCACCATAGAGTTCGGCGGCGCGCGTTTCGAACGCGCCGATCATCTTTCGCAACGCGGCACCGAACACTTGGCCTGCGATCATCTCGAACATCCGGTTCTTGAACGCGAAGTCGACGGTGAAGTCGACCGCGCAGCCCTGCGGCTCGGGTCGGAAATGCCATTCGTTGCGCAGATACTTGAGCGGGCCATCGACGTAATCGACGTTGAGTTCGCTCGGCCGGACCTTCTGCACGCGCGACGTGAACGTCTCGCGCAGGCCCTTGAAGCCGACGATCATGTCGGCGAGCGTCTCGGTCTCGCTGTTCGACCGCACCCGCATCGCGCTGACCCAGGGCAGGAACTCGGCATAGCGGCCGACATCGGCTACCAGGTCGAACATCTGCTCAGGAGTATAGGGCAAATGGCGCGTTTCCGAATGCTTCGGCATCAGATGCGCACGACGCCCAGCTTGGCGTCACGGTTAGCGCGCAACCGCTCGAAGTCGTCACCCGCGTGATAGCTCGACCGGGTCAGCGGCGACGATGCAACCAGCAGGAAGCCCTTCGCGCGGGCGATCGAGGCATAGGCGTCGAACGCCTTGGGCGGCACGAACTCGGCGACCTTGGCATGGCGGGGCGTCGGTTGGAGATACTGCCCCATCGTCAGGAAATCGATGTCGGCACAGCGCATGTCGTCCATCACCTGATGGATCTCCAGACGCTCCTCGCCGAGCCCAAGCATCACGCCCGACTTGGTAAAGATCGACGGATCGTGCTTCTTGACGCTCTCCAGCAGACGCAGCGACGCGTAATAGCGCGCGCCCGGGCGAATCGTCGGATAGAGCCGCGGGACGGTCTCGAGATTGTGGTTGTAGACGTCGGGGCGCGCCTCGACGATCGACTCGATCGCGGCCTGCGCCTTGTTGCGGAAGTCGGGCGTCAGGATCTCGATCGTCGTGGTCGGGTTCGAGGCACGGATCGCCTGGATAACCTTCACGAACTGCGACGCGCCGCCATCGGGCAGATCGTCACGATCGACCGAGGTGATGACGATGTGGTTGAGCCCCATCTGCGCCGCCGCATCGGCGACGTTCTGCGGCTCCATCCGATCGACCGCGCGCGGCATGCCGGTCTTCACGTTGCAGAACGCGCACGCCCGCGTGCACGTGTCGCCGAGGATCATGACCGTCGCATGCTTCTTCGACCAGCATTCGCCGATGTTCGGGCACGCTGCCTCTTCGCATACGGTGGTGAGGCTTTTCGAGCGCATCAACTCGCGCGTCTTTGCGAAGCCAGCGGAGGTCGGCGCCTTGACGCGGATCCAGTCGGGCTTGCGCGCGCGGACCGGCGCAGCCATCGGGGTCATGTCGTTCATGCACGCCAGATAGCCCCGCCCTGCCGCTGAGACAATGGCGGCGGGCTATGTCAGCGGGTTGGAACCATCGGACGAACCGGATAAAATCATGGAACCAGTTTCAACATGACAAGTTTTTCATGTTGCATCGCAAACTGATATGGAAGGCTAACCGTGCCAACTCACTTTCCGGAAATGATCGAAGGCTATCACCGCTTCAAGGACGGCCCCTGGGAGGAGCAGCGCGAGCGCTGGAAGGAACTGCAGGACGGCCAGAGCCCCAAGGTGATGATCATCGCCTGCTCGGACAGCCGCGTCGAGCCCGCGCAGATTTTCGATACGCTGCCGGGCGAGGTGTTCGTGGTGCGTAACGTCGCCAACCTAGTCCCGCCGTTCGAGACCGGTGGTGGTTATCACGGCGTCTCCGCGGCGATCGAGTTCGCGGTTACGCAGCTGAAGGTCGAAGAGATCGTCGTGATGGGCCATGAGAAGTGCGGTGGCTGCAAGGCTGCGCTGACGCAGGCGTTTGCCGATGCCGATCACGGTGCAGGCGGCTTCGTGTCCGACTGGGTCAGTCTGCTCGACGGTGCCCGCGAGAAGGTCATCGCGAAGTACGGTGAAGGCGCCGAGGCCGGTCGCGAGATGGAACTCGAATCCGTCCGGACCTCGATCGCCAACCTTCGCACCTTCCCGTTCGTGACCGAGGCCGAAGCCGCTGGCACACTGGCCCTGCGCGGTGCCTATTTCGGCATCGACAAGGGCCAGATGCTGCTGCTCAACGAGGATGACGAGTTCATCCAAGCAGAGTCGACAGAAGCCAAGTCAGCGAAGGCCTAACGCCTTCTCCGCCACCTTCTTGACCTTCGGGTCGAGCGGTGGCGGCACCATCGATACGCCGGCTTCGAGGCGGTCCGCGATCAGCGTCAGCGCTGCGATCCGGGCCGCCTTCTTGTCGTTGCCGTCGATGACGGTCCACGGCGCGGTCGGGGTGTCGGTGCGCGCGAACATCTCGGCCATCGCCTCCAGATAGTCTTCACGGCGCGACCGGTTGTGGAAATCATCGAGCCCGGTCTTCCAGTGCTTCCACGGATCGTCGAGACGCGCCTTCAATCGCCGGTCCTGCTCCTTTTGCGTGGTATGGATGAACAGCTTGATGAGGGTCGTGCCGCTCTCGACCTGCTGTGCCTCGAACGCGTTGATCTCGTCGTAACCGTGGCGCCATTCGGTCTCGCTGGCGAACCCCTCGACACGCTCGACCAGCACGCGGCCGTACCAGCTGCGATCGAACACCGCGATGTTGCCGTTCGCGGGCAGGCGGTTCCAGAAGCGCCAGAGGAAATGATGCGCCTTCTCGTCCGCAGTCGGCGCCGAGATCGGCCAGACCTTGTAGTTGCGCGGGTCCCATTCGGCGGACAGGCGCTGGATGATGCCGCCCTTCCCTGCCGCATCCCAGCCCTCGAACATGACGATCGCGCGCGTACCGCCGACGATGTGAGCGACCTGGATATGCTCAAGCCGCTTTTGCAGCGCAGCGAGGTCGTGCTTGTACTTGCCATCGTACTCGTCGCCATCTTCGTAGTCGGCCAGGTGTATCGTCATGCATCGCGCTCCGTCGCAAGGGTCGGGATCTGAACGTTCCAAGCGCCGCGACGACGCAGGACGAACCAATAATAGGCGATCGACAGCAGGATCTGCGCAGCCGTCATGAGCAGACCGGGGCGCCCCTCCTCCAGATCGGACCAGCTCGTCCAGCAGACATAGCCTAGCGCGAGCAGCGTTACGATGGGAGCGAGCGGGTAGAACGGCATCTGGTAGGGTGCGTGGGCGGTCTTGCCGGTACGCCTGCCGACCATTGCCGCGACGCAAATGCCTGCGTAGATCGCGACGAGGCCGGTGCCGCTGAGCACGAGCAGCAACTGGAGCGGCAGGAAACACGCGACGATGCCGAACCCGCCCACCAGCAGCGTGCCGACCCAGGGCGAGCCGAACTTCGGGTGGACCTGCGTCATCCACCGGTCGAGCGGGCGGCCCCAGCTTCCGTCGCGCGCAGTGCCGTAGAAGAAGCGCGCACAGGCGAGGATGCAGGCGATCACCGCGTTGACGATCGCGACGACGACGCCGATCGAGATCCAGTTCGCCGTCGTGGTGCCGCTGCGGAGGGTGACGAGGAGGCCGAACGGGTCGTCGGCGGTAAGCGTGGCGTGGAGGTCTGGTGCACCGACGAGGGCCGCTACGATCGGGATGCCTTCGAACAGCAGAGTCAGCGCGAGCGAGGCCATGATCGCGCGCGCGATCAGCCGGGGGGCGTCGAGCATCTCTTCACCGAAGTAGACCGCCGCGCCGTAACCGTTGAGCGCGAAGATCGCGATCGAGGTGGCGAGGCCGATCGAGGCGGCGGACGCTGGGACGAGCGCGACTCCTTGCGGCATCACCGGGTTAAAGAGCAGGTCGCCGATCGGGCGGACGGTATCGGCGAACCCGAGCCAGACGACCGCGACGATCGCCAGCATTTCGACCAACAGGAAGAGCCCGGTGAGCCAGGCGTTCGCCTTGATCTGGAGGATCGCGACCAGTGTCGACCCTGCGACCACGGCGATAGCGATGGGGATCTGCGGCAGGCCGGGGACCAGCGTGCCGAGCACCGCGCTGACGCCCAGGCCTGCGACCGGGGGGAAGATCAGGTTGTTGAAGACGTTGACGCCGAGCATGACGAACCCCGCCATCGGCCCGAGCGTATGCGCGACCGCGACATACTCGCCACCTGCGACCGGCCAGGCGGAGGATAGCTCGGCGTAGACGAACGCGGTCGCGACGCAGACGAAACCGGCGATCAGCGTTGCCCAGACTGCGCCGGTGCCGGCGACCTGGAGCATGCCCGGGACGATGACGAACACCGACGATGCGGGGGTCGCGACGGAGAGGGTGAGGAACAGGACGCCCATTACGCCGAGGCTGCGGACGAGGCTTGGCGCCGGTGTCATCTGATCGTCGCGCATGCCAACCCCTTATCGTCTAGGGGTATTTGCATGGTTAAGGGGGTTGAGGAAGCGTAGGTCGTCTTTCCCCCGCCCCTTTGGGGAGAGGGAGGGGCCCGCCCGCGCATGCGGGTGGGAGGGTGAGGGGAAGTTGGGATCCGCCAACCGCCCCTCACCCTCCCGGCGCAAGCGCGCCTCCTTCCCTCTCCCCGGAGGGGCGAGGGACAGTCAGGTCACCCTGCGTTAGGCGCGACCACTTGCGTGGCGTCCTTAGGGCCATCCACCGTCAGGCGGATGTTGAGTTCCTTCAGCTGCTTGGCGCTGACCGGGCTCGGTGCACCCATCATCAGGTCCTCGGCCTTCTGGTTCATCGGAAACAGCACGACCTCGCGGATGTTCGGTTCGCCGGCGAGCAGCATCACCATCCGGTCGATCCCCGGCGCCGAGCCGCCATGCGGCGGCGCGCCGACCTTGAACGCGTTGATCATGCCCGCGAAGTTCGTGTCAACGTCGGCTTGCGTGTAGCCGGCGATCTCGAACGCCTTGTACATGATCTCCGGACGGTGGTTCCGGATCGCGCCCGACGACAGCTCGACGCCGTTGCAGACGATATCGTACTGATACGCGAGGATATCGAGCGGATCCTTGTTATCCAGCGCGTCCATCTCGCCCTGCGGCATCGAGAATGGGTTGTGGCTGAAATCGACCTTCTTCGCGTCCTCGTCATATTCGAACATCGGGAAGTCGACGATCCAGCAGAACTCGAAGCGGTTCTCGTCGATCAGGCCGAGGTCCGCGCCGATCCGCGCCCGGGCGGCGCCCGCGAGCTTCGAGGCGGGCAGTTCCTTGCCAGCCGCGAAGAAGATGCCGTCGTTCGGGCCGAGGCCCATCTCCGCGATCAGCTTCCGGGTGGCTTCCTCGCCGTGGTTCTTGGCGATCGGGCCGCCGAGTTCACCGTTCTTCTGCGTGATGTAACCCAGCCCGGCATGCCCCTCGGCGCGGGCCCAGTCGTTCATGTCCGTGAAGAATTTCCGCGACTTGTCGGCGGTGTTCGGCGCGGGGATCGCGCGGACCACGTCACCGCCAGCGACGATGCCGGCGAACAGGCCGAAGCCCGAATCGACGAAGTGATGACCGACGTCGTGGATCAGGATCGGGTTGCGCAGGTCGGGCTTGTCGCTGCCGTACTTCAACATCGATTCGCGGTAGGGGATGCGCTTGAATGGGAGCGCGGAAACCTGGCGACCCTTGCCCTGCCAGTCGGCGAACTCCTCGAACACGCCGTGCAGGACGGGCTCGATCGCATTGAACACGTCGTCCTGCGTGACGAAGCTCATCTCGAAATCGAGTTGGTAGAACTCGCCCGGCGAACGGTCGGCGCGCGCGTCCTCGTCGCGGAAGCAGGGTGCGATCTGGAAATAGCGGTCGAAGCCCGCGACCATCAGCAGCTGCTTGAACATCTGCGGCGCCTGCGGAAGCGCGTAAAACTTGCCCGGATGGACGCGGCTCGGCACTAGGTAATCGCGCGCACCTTCGGGCGACGATGCGGTCAGGATCGGCGTCTGGAATTCGGTGAACCCTTGCGAATTCATCCGATTGCGGAGTGACGTGATCACCTGGCTGCGGAGCATGATGTTCGCGTGAAGACGCTCGCGACGCAGATCGAGATAGCGATAGCGGAGACGGATATCCTCGGGATACTCCGCCTCGCCCGCGACCGGCATCGGCAGTTCTCCGGCCATCGACTGGACCGTCGCGGCGGTCGCGCGGATCTCGATCCCGCCGGTCGGCAGGTTCGGGTTGACGGCTTCCGGCGCACGTGCGGTCACCTTGCCGGTAATCGTGACGACGCTTTCACTCTTCAGACCCTCGATGACCTTGAAGACCGGGCCCGACACGTCAGTGACGATCTGCGTGATACCGTAGTGATCGCGCAGATCGATGAAGACGAGGTCGCCGTGATCGCGCTTCTTGTGGACCCACCCGGAGACGCGAACCTCTTCGCCGACCTGTTCGGGGCGGAGGGCGGCGCAGTTGTGGGTGCGATAGGCGTGCATGTCTCTGTCTCTCATACGTCGTCCCAGCATCTCGTGCGGCAAGGATGCGCCCTGCGACGGGAGATCCCAGCTTTCGCTGGGATGACGGGAATTGGATGGCTCGCGCTTCACCTTCCCTACCCGCCTTTGTCAACCCGCCCCTTTGTCAACGAGAGGGAGCCTCGCTATGGACGAGCGATGCATATCCACCCGCTTATCTCCGACAGTGCCACGCTCGCCAATCTGTGCGCGCGCATGGCCGACGCCGACTATGTGTGCGTCGACACCGAATTCATGCGCGAGAGCACCTATTACCCGGAGCTCTGCCTGATCCAGATCGCCGACGACAAGGAGGCGGCCGCAATCGATCCGATGGCGCCCGGCATCGACCTGAAGCCGCTGCTCGACCTGCTCGTCGAGAATCACGACGTGCTGAAGGTCGTCCACGCCGGCGGGCAGGACATCGAGATCGTCTACAACCTGACCGGCAAGACGCCCTTCCCGCTGTTCGACACGCAGGTCGCGGCGATGGCGCTCGGCCAAGGCGAGCAGATCGGTTATTCGAACCTGGTCGACAGCTGGCTCGGCATCGCGGTCGACAAGGGCGCGCGGTTCACCGACTGGGCGCGCCGGCCGCTCGACGCGCGGCAGATCGAATATGCGATCGGCGACGTCACGCATCTTTCGAAGATTTTTCCGAAAATGCTGGAGCGGTTGCGCAAGACCGGGCGTGGCGTGTGGCTGGATCAGGAGATGGAGCGGCTCGGCGATACCGCGAATTATGCGAACGATCCTGATCTGGCGTGGAAACGCGTGCGGATTTCCGGGCGCAAGCCTGACGTGCTGGGGCGGCTTAAGGCGCTGGCTCGCTGGCGTGAGCTTGAGGCGCAGGCAAAGGATTTGCCACGCGGGCGGATCGTCAAGGACGAGACGCTGGGCGATATGGCGGGGCATCCGCCCAAGAAGCAGGCGGACTTGGCGCGGGTGCGTGGATTGTCGGCGACCTGGGCGGGCAACGACATCGGTGGCCGCTTGATGGCGGCGATAGAGGGCTCGCAGCCGCTCGGCGACGATGAAATGCCGCCACGTGACGATCGCAAGCCGGGGCTAGGCAAGGAAGGTTCGCTGGTCGCGGACCTGCTCAAGCTGCTGCTGAAGATCCGCTCTCGAGACATTGATGTCGCGTCGAAACTGCTCGCCCGCACCGACGAGCTCGAGGCTCTGGCGGCGGGTGTTCGGACCGGGCTGCCGATGCTCGAAGGCTGGCGGTTCGATCAGTTCGGCCGCGACGCGCTCGATTTGGTCGAGGGGCGGCTGGCGTTTGCGGTGATCGGCGGAAAGCTGAAGATGACGCGTACGGAGGATGCCGCATGAGGTTCGTTCTGGTTGCGGCGTTACTCGCCTCGGCGGCGTGTACGCCGGTCGAGATGCGTGGCGAGACGCCTGCCGCTGCTCGGGTGGCTGCGGCGTGCAATGCAGACTCGCTCGGCGATCTGGTCGGCAAGCGGGCGAGCGATGCTCGGGCCGACGTCATGCAGAAGCGGTCGGGTGCGCGCACGCTCCGCTGGATCGCGCCGAACACGGCCGTGACGATGGATTTCCGCGCCGATCGCCTGAACGTCTATGTCGATGCGAAGGGTCGGATCGAACGCTTCACATGCGCATGATGACTTAGCTCCTCCCCGGCATGCGGGGGGAACTAAGCAATAGCGAGTGAGGGTTTGCGGCCCAACGCAGTCGCCAGAGCGGTATGGCGACGCTCGACCGCCTCGCCGTACAGGCCGCTATCGTCCGGACGCAGTGTCAACGTTAGCGATACGCCATCGTCCGCGAGTTGCGAGCGCTTCAATGGCCCGGCTAGGCCGCCGCTCATCCTCTGGCCTAGTCGCATCGCCATGCCCCAGGCCGTAGCGCTCTTCAGCGCGGCCGGGGTCGCCAGCCGCCCTACAAGGTCTGCCGCCGCCAGATCACCGCCGAGGCTCGTGTAGAGCGCCTGCGCCAGCATCCCCCGACCCGGCGCATCGATCGCGACCCAGTTGCCGTGCAACGCGACCTCGACGCCGCGTTCGGCACGGAACTCGGGGTTGGCGCGCCAGCCGACGTCCGCAAGTAGGCATGCGGTGTGGCGAATACGGGCCATTGCGGGTGGCTCGGTAGTGAACAGCGGTGCGATCCAGCGGTCGAGGAGATCGCCGTGTTCGGGGAAGCGACCGAGTAGGCGGCCCTCTTCGCGTGCGGCGACGATCAGTGGATCGAGCGCGCGGTCGGCGGGCTTCAGGTCTTCGTAGAGCAAGCCTTCGCGCAGGCCATAGGCGGATACGATCGTCGTCCGGCTGCCGAGCTGTCGCATCAGTACGCCCAGCAACGCCGCGGCGTCGGCGAGCGTTGCCGTGCGGCCCGAGGACAGCCCTGGGATAGCCTTCAGGCGGGGCTTGGACAGTTGCGGGATCGTCCGGCTCAGCCGGGTGATCGTCGCTGCTGTCATCGAATATTGGTGGATGATCGGCAGCGGATAGTCCGACAGTTCCATGTCGAGCCGTGCCAGCGCCCGCCACGATCCGCCGACCAGATACAGCGGAAGCCCCTGCCCCTTCGCGGTCCAGCCGGCTTCGCGCACCAGACGTGCCACGTAGCGGGCGAGCACCTTGCCGCGCTTCGCCCGGATCGGGCCGATGCGGAGGACGCCGAGCGGGAACGAGACGCGGTCCTCGATCTTGCCGCGGCGGACGCGGACGAGTTCGAGACTGCCGCCGCCTAGATCGCCGACGATGCCGTCCGCTTCGGGGATAGCGGACAGCACACCGTAGCCGGCCGCGCTGGCTTCCTGCTCGCCCGACAGTGTCTCGACGGTCAAGCCAAGTTGTTCAGCCGCGGCAATGAGTTCGCCGCCGTTCTTCGCATCGCGTACCGCAGCGGTCGCGACCGTGCGGAGCGTCGAGCATTCCATTTCCTTCGCCACCGCCGCGAACCGCGCCAGCGCGACGCGTGCGGTCTTCAACGCGGACTTCTCGATCGCGCCGGTAGCGGCGAGCCCACGCCCGAGCCCCGCCAACACCTTCTCATTGAAACGGATCGCGGGGAGCCGCGGCGGCCCCTGGTAGACCACCAGACGGATCGAGTTCGAGCCGATATCGATGATTCCGGTACGCGGGTGATCGTCGGTCTCCGCCTTGGGGGGCGAATTGCCAAACAGGACGCTGGTAACGCTCATCGTTTTCGGCGGAGCGACAGCGTTGGCACGGCATTGCTGGTTGCGAGCGAGGCGCCGCGGCCGGAGAGCGAAGGATTCGTCATGAAATACCGATGCAGGTTGAACGGGCGGTCGCCGGGATCGACGCGGCTATATTCGCCGTCGGGGCCTAGCTCCCAACTCTGTTCGTTGTCGATCAGGTTCGCGACCATGACCTGATCGAGGATCTGGTCGTGGACGGTCGGGTTGAGGATCGGCAGCATATATTCGACGCGGCGATCGAAGTTGCGCGGCATCCAGTCGGCCGACGAGATGAACAGCTTGGCACCATCGTTGGGGAGCGCCTTGCCGTTGCCGAACGCCCAGATGCGGCTGTGCTCGAGGAACCGGCCGATCACCGACTTCACGCGGATCGTTTCGGACAACCCAGGCACGCCGGGGCGCAGGCAGCAGATGCCGCGGATGATGAGGTCGATCTCCACCCCTGCCCCGCTCGCCTCGTACAGCTTCTCGATCACCGCGGGGTCGACCAGCGAGTTCATCTTCGCCCAGACGCCCGCGGGCTTGCCGGCGCGCGCGTTGGCGATCTCGACGTCGATCAGGTTCATCAGGTTCTGGCGGAGGTCACGCGGGCTTAGGCTGACACGCGCCATGTCGGTCGGTTCGACATACCCGGTGATGTAGTTGAACATCTGCGCCGCATCGCGCCCGACCGCGGCGTCGGCGGTGAAGAAGCTGAGGTCGGTGTAGATCTTGGCGGTGACCGGGTGATAATTGCCCGTGCCGAAATGGCAGTAGGTGCGGAACGCCTGGCCTTCGCGGCGGACCACGAGCGAGACCTTGGCGTGCGTCTTCCAGTCGATGAAGCCGTAGACGACCTGCACGCCCGCGCGCTCCAGCGCGGAGGCCCAGACCATGTTCTGCTCTTCGTCGAATCGTGCCTTCAGTTCGACGACCGCGGTGACGGACTTGCCCGCCTCGGCCGCGGTGATCAGTGCGTTGATGACCGCAGGCTGCTTGCCGGCGCGGTAGAGCGTCTGCTTGATCGCGACGACATCGGGGTCGTTCGCCGCCTGCTTCAGGAAGGCGAGCACCACTTCGAACGTCTCGTACGGGTGGTGGACCACGATGTCCTTGGCCTTGATCGCCGCAAAGCAGTCGCCGCCGAATTCGCGAATTCGCTCGGGGAAACGCGGCGTGAACGGCGGGAACTTCAAGTCGGGACGATCCTCATCGACCAGCCCGTCGAGGTCGACGATCCCGAGCAGATTGCCGCTCTCGGTGATGATCGCGTCGGCGCCGCCGAGTTCGTCCTTGAGGACCGCGGCGAGGACGTCGGGGATACCGGTTTCGAGTTCGAGACGGATCACGCGGCCGCGGCGGCGACGCTTGATCGCGTTGGCGAAGTAGCGGACGAGATCCTCGGCCTCCTCCTCGATCTCCATGTCGCTGTCGCGCAGGACGCGGAAGCTGGCGGCGGCGAGGACTTCGTAGCCGGGGAACAAGACCGGCGCGAACCGCTTCAGGATCGATTCGATCGAGATGTAGCGCGCGGGCTCGCCGGGTAGGCGGACGAAGCGCGTCATCGTGTGCGGAAGCATGACCAGTTCGCGGACCGGTTCGTTGTCCGAACGGCGGACAAGGTCGAAGATCACCGACAGGCCGCGGTTCGGGATGAACGGGAACGGGTGCGCGGGGTCAAGCGCCTGCGGGGTCAGGATCGGGAAGATCTGATCGCGGAAATGCGTTTCGAGCCACTCGTCGGCCTCGCCCTCAACGGCTTCCCGGCGCAGGACGAACAGCCCGGCTTCGTCGAGCAGCACGCGCAGGTCGCCCCATACTGCCTGTTGGCTCGCCATCAGTTCGTCGGCCTCGCGGACGATCGCGGTCAGCTGCTGGCCGGCGGTCAGCCCGTCTGCGGAGCGCCGATCGACGTCCTGCGTCTGCTGCCCCTTCAAGCCGGCGACGCGGACCATGAAGAACTCGTCGAGATTCGAGCCCGAGATCGACAGGAAGCGGAGTCGCTCCAGCAACGGATGCGCAGGGTTGCACGCCTCCTCCAGCACGCGCCGGTTAAACGCCAGCCAGGAGAGCTCGCGGTTGAAAAACCGGTCGTTCGGCTCTGCGCCGATGGGATCGTCGTCGTCTTCCGATTGGCGGACGATATGGGCTGGACGGTTCATCGGGCCTCTTGGGGGCTTATGGTGGCGTGAAGAGCGGGAGGTCGAGAGCGAGTTGCGGCCGGAGGATCAGCCCGGCCTCGGTGAGTGTGGTTCGTGCAAGATTAATCGACAAGCGCTTGCGACGTTCCATCGCCTCCTGATCGAGCGCATCGACGGTTCGCGTTACGGTAATATGACTGCGCTCGATTCTGGTCGCGAGCCAGTCGATCAGATCGGGCCGTGCATCGAGGCTGCGGCGCTCGAACAAATGCGCCAGCAACAGCCGCATGAGCTCGTCGTCGGGCGCGCCGATCGCCGCGATCGGGCTGACGGCGAGGCGCGAACGCAGGTCGGGAAGCTTCACCTTCCATTCGGGCGGCGCCGCGTCGGCAACCATCAGCAACGGCCTGTGCTCCTCCTGCGCGCGGTTCCAGGCGTGGAACAGCTGTGCTTCGGGCACGCGTTCGGCGTCGTCGATGATCGTCCCGCCGCTCTTCGCCGCGAAAATCCGCGCGAGCAGGCTGCGGCCCGATTTGCGCGGGCCGGTGAGAATGGCAGTCATGACGGGCCAGGTGGCCGTATGCTCCAGCGTGTGGACGGCTCGCGAGTTGGAGGGGGTAACCAGGAAGGCGTCGTCGCGAGGGTCCGCCGGCCACCCGAGTGGCAGCGCAATTTGAGTCATCTTGGTCGCGCTCACCCTGTCGTCGCATTGTCCGCGGGCAAGTCCGGCGGAAGAAGTTGGGCGACCCGGCGGATGCGGATCGTCTGGCCGGAGCCGAATACCTGATAGCCTCGGGCTTCGAGCGCGGTCTTCAGCGCCGCGGGGTCGCCGTCGTACGCGACGCGCATCAGTGAGACGCCGCCGAGCGCAAGGCTGGTGGTAGCCGCCGAGCGGACGCCGGGGATCGCGCGGAGTGCGGCTTCGGTCGAGGATACCGCCGTGGCTGCAGGCGTATCGAACTGGACGATGACCGATATGCCCTCGCCGCCGGTCAGCGCGGCGGTATTGGCGTCCGCAGTCTCGTCGGTCGGCAGGTCGTCTATCGTTGCGGCTTCGGGCGGCGGTGGGGGCGAGAGGCTGTAGTCGACGCGGAGCGAACCGTTGCGGCGGGCCTGCTGGTACAGGTCGTCGATCCGCTTCACGCCGGTGTCGAGCAATTGCGCGATGCCGTCGGGCGTCCCGACTCGCAGCGTGAAGCTGCCGATCAGGTCGTTGTCTGGACCGTGGCGCGCTTCGAACACGCCGATCACCGGGCCGCCGGGCCATTGGCGATAAAGCTTCACGACCGGGGTGAGCACGTCGCTCGCGCCATATTGGTCGAGGATCGTCCGCCACCAGCCGCGCCCGGGGCGCTGCGTCTGGCCGACGTTGAGCAGAAGCGCGTCGGGGCCGGAGCCGGACGGGCGGACATAGTCGATGCTGCTGTTGCCAGTGCGATAGCGCGCCCAGGCCTGCTGCCACTGCGTGCTCTGCTCGAACGCCTGGCCGACGCCGCCCGAATATTGGATCGGGATCGTCAGCATCGGTTGAGAGCGATCGGCGTAGGTCGAGATGCCGAGGATCGAGCCGGCGCGACCGCGATCGAACAGCACGCCGAGCTTGGCGATGTAGCGCTGCGGGCCGATCTGTTCGTTCTCGACGACGATGCCGGAGACGAGCGAATCGAGCGTGGCATCGGAGACGAGACCGCCACCGCCACCGAGCCGGTTCGACAATTGAACCCAAGCCTTACGCTGGGCGAGCCGCCAGCCGCCGTAGCGCGCGGCGTCGGCGGTCTTGCCGGCGACGTCGACCGTGACGCCACTCACCTCGTACGCGCTGCCGCTGTCGACCGGGGCTGCGCCTCGGCTGCCGCCTTCGATCTGCGCGAGCACGGCTCCACCGCTCAGCAGGAGAGCGGCGCCAGCAAGCGCGGTGGGAAGGGTACGGATACGCATCAAGCGGGCCTTTTGGCGAAGCAGACGTGGAAATCCAAGCGCGATGTGGCTAGCAGCACCGATCATGACCGATACGCCAGACTCCGCCGCTCCCGCTTCGGGCCCTTACACCTACGCTCAGGCGGGCGTTTCGATCGCCGCGGGCAACGCGCTGGTGCGGGCGATCGCCCCGCTCGCGCGCTCGACGCGTAGGCCGGGGGCGGATGCCGATCTCGGCGGGTTCGGCGGGATGTTCGACCTCAAGGCGGCGGGTTTCGTCGATCCGTTGCTGGTCGCGGCGAACGACGGCGTCGGCACCAAGTTGAAGCTGGCGATCGAGTGGGACCGGCATGAGGGCGTCGGCGTCGACCTCGTAGCGATGTGCGTCAACGACTTGATCGTGCAGGGTGCCGAGCCGCTGTTTTTCCTCGATTATTATGCGAGCGGGAAGCTTGATGCCGCCGTTGCAGAGCGCGTCGTCGCCTCGATCGCGGAAGGGTGCAAGACCGCCGGCTGCGCCCTGATCGGGGGCGAGACGGCCGAGATGCCGGGCATGTATGCGGACGGCGATTACGACCTGGCGGGCTTCTGCGTTGGGGCGGTCGAGCGGACCAACGTGCTGACCGGGCGAGAGATCGCGGCGGGCGACGTGATGCTCGGGCTGGCGTCTTCGGGCGTGCATTCGAACGGGTTTTCGCTGGTCCGGCGGCTTGCCACCGATCGCGGGTGGAAGCTCGATCGCCCTGCGTTGTTCGATCAGGACAAGTTGCTGATCGATCATCTGATGGCGCCGACTCGCATCTACGTCGCCAGCCTGCTGCCGTTGCTGCGCGAGCGGCGGATCAAGGGGCTGGCGCATATCACCGGTGGTGGCCTGCTCGAGAACATCCCGCGCGTGCTGCCCGACGGCGTGCATGCCGTGGTCGATGCGGATGCGTGGGAGCAGTCGCGGTTGATGGCGTTCCTGCAGGCTCAGGGCGCGATCGAGCCGGAGGAGATGGCGCGGACGTTCAACTGCGGGATCGGCATGGTCGTGATCGTGAGCGCGGATGAGGCCGAGGCGGTGACAGCGGCGCTTCAGGCGGCGGACGAAACGGTGTTCACGATCGGGCGGATCGAGACCGGGGCGCATGGCTGCACGGTCCGTGGGTCTGCCGGCACGTGGAGCGCACGCGAGGACTGGACCGCGACGCATGGCTGACAAGACGCGAGTCGGCGTGCTGATCTCCGGGCGCGGATCGAACATGATGGCGCTGGTCGGCGCGTCGCGCGCGGCGGAGTGTCCGTATGAGATCGCGCTGGTCGCTTCCGACAAGCCGGACGCGGCCGGGCTCGACTGGGCTCAGGTCGAGGGTGTGGCAACGTTCGCGCTCTCGCCTAAGGGTTTGGGCAAGCCGGCATACGAGGCAGCGATCGATGCGGCGTTGCGCGAGGCTGGTGTCGAGGTCGTTGCGCTCGCCGGCTATATGCGGTTGCTGTCGGACGGGTTCGTCGCGGCGTGGCGCGACCGGATCGTCAACATCCACCCGTCGCTGCTGCCCAGGTACAAGGGGCTCGACACGCATGCGCGGGCGATCGCGGCGGGGGATGTGGTTGGCGGGTGTTCGGTGCATGTCGTGACCGAGGAACTCGATGGCGGCGCGGTGCTGGGGCAGGCCGAGGTGCCGATCCTTGCCGGCGACGATGCGGACGCGCTTGCGGATCGCGTGCTGGCGGCGGAACATGCTTTGTATCCGAAGACTTTGGCGGAGTTCGTGACGCGATGACCGATCTGTCCCCCCTCGACCGCGTTCGTGCGGCGGCGCTTGCCTTGCCCGAGACCGAGGAGAAGGTGTCGCACGGCCAGCCGACCTTTTTCGTGGCCGACAGGCAGTTCGTGCAGTTCCGGGCGGATCATCACGGCGATGGGCTGACCATGGTGTGCGTGAAGACGAGCGGCACCGATGAACAGGCGACGCTGATCGAGGCGGACCCGGCAATGTATTCGCGACCGGCCTATCTCGGTGCGACCGGCTGGGTCGGAATGAATGTCGCCGGCGATCCGGACTGGGCGCTGGTCGAGGACCGGATCGCGCGGAGTTGGGAACTCGCCGCCCCTGCCCGTTTGCTGGAGGCTGGAGGGCGATGAGCACCGAGACTCCGACCGAACGGCGCGAGGCTGCGGCGACGCGGCGGCGTTGGGTGACGCTGGCCGAAGTCGTCGCGGTTGCGGGTGTGCTGATCGCGGCGCTGACGCTGTGGACCAACTGGTCGGATCATCGTGCGAACGAGGCGGACAAGCTCGCGGCGCAGTCGAGTGCGGCGCGCGAGCGAACGAAGATCGATCTGTCGGCGATCGTGCAGGATGGCGGCAACACGCTGTTGCTGAAGGATGCGCGGCATGACCTTCAGGACGTGACGATCACCTTCCCGCGTGCGCTGGGCGTCTCGCCGCAGCGGCCGCCGGCGGAGCCGGTCATCGACAAATCGTGGTTCTCTAAGCCGCTTCTGAAGTTGACCGATGGCGGCGCGGACAACCGAGCAGGCCGATTGCCAGTTTTGGTTAGCGTCCAATATTTCGATGGCGACACGACCCGTTCGGCGAGCGGCATTTATGAAGTGATCTGGAAGACCGAAGCCGGCTTGCCCTTGATGGGTCGGTCACTGAAGCTCGAGGGCTTGCGCGTTCGCCAGCGCGGCGGTGATCAGGCGAAGCTTGATGCGATCTGGGCGAAAGAGAAGCCGGCGGCTTAGTAGCACCCTACCGCATGTTTCCCCGCGAAGGCGGGGATCCAGACTGGGCTCCCGCCTTCGCGGGAGAACATGGAGGCGGGAGTGCGTTTGCCCGACTCACAACGCTCGTGCGTAGACCGGGTCGTCGTGAAGGGTGGTGCCGACCGTGAACTGGCGGGCGCCGATTACCTTGAAACCCTGGCGTTCGTAGAAGGCTCGGGCGCGGGTGTTCTGGTCCCAGACGCCTAGCAGGACTCGGGTCCGGCCGGCCGCGGTGGCGTCTTCCAGGGCGCGGGCCATCAGGGCGGCGCCCAGGCCCGTGCCTTGCGCCTGTTTCAGCAGATAGATGCGGCGGAGTTCTATATCCGCGGGCCCGGGTTCGGTCGGGAAATCGGCCGCCGTGAGCACGGTGTAACCAATCGGCGCGTGGCCGGGCTCGTATTCGGCGAGCGTCACGATCGTGGCGGGATCGCTCAGCCACGTCTCGAACGCGGCGATGCTGTTCTTGGCCGTGCAGTGGGCGACAATGTCGGCCCCCGTTAGCACGGTCGCATAGGTGTCGAGGAACGTGGCGGATGCGACGAGCGATAGCGCGGGCGCATCGCCCGGCTCAGCCCGTCGCAGCCGCCAGGTCATCAGCCGACGATTTCTTCGGGCTTGAAGAAATAGGCGATCTCGATCTCGGCGTTCTCGTCCGAATCCGAACCGTGTACCGAGTTCGCTTCGATCGACTCGGCGAGTTCCTTGCGGATCGTGCCGGGCTCTGCGTTGGCGGGGTTGGTGGCGCCCATGATGTCGCGGTTGCGCTGCATCGCGTTCTCGCCTTCGAGAACCTGGACGACGACCGGGCCGGAGATCATGAACGAGACGAGCTCGCCGAAGAACGGACGCTCCTTGTGGACCGCGTAGAAGCCTTCGGCCTGCTCGCGGGTCATCTGGATGCGCTTCGAAGCGACGACGCGCAGGCCGGCTTCCTCGAGCATCTTGGTGACCGCACCGGTCAGGTTGCGGCGGGTTGCGTCGGGCTTGATGATCGAAAAGGTACGGTTCGCGGCCATGATGGTCACGGGCTCCTGTGTTGACGGTAATCGGATGCGCGGCGCTTAGGCGGGGGACGCGGCTAAAGCAACCTATGCGGCTTGTTCCCAGCGGCCGGAGTCGTTCTGTTTCCAGTAGCGGCGTTCGACGTCGTCGCGGTCGGCGAGTCCCTTCCAGGCGAGGCGCGCTTCGCGGATCGCTTCGTCGTCGAAGATGTGGAAGGCGCGGTCAAAGGTTAGGATAAGGTCACGCCAACGGCCGTCTACCACCGCGACGTTGCGGGCAGCGTTGGCGGGGGCGGTTTCCTGGATATCTTGAGCGATTAGAATGGGTTGGGCGGTGTCGTCGTTGCTGCCGGCCTGGGCGTGGGGGAGGAAGCTTTCGGGAGCGAAGGACCAGAGCAGGCGGTCGAGCGCGACGCGTTGTTCTTCAGGTTCGGCTACGATGAGGAGGCGGCCGCCGGTTTGGACGACGCGCTCGGCGATCCGCGGGAGGACGCGGTCGAGGGGGCTGGTTAGGTGGTAGAAATCAACCTGCATAGTTTCCATCCCCCTGCCCGACCCGCGCCGTCATCCTGACGAAAGTCAGGATCCAGAGTTATTGAGCGCATCGCGTGGTATCCTGGGTCCTGACTTTCGTCAGGATGACGGGGGAGTGCGAGTCCCCCCCTATCCGTAATTAGCCCTCGAAGTTGTCCGCTACGAACTGGTCGAGCAGGCGGACGCCGTAGCCGGTTGCGCCCTTGTCGTGGTTGGTCCCCGGCTTGTCGGACCAGACCATGCCGGCGATGTCGAGATGCGCCCACTTCACGCCTTCGTCGACGAAGCGCTTGATGAACTGCGCCGCGGTGATCGAGCCGGCGCCGCGGGGGCCGACGTTCTTCATGTCGGCGATCGGCGAATCGATCAGCTTGTCGTAGGCGGGCGACAGGGGGAAGCGCCAGAGCGTGTCGCCGGTGGTCTTGCCCGCCGCGATCAGCTGGTCGGCCAGCGCGTCGTCGTTGGCGAAGATGCCGCCATTCTCGGTACCCAGTGCGACGATCATTGCACCCGTGAGCGTCGCGAGATCGACGATCGTGGTCGGCTTGTGCGCCTGCTGCACCCAGGTCACGCAATCGCACAGCACAAGGCGACCCTCGGCATCGGTGTTGAGCACTTCGATCGTCTGGCCCGACATCGAGGTGATGACGTCGCTCGGACGCAGCGCCGCGCCGTCGGGCATGTTCTCGACCAGGCCCATCACGCCGACGACGTTCGCCTTGGCCTTGCGGCTGGCCAGCGCCTTCATCGCCCCGGCGACCGCACCCGCGCCGCCCATGTCCCACTTCATGTCTTCCATGCCCGCGCCGGGCTTGATCGAGATGCCGCCCGAATCGAACGTCACGCCCTTGCCGACGAACGCGAGAGTGGGCGCGTCGGCCCCTGCCCCGTTCCACTTCAGCGCGAGGATGCGTGCCTCACGGCGCGAGCCCTGGCTGACGCCGAGCAGCGAGCCCATGCCGAGTTCGGTCATCTGCGCTTCGTCGAGCACGGTGATCTCGAGCCCGAGGCCCTCGACGTCCTTCGTCACCTTTTCGACGAAGCTCTCGGGGTAAACGACGTTCGGTGGCGACGTGACCAGCCAGCGCGTCAGGTCGAGCCCGCCGGTAACTGCGGCCGCTTCGGCCCAGGCGGCGTCGGTGCCCTCGGGGGCACCGACGATAGTGATCTCGGTCAGCGTCGGCTTAGACTTCTCGGCGAGCTTGGTACGGTACGTGTCGTAGCGCCATGCCCGCTGAGCGGCGGCAGCCGCGAAGTGTGCGGCGGTCTTCGGCGTCGGTGTGGCTCCAGCCGAGAGGTCGGCCACAACCGATGACGCGCCCGAGGTCAGCAGACGTGCGGTGATCGCACCGCCGGCCTTTTCCCAATCGGCGGTCTCGCCCACGCCGACACCGACCAGCAGGACCTGACGGACCTTACCCTCGACCGGCACGAACAGCTCGACCACCGCGCCGGCTTCACCCGCGAAGCGTGCCGCGGCAGTTGCGCTGGTCGCAAGCGCCTCGGCATCGCCACCGATCGCGCGCCAAGTCACCTGCGCCATGCCGTCCTTCGCGACCGGAACGGCGAGAATCGGGGCATTAGCGGGGACGGTAGGCGCGAAGACGATTTGCATGAAGAAACCTCGGGAAGCGTTTTGAACGGATACACTAAGTTGATGCCGCATGCCCGGCAAAGCAAGGTGGCGGCCTGCCATCGCACGGCGATTGCAGCGAAGCCCCGGTGGTGCGATAGGCAGGCGATAGGGCGGCAAATGGCTGCCGAGTGCCAAAGGGGTTGGTTCGGATCGTGTTGCGTATCGACCTTTTGACGGGTTGTGCCGTTTCGCTCGCGCTGGCGTGCGGACTGGCGACTTCCCCCGTGCAGGCTCAGGATTTCCAGAACCGCCCGGTCGCGCCGCCGGTACAGGACGCGCCGGTTGCGAACGCGCCTGCTGCAGCTCCCGCCGAGGATCAGGTCCAGTTCAGCGCTAACGGCCTGGAATACGACACGAATACGGAAATCGTCACCGCCAACGGCGAAGTCCGTATGTTCCGGCAAGGCAGTCGCCTGCGCGCCGACAAGGTCGTCTGGAACCGCAAGACCGGCAAGGTCGTCGCGACGGGCAATATCGCGGTCACCAATCCCGAAGGCGACATTGCCTATGGCGATGAGATCAATCTGACCGACTCGCTCAAGGACGGCGTGGTCGACAACATGCTCGTCGTTCTCGAACAAGGCGGGCGCCTCGCGGCCAAGCAGGGCACGCGCGAGACCGACGGCACGGTCAATCTGAAGAGCGCCGCCTACACCCCGTGCGGCGTCACGAACTCGGCGGGCTGCCCCAAGGAGCCGACGTGGAAGATCACCGCGGTCCGCGTCACCTATCGCCCCGAGCGCAAGCGCATCTATTATTCGGGGGCACGGCTGCATCTGTTCGGACTGCCGAGCCTGCCTTTGCCCAAATTCTCCAACCCGGTCGGCGGCGGCAGCGACAGCGGGCTGCTCTCGCCCAACGGTGGCTATAGCCGCGTCAACGGCCTCGAAGTCAGCGTCCCCTATTATCGGAAGCTCGCCCCGAACCAGGGTTTGGTCATTACGCCGCACATCTACAGCAGCGTGCTGCCGATGGCGCAGGTCGATTATTCCGCGCTCAATTCGAAGGGCGCGTTCAGCGTTCGCGCCTATGCGACCGAAAGCCGCCGCAGCGACGACTTGACCACTGGGGCGTCCACCGACACCAGCATGGCGTTCCGCGGCTATATCGATGGCATGGCGCGCTATCAGCTTTCGCCGAACTGGACCGCGAGCGGCTCACTCCGCCTGACGACCGACCGGACGTTCCTGCGCCGCTACGATATCTCGCGCGACGACCGGCTGCGCACCACGGCGAGCCTGGAGCGGATCGACGACACCAGTTATTTCTCGCTAAGCGGTTGGTACGCCCAGACGTTGCGCGTCAACGACAGCCAGGGCCAGCAGCCCATCGCGCTGCCGGAAATCGATTATCGCAAGCGCTTCGATGATGGCCTCGTCGGCGGCAAGTTCCAGCTGCAGCTTAATACGCTCGCGCTGACCCGCACCGACGGCCAGGACACGCAGCGCGCGTTCGCCAGTCTGCAATGGGACCTGCGTCGCTTCACCAACTGGGGCCAGGAGGTCACCTTCACGGCGTTTGCGCGCGGCGACCTCTACAATACCAACGACATCTCTGAGACCATCGTCAATTACCAGGGGCTGGAGGGCTTTCACCAGCGCGTGATCGGCGCGGCCGCAGTCGACGTGAAATGGCCGTTCATCGGCACGTTCCTGGGCGGGACGCAGCGCTTCACCCCGCGCGTCCAGTTCGTCGCCGCTCCGAAGGTCGCCAACCTCTCGCTGCCCAACGAGGATTCGCGCGCAGTCGATCTCGACGACACCAACCTCTTCTCGCTCAACCGGTTCGCCGGGTATGACAGGTTCGAGGATTCGTCACGCGTCACCTATGGCGGCGAATGGGCACTCGACCTGCCGGGGATCAGCTTCACGACCAATGTCGGGCAGAGCTACCGTGTCGACAAGCGGCCGACCATCCTGCCCGACGGTACCGGCCTCAGCGATCGGTTCTCCGACATCGTCGGGCGCAGCGAATTGCGGTTCCGCGACTTCGTCTCGATCGTCCACCGCTACCGGCTCGACAAGGACGGCTTTGCGATCCGTCGCAACGAAGTCGACGCGACGATCGGTTCGCGCGCGACCTATGTGCTGGTCGGCTACCTCAAACTCAACCGCAACATCGACGCGTCGATCGAAGATCTGCGCGACCGCGAGGAAGTCCGTCTCGCCGGCCGCGTCCAGTTCGCGCGCTTCTGGTCCGCATTCGGCTCGGGCGTGGTCGATCTGACCAACACCGCGGAGGATCCGCTTTCCCGCAGCGACGGCTTCACGCCGATCCGCCACCGGATCGGCATCCAGTATGAAGACGATTGCCTCCGCCTGGGCGGCACCTGGCGGCGGACCTACAACGACACCGGCGACGCGCGGAAGGGCAACAGCTTCCTGTTGACGCTGGCCTTCACCAACCTCGGCCGCTAAGCCCGCGTTCAGCTACTCTGGGGCAACCCGCGTCGGATATGCGTCGTCATGGCAATGATGGCGCGATGTACGGCGTGCGATGATGGGATACCGACACTTGAAGCATGATGTTCGACTGGCGGCGCGTGGCGGCCGTGTGATCGGTGGGGTGGTTCTGGCCGCGTTGGCGGCAAGCGCGATCGCGCAGGCTGTGCCGCCACAGGGTGCGCCGCCTCGGGCCGCGCCGGCCAAGGGCGCACCGCGCGGTGCTCAGGCGCAGGCTCAGACCCCGGGTCAAACGGTGCAGGATCAGAGCGTGCCGGACAATACCGGTCTCGACATCCCGACCAACCTCCAGATCTTCGGCAAGCTCGATCCGAACGTCCGCAAGCCGACCGCGATCGTCAACGACACAGTGATCACGGGCACCGACGTCGACCAGCGCGTGGCGCTGGTGGCGATGGCGAACGAGGCAAAGCTGTCGCCGGAGGATCGCGAGCGGCTGAAGCTCCAGGTGCTCCGCCAGCTGATCGACGAAACGCTCCAGATCCAGGAAGCGAAGACCGCCGACATCACGATCACCCCGGCCGAGCTCACGCAGAGCTATGACGCGGTGTCGAAGCGGTTCAACCGCACGCCGGTCGCGATGCGCGCCTATCTGCGCGAGTCCGGTTCGTCCGAGCGGTCGCTGAAGCGCCAGATCGAGGGTGAGCTTGCGTGGCAGCGCTATCTGCGTCGCCGGGTCGAGCCGTTCGTCAACGTCGGCGACGAGGAGGTGAAGTCGATCATCGACCGTCTCCAGGCCGCCAAGGGCACCGACGAGTTCAACCTCAAGGAAATCTACCTCGCGGCAACGCCGGCGAACAGCCAGCAGGTCTATGCGAACGCCAAACAGATCCTGCAGGAAATCCAGAAGGGTGCGCAGCCGTTCGAATATTACGCGCGGCAATTCTCCGAAGCGTCGACCCGCGCGGTCGGAGGCGATCTCGGCTGGATTCGTGCGGCGACTTTGCCGGCGCAGCTGGCTGAAGCCGCGACGACGATGCAGGTCGGTCAGGTTGCCGGACCGATCGACGTCTCGGGCGGCTATTCGATCCTCTACCTCACCGACAAGCGCCAGGTGCTGACCGCCGATCCGCGTGACGCCAAGCTCAGCCTGAAGCAGCTTACCTTGCGCTTCCCGCCGAACACCAACCAGGCGCAGGCTTCGGCGCGGGCACAGGCGTTCGCGAAGGCGACGCAGGAGCTGCGCGGCTGCGGTACGGTCGAGAAGGTTGCGGCCGGGATCGGCGCGGACGTGGTCGACAACGATACGGTCCGGATCCGCGACCTGCCGCCGCAGCTCCAGGAAGTGATGCTAAAGCTGCAGGTCGGCGAGTCGAGCCCGCCGTTCGGGTCCGCCGAGCAGGGCGTTCGTGCGCTGGTGCTGTGCGGTCGCGACGAAGCGGCGGGCGGTTCGGTGCCCAACTCCGAGCAGATCCAGGGCCAGCTCGAACAGCAGCGCGTCAATCTGCGCGCGCAGCAGAAGCTGCGCGATCTGCGGCGCGATGCCGTGGTCGAATATCGGTGATCGCGGCATGACGCGCGTCCAGCCGCTGGCAGTGTCGATGGGCGATCCTGCCGGGATCGGGCCCGAGATCATCGCCAAGGCGTGGGATGCGCGTGCAACGCATAGCCTGCCGCCTTTCGTGGCGGTGGGCGATGCGCGTGCGATCGAGCGGGTCTGGGCGGGCCCGATCGCGCGCGTCGCGGACATGACCGCCGCTGCCGACGCGTTCGCAACGGCATTGCCCGTGCTCACCGTCGGCGATGCAGGCGCGATCGTTCCGGGCGAGCCGGACGCCGATGGTGCGCGGTGTGCGCTGCATTCGCTCGAGCTCGCCGTCGGCTTGGTCCGCACAGGTGCAGCGCGTGCGCTCGTTACGGGCCCCGTGTCTAAGTCCCAGCTGTATGCGATCGGCTTCAGTCATCCAGGGCAGACCGAGTTCGTGGCCGAGCGCTACGGCGTCGCGGGCGACAACGCTGTGATGATGTTGGCCGGACCTTCGCTGAAGGTGGTGCCGATCACGACGCACGTGCCGTTGAAAGACGTGTCCGCGCTGCTGACGGTCGATCTGATCGTCGCCAAGGCGCGCGCGACCGCACGCGGACTATTGCGGAACTTCGGCATCGAGAACCCGCGGCTCGCCTTCGCGGGGTTCAATCCGCATGCCGGCGAACAGGGTGCGCTTGGCCGGGAAGAGATCGATATCATCGCGCCGGCGATCGCGATGCTCCGCGAGGAAGGAATTGATGCGACCGGACCGTTTGCGGCGGACACGATGTTCCACCCGCGCGCGCGCGAGACCTATGACGTCGTGATGTGCTGCTATCACGACCAGGCGCTCGTCCCGTTAAAGACGATTCATTTCGACGAAGGCGTCAACATGACGCTCGGCTTGCCGATCGTGCGGACATCGCCGGATCACGGCACCGCGTTCGCGATTGCTGGCAAGAACCTCGCCGAACCCGGCGCGATGATCGCGGCGATCGCGATGGCGGGTGAAGCAGCGGACCGACGCGCGCAGACCGCCGCCCAGTCGTGAGCGGACCAGCTATGACGGACCTCCCCCCGCTGCGCGAGGTCATCGCGCGCTATGGCTTGAACGCGAGCAAGGCGCTTGGGCAGAATTTTCTGTTCGACGGGCAATTGCTCAAGCGGATCGCCGCGGTGCCGGGCGATCTCCACGATGCCGAAGTGCTCGAAGTGGGCCCTGGCCCCGGCGGCCTGACGCGCGCGCTGCTCGCGGCGGGAGCGCGGGTGACGGCGATCGAGCGTGACCGGCGGTGCATCCCGGCGCTGGCGGAACTCGGCGAGGCGTACCCGGGGCAGCTACGTGTGATCGAGGGCGATGCGATGGAAATCGATGCCCCTGCGCTGTTCGAGGGCAAGCCGCATATCGTGTCGAACCTGCCGTATAATATCGGCACCGCGTTGCTGGTCGGGTGGCTGTCGACATCGTGGCTGCCGTGGTGGCAGTCGTGCACGCTGATGTTCCAGAAGGAAGTCGCGGAGCGGATCGTCGCGAAGACGAACGACGATCATTATGGGCGGCTGGCTGTGCTGGCGCAGTGGCGCTCGACCGCGCGGATCGCGATGCCGGTGCACCGGTCGGCGTTTACGCCACCGCCGAAGGTGATGTCGGCAGTGGTGCATATGACGCCGGTCGAGGCGCCGGACGGTGTGAACTTCGCGGTGCTGGAGCGGCTTACGGGGGCGGCGTTCGGGCAGCGGCGCAAGATGCTGCGGCAAAGCCTGAAGGGCGTGCCGGGCGCACTCGATGCACTGGAGCGGATCGGGGTGGAGGCGACGCGGCGGGCGGAGACGCTGTCGGTGGAGGATTTCGTGGCGCTGGCGAAAGCGGTCGGAGCGCCTCGGGGCGACTAGCCTACACGCACAGGACATTTCGAGGAGTACCTCCCCGCCGGAGGCCCGGACCCAGTTGGAAAGGGCGTAGTAACGACCCGCCATCCGAAGTTATAACCGTTCCCCAGCTTGGCCCCGGCCTCCGCCGGGGAGGTGCAGCTTTCGCGGGAACCCTCAGTCCTTGGCGGCGACCGGCGTCTTGTCGACTTGAGCCGTTGCAATCGGTGGGCCCTTGGCGATCACCGCGGCGAGTTGCGTCGCCTCGGGGCACGCGCCCTTGCAGAGCGTGCGGATCTTCACGAGATTGTCCTTCGCACGGACCACTGCGCCCTTGGCGACCAGCGCCTCGCCCTGGCCCTTCAGTGCGGCGACATCGTTCGGTTCGAGCAACAACGCCTCGCGGTACAGCCGGATCGCCTTGCCCGGCAGATCGCGGCTCTCGGCGACCTGGGCGAGCAGCAGGAACGCCGCGCGGTTGCGCGGGTCGACCGCGACCGACGTTTCCAGCACATCGGTCGCGCCGTCGAGATTGCCCGCCGTCATCAACGAACGCCCCTGCGCTAGAAGCTGCATCGAGCGGGCATCGATCTGCGCGTCGGGACGCTGCCCGCTGAGCGAGGTCGATACGCACACGAGAGTCAGCGTGGCGGCAAGGGCAACGGACGAAAAACGCATGATCGTCTCCAGGCGGGTCATCAGCCGGCTGGCTAGCACGCAGCCCGGAGGCGCGCGACAAAAAAGCCGTCGGTGCCGTCGCGGCCGGGTTCGAGGCGGACGCCGTGGCCGTGCTTCGCGCCGGCGGGGAGCGTCAGGGGCTCGGTCGTCCAGCCGGGATGCGCGTTGAGGAACCAGGTGACTTGGTCGGTACCCTCGGCGTCGAGCAGCGAGCAGACGATGTAGACGAGCGCGCCGCCGGGCTTGACCAGCGTGGCGGCCACGGAGAGCACCTGCTGCTGCGTCGATTGCAGCCGCGAGACGCGGTCGGGGGTGAGCCGCCAGCGCGCCTCGGGGTTGCGCCGCCAAGTGCCGGTGCCCGAGCAGGGGGCATCGACCAGCACGCCGTCCGCACGACCGGCCCATTCGCTGAGCGCTTCGATCTCGCGCGTCGGGTTGAGCAGGCGGCTCTCGACGATCGTCGCGCCGGCGCGGGTCGCGCGGGGGGCAAGGCGCGAGAGGCGGTTGCGGTCGGTGTCGCAGGCGAGGATCACGCCTTCGTTCTTCATCGTTGCGGCCAACGCAAGGGTCTTGCCGCCGGCGCCGGCGCAGAGATCGACGATGCGTTCGCCGGATTTCGCCTGCATCGCGAGGCCGACGAGTTGGCTGCCTTCGTCCTGCACTTCGAGCGCGCCTTCGTTGAAGAGCGGGAGCGCTTCGACGTTGGTGCCGGTGGGGAGGCGGATGCCGTCCGGCGCGTGGGGGGTGGCTTCGGCTTCGGGAAGCGCTGCGAGGAAGGTCGCACGGTCGGCGATCAACGTGTTGACGCGGAGATCGAGCGTGGCGCGGCCGGCTAGGTCTGTCAGTGCGGCACCGTCGAGGCCTGAAGCGCGGAGGGCCTTGCTCAACCACTGCGGTGCGACGCCGGCGCGGGCGCGGGGTTCATCCTTGGCGATCGGGGCGGGCGCATGGGTCGAGCCGTCGAAGGTTGCGGCGACTTCCGGATCGGCGTCGGCGACGAGCAGCATCGCCGTGCGACCGTTTTCGGGGCGGTCTCCGGCCTTGCGGACCGCGGCGTAGACGAGTTCGCGGACCGCGCGGCGGTCCTTCGAGCCGGCGTAGCGGCGGGTCTGAAAATAGCGCGCGATCAGCGTGTCAGCGGCAGCGCCGGACTCGCGGGCTGCGGCGATGATCTGGTCGAGGAGCTCGATCGCGGCTTGAGTGCGTGCTGGGGGAGTCACTTCTGGGCTCCCGAGTTCGCGTTAGTTCGGGGGGAGGCTTGGTACGGAGTGTTCGTCATCATCCCCTCCCCTAGCCCCTCCCGCGGCGGGAGGGGAATAATTTCGGGTCGGCCGCCACGCAGCAGCGCATCCCACCCGTTCACCCGACATTCCTTTCCCCGTCTCATCCCTTTCCCCGTCATCCCGGCGAACGCCGGGACCCATGGTTGCGATTTGGGTGATGGTTGCGCGCTACGCTGGGTCCACCGTGTCCGTGGCTCCCGGCGTTCGCCGGGATGACGGAAGGGTGTGACCATTGTCACGTCGTTCTGGCTTAGGACCCGCACACAATCGTCATCCCCGCGCAGGCGGAGATGACGATTGTGAGTAGGGATACTTCCCAGTCGCTGGCCAGTAAGCAAGCGGCAACCGACCCAAGCCCGCTTCCCTTTCCAGCGAGGGGGAAGCGCCGTTACCGCGTCGGGTAGTTCGGCGCTTCGCGCGTGATCGTGACGTCGTGAACATGGCTCTCCATCAACCCGGCACCGGTGATCTGCACGAACTCCGCCCGCGCCTGGAGATCCGGGATCGTCGCGGAGCCGGTATAGCCCATCGCCGCCTTGATGCCGCCGACCAGCTGGTGAACGACATCCCTCGCCGGGCCCTTGTACGCGACCTGCCCCTCAATGCCTTCGGGCACGAGCTTCAGCTGGTCCTTGATGTCGCCTTGGAAATAGCGGTCCGCCGACCCGCGGCCCATTGCGCCGACCGAGCCCATGCCGCGGTACGACTTGTACGCACGCCCCTGGTACAGGAACGTCTCGCCCGGTGCCTCGTCGGTGCCTGCGAGCAGCGAGCCGATCATCACGGTCGAAGCGCCCGCCGCGAGCGCCTTCGCCATGTCGCCCGAGGTACGGATGCCGCCGTCGGCGATCACCGGGACGCCAGCCTTGTGCCCCGCCTCCGCGCAATCCATCACCGCGGTCAGCTGTGGGACACCGACGCCTGCGACGACGCGCGTAGTGCAGATCGAGCCCGGGCCGATACCGACCTTGATCCCGTCCGCGCCTGCGCCGATCAGCGCGCGCGTCGCTTCGCCGGTCGCGACGTTGCCCGCCACCACCTGCACCGAGTTCGACAGCTTCTTAACGCGCTCGACCGCGCGGCCGACGTCGCGATTATGGCCGTGCGCGGTGTCGATCACGATCAGGTCGCAGCCGGCGTCAACCAGCTGTTCAGTCCGGTCGAAGCCCTTGTCGCCGACCGTCGTCGCCGCGGCCACACGCAGGCGGCCCGCCTCGTCCTTGGTCGCATCCGGAAACATCACCGCCTTCTCGATGTCCTTGACGGTGATCAGCCCGACGCAGCGATACTGCGCATCGACCACCAGAAGCTTCTCGATGCGGCGGGCGTGGAGCAGGCGACGCGCCTCTTCCTTACCGACTTCGGTCGAGACGGTAGCGAGATTCTCGTGCGTCATCAGTTCGCTGACGGGCTGTTTCGGATCGCCCGCAAAACGCACGTCGCGGTTGGTGAGGATACCGACGAGCTTGCCGTCCGCTTCCACGACTGGGATGCCGCTGATCCGATGCCCGGACATCAGCGCCTGTGCCTCGCCGAGCGTCGCGGTGGGCCGGATCGTGATCGGATTGACCACCATGCCCGACTCGAAGCGCTTGACCTGACGCACCGCGACCACCTGTTCCTCGACGGTTAGGTTGCGGTGGAGCACGCCGATTCCGCCGAGCTGCGCCATCACAATGGCCATGTCGGCTTCTGTGACGGTGTCCATCGCGGACGAGAGGATCGGGATGTTGAGCGCGATGCCGCGCGTCACCTGCGTCCGGGTATCGGCCTGGCTTGGCAGCACGTCCGATTCCCCCGGATACAGGAGGACGTCGTCGAAAGTGAGGCCGAGGCGGATATCCATGAGAGCTGCCGTTCCTGGGTGTAAGGTGGCGCGCCATGTAACCAAAGGCGCGGCGTACGGCTAGGCCTGTCCTTCGCGCACGTGCTATAGCGGTGCGATACACGGATGGGGGATTGTTCGATGGGCCTGATCGTTGCCGCGCTCCTGCTGGCGCTGGTGCTGCTGTACCTCTTCACCAGCATCAAGATCGTCCACCAAGGCTATCAATACACCATCGAGCATTTCGGCCGCTTCACGACGGTCGCGCGACCCGGTTTCAATTTCTACCCCGCGTTCTTCTACCGCGTCGGGCGGAAGGTGAACATGATGGAGCAGGTGATCGACATCCCCGGCCAGGAGATCATCACCAAGGACAATGCGATGATCTCGACCGACGGGGTCGTGTTCTTCCAGGTGCTCGACTCGGCGAAGGCGGCGTACGAGGTGTCGGACCTGTACCAGGCGCTGTTGCAGCTTACGACGACCAACCTGCGCACGGTGATGGGGTCGATGGACCTCGACGAAACGCTGTCGAAGCGTGACGAGATCAACGCGCGGCTGCTGAACGTGGTCGATCATGCGACGACGCCGTGGGGGGTTAAGATCACGCGCGTCGAGATCAAGGACATTCGCCCGCCGGCGGATATCGTCAACGCGATGGGCCGGCAGATGAAGGCGGAGCGCGAGAAGCGGGCGAACATTCTGGATGCGGAAGGTTCGCGGGCTTCGGAGATCTTGCGCGCCGAGGGGCAGAAGCAGGCGCGTATCCTTGAGTCCGAGGGACGCAAGGAGTCGGCGTTCCGCGATGCCGAGGCTCGCGAGCGGGCCGCGGTGGCGGAAGCTTCGGCGACGCGCGCTGTGTCGCAGGCGATCGAGGAGGGTGGCGCGCAGGCGATCAATTACTTCATCGCGCAGAAATATGTCGAGGCGATCGGCAAGTTCGCGACCTCGCCGAATGCGAAGACGATCCTGTTCCCGGTCGAGGCTACGCAGTTGATGGGGACGCTTGGCGGGATCGGCGAGCTGGCGAAGGATGCTTTGCGCGATGCGACTGCTTCGCCGCCGGCCAAGCCAACGCCACGCGGGCCGTTCGAGTTGTCGAAGTCGACCGAGGTTCCGAAAAGCTGATGGACGCGATCGGGGCGGCTGGCGCTTGGTTGATCGCGGCGTTGGTGCTGGGGATTGCCGAGCTGGCGGTGCCGGGGGTGTTCCTGGTGTTTCTCGCAATTGCAGCAGCGGTGACGGGGGTAGCGGTGTACGTGTTGCCGGATCTGCCGATGGCGGCGCAACTGGCTGCCTTTGGCGTTTGGAGCGCAGTAACGGTGCTGATCGGGAAGCGCTGGTACCGGGATTATCCGGTCGAGGGCGGGGATCCGATGTTGAACGATCGGTCTGCGCGGTTGGTGGGTCAGGTTGTCGTAGTCGAGACTGCGCTGGTCGGGGGCCGTGGGCGCGTGTTGGTCGGAGACGGGAGCTGGCCAGCGCGTGGTGAGGACGCGGACGTTGGTACGCGGGTTCGCGTCACGTCGGTCGTTGATGGTGAGGTGGTGGTGGAGGCGCTCTAGACCTTCTCCCTTTAGGGGAGAGGGAAGCCGCGTAGAGGCGCGGTGAGGGCACGCCGTATCAGGTGCCCTCACCTTCCCCACCCGACTTCGTCGTGCGGGCCCCTTCCTCTCCCCCGAGGGGAGAGGAGTTTTAGGCGGCCTCGCGAACCTTCGGCGCCGCTTGCCGGACACCTTCGTCGACATGCTCGGCGAATTGGGCGAAGTTCTCGACGAACAGGTCGACCAGCTTGGCGGCCGTCGCGTCGTACGCATCCTTGTCTACCCAAGTCGTGCGCGGATCCAAGATGGCGCTGTCGACGCCCGGTACACTTACCGGGACCTGGAACCCGAAGTTCGGGTCCGTCCGGAACTCCGCATCGTTCAGGCTCCCATCGAGTGCGGCGTTTAGCAGCGCCCGCGTCGCCTTGATCGGCATGCGGTTGCCGACGCCGTATTTGCCACCGGTCCAGCCGGTGTTGACCAGCCAGCAATCGACGCCGCCCTTCGCGATCCGCTCCTTGAGCAAATTGCCATAGACCGACGGATGCCGCGGCATGAACGGCGCGCCGAAGCAGGTCGAGAAGGTCGCGTCCGGTTCGGTGACGCCGATCTCGGTCCCGGCGACGCGCGCGGTGTAGCCCGACAGGAAATGGTACATAGCCTGGTCGGGCGTCAGCTTCGCGATCGGCGGCAGCACGCCGTACGCGTCCGCGGTCAGCATCACGATGTTGCGCGGCACCGGGCCCATGTTTTCGGCGGACGCATTCGGGATGAAGTCGATCGGATACGCGCCGCGACTGTTCTCGGCGAGCGTGTGGTCGTCAAGATCGAGCAACCGCGTTGCTGGGTCCATCACGACGTTCTCCAGCACCGTCCCGAACCGCTTGGTGGTCGCGAAAATCTCGGGTTCGGCATCGGCGGACAAGCGGATCATCTTGGCATAGCAACCGCCCTCGAAATTGAAGACCGCGGTGTCGGACCAGCCATGCTCGTCGTCGCCGATCAGCGTCCGGCTGGCATCGGCCGACAGCGTCGTCTTGCCGGTGCCCGACAGGCCGAAGAACACCGCGGTGTCGCCGTTCGCGCCCATGTTCGCCGAGCAATGCATCGGCATCACCCCGGTCGGCGGCAGCAGATAGTTGAGCAGGCCGAACACCGACTTCTTCATCTCGCCTGCGTATTTGGTGCCGCCGATCAGGATCAGCTTGTCGGTGAAGTTCACCGCGATCACCGTCTCGCTGCGACAGCCGTGCCGCGCGGGATCGGCGCGGAAGCTCGGCAGGTCGACGATCGTATAGTCGGAGACGAAATCCTTCAGCGCCGCCTGTTCGGGCCGGACCAGCATCGTCCGGATGAAGAGGTTATGCCACGCCAACTCGGTAACCACGCGAACGTTGACGCGGTGATCGGCCTGCGATCCGCCGTACAGATCCTGCACGAACAGCTCGTCCTTCTGCGCCAGCACCGCGAAGAAATCTTCCTTCAGTGCGGCGAAATGCGCGGCCTCCATCGCCTTGTTGCTTTTGCCCCACCAGACGGTCGCGTCGGTTTCGGCATCGCGGACGATGAACTTGTCCTGCGCCGATCGCCCGGTATGCGCGCCGGTCTCGACCACTAGCGGACCGTCGGCGGACAACGTCCCCTCGCGCCGTTCCAGCGCCGCCTCGACGAGCTGCGCGGTAACCAGGTTCCAGTGCAGATTGGCGCGGGTTTCGATCCCCTGCGCGGATAGGCCGACGGCCGGAATACGCTCGCTCGACACGGCATCTCTCTCCTAAGTTTCTATCGCATACGTATGTATGTCGTTGCGGCCGGCTGTACGGGTCAGCTTTCCACCGGTCAAATCCACTGAGCCACGACGCTGTCCCGATACGGCTCTAGTTGAGTGCCGCGGCGGTTTGCCCTACGCCGACACGCCAACGACCGAGGCAAAGCTTCCCAGATGACGGCAACGATCGCGCTGGTCGACGACGACCGCAACATCCTGACATCCGTGTCGATCGCGCTGCAGACCGAGGGCTTCGTCACGCGAGTCTATTCGGACGGCGAGACGGCGTTGAAGGCGCTGACCGACAACCCTCCGGACCTCGCGGTATTCGACATCAAGATGCCGCGCATGGACGGGCTCGAACTGCTCCGTCGGCTGCGCGAGAAGAGCCAGATCCCGGTGATTTTTCTCACCAGCAAGGACGACGAGCTCGACGAGGCGCTCGGGCTCGCGATGGGCGCGGACGATTACATCGCCAAGCCGTTCTCGCAGCGACTGCTGATCGCCCGCATCCGCGCGATCCTGCGGCGGACCGAACTGACGCAATCGCCGGGCACCGAGACCGAGGCCGAAGCGGCGGGGCCGCTAGATCGCGGGCGGCTCAGCATGGACCCGGCGCGGCACCGGACGTTGTGGGGCGGCGAACCGGTCACGCTGACGGTGACCGAGTTCATGATCCTCGAGACGCTCGCGCAGCGCCCCGGCATCGTCAAGACGCGCAACCAGCTGATGGATGCGGCGTATCAGGACGATATCTATGTCGACGACCGGACCATCGACAGCCACATAAAACGACTCCGCCGCAAATTCAGGCAGGTCGATCCCGCGTTCGACGCTATCGAGACATTATATGGTGCCGGATATCGATTTTCTGAGGAATGAACTGGGTGTCGACGGGCGTGATCTCACGCTGCGCTGGTCGGGACAGATCTCGCTCACGCGGCGCATCCTGGCCGTCAACATCTTCGCGCTGCTGCTGCTGGCGGGCGGGTTCTTCTATCTCGACTCGTATCGCAGTCGGGTCGTCGACAATCGCGTCGCACAGACCGCACGCGAAGCACGGCTGATCGGCGAGGCGATCGCCGCCGTCGATCCGACGTTGCGCGATCCACTGGTGCTGAGGCTCGCGCGGGACACGGGCTCGCGGATCCGGTTGTTCGACGGCACGGGACGGACGACCGTTGACAGCCGCGTGCTGGGCCTGCGCAATTTCGTGCTGATGGACCCGGACAAGGAAGATTGGGACCAGACGATCGCCCGCTTCCTGGACGCGACGATCGACGTCATCGTCATGGCGCCGCGCCCGCCGCTCTACCGAGAGCGCAGCGGTACGCAGCAATGGCCCGACGTGACGGCGGTCCGCGGACGCAGCATGGTATCGACGACGGTCTGGCGGACGCCCGATCGTACGCCGGTGCTGACCGCCGCCGCGCCGCTGCCGATGGGCGGCGTCGTGATGACCACGGTCAACGCACGCGATATCACCAAGACGGTGCGCATCGAGCGGTTCCGGCTCAGCATGGTGCTGCTCGGCGTGTCGATCGTCTCGATCCTGTTGTCGCTGTTCCTCGCGCGCACGATCGTCCGCCCGCTTCGCCGCCTTGCGCGTGCCGCTGTGCGTGTCCGGCTGGGTCGTGCTCGCGAGGTCGTCGTCCCCCGACTCCCCTCGCGCCGCGACGAACTTGGCATGCTCGCGCGCGCACTCTCCGACATGAGCCTCGCGCTCAGGGCCCGCATCGATGCCACCGAGGCGTTTGCCGCCGACGTCACACACGAGATGAAGAACCCCCTCGCCTCGCTCCGGTCCGCGGTCGAGGGGCTTTCGCGCGTCAAGGATCCGGCGCTCCAGGCGCAGTTGCTCGCGATCGTCCGCGACGATGTCCGCCGGCTCGACCGCCTGCTCTCCGACATCTCCGAAGCCTCGCGGCTCGACGCACAGCTCAGTCGGGCGAAGTTCGAGCCCGTCGACGTCGCGGCGATGATCGACGGGCTCGTCGCGCAACGCGACGCACGCGGGGTCGAGCGCGGTATCCGCCTCCGGTTCGATCGCAACCCCGACGAGCGCACGATCATACTCGGCGAAGGCGCGCGGCTCGAACGCGTGTTCGAGAATCTGATCGACAACGCGCTCTCCTTCTCGCCCGACGCGGGGCTCATTGCGATCTCCGCAATCCGCGAAGGCGAGGACCTCGTCGTCCGCGTTGAAGACGAAGGCCCCGGCGTACCCGAGGACGCGCGTGAGGATGTGTTCAAGCGCTTTCATTCGGTCCGCCCCGACAGCGAGACGTTCGGCCAGCATTCCGGATTGGGGCTGGCGATCGCGCGGACGATCGTCGACGGCCATCAGGGCACGATCTTCGTCGAATCCCGCGAAGACCGGCTCGACGGCGCGCGGTTCGTGGTAAGGCTACCGCTCGCCGACATGCCGGAGTAAGGACGCTTGGTGGTCGTCCCCTCCTCCGACAGGCTCCACGCCACCACGGTCGCCATCGGCGGCGTGGCGGTCATGATCGAGGGCGTGTCCGGATCGGGCAAGTCCGACCTCGCCTTACGCCTGATCGACCGCGGTGCCGTCCTCGTCAGTGACGACCAGACGCTCGTGATCCGCGCCGGCAAAATGCTCCGCGCACGCGCTCCGGCGACCATCGCCGGGCGGATCGAAGTCCGGGGGATCGGTATCCTCGCCATGCCCTATGTCGAGGATGTTCCCGTCGGCCTGCTTGTCCGCGTCGATGGCGCGATAGACCGCATGCCCGAACGCCGCGCCCGAAAAATCGCCGGGATCGAAATCCGTCAGTTCGCGGTCGATCCGTTCGAAGCCTCCGCCCCGATCAAGGTCGAACTCGCATTGCGCAATCCGGAGCCTCTAGAATGATGTGTTCGCCATGACTCGACCGAAGGACATCCTACTCGTCACCGGCATGTCTGGGGCGGGCAAGTCGACCGTCCTCAAGACGCTCGAGGATCTCGGCTGGGAGGTCGTCGACAACCTCCCGCTGCTGCTGCTCGACCGCCTCCTCGATGCACCGCTTCCCGAAGGATCGACCGACGATTCGCGACCGCTCGCGATCGGTATCGGCGCGAGGACCCGCGATTTCGATCCGGAGCGGATTATCCGCCGAATCCGCGATCTGCGTGATCGTCACGGCTTGGAGGTCGGGATCCTGTTCCTCGACTGCTCCGGTAGCGAACTCGAACGCCGCTATTCCGAGACGCGGCGGCGGCACCCGCTCGCGCTCGATCGTCCCGCCAATGACGGCATCGGACGCGAACGCGAGTTGCTCGCCCCGTTGCGCGACTGGGCGAACCGGCTGATCGACACCACCGACATGGCGGCGAACGAGCTCGCCCAACAAATCCGCACGAGCTTCGGTGGCGACGATCTCGGTGAGCCGACTCTGTCGATCCGATCGTTCGGGTTCGCCCGCGGGCTACCGCGCAACGCCGATTTGGTGTTCGACATGCGCTTCCTCCGTAATCCGCACTGGGACGCAGCACTCCGTCCCGGTACCGGGCTCGACGCAGACGTCTCTGCCTACATCATCGAGGATCCCGCCTACGAAGCCGCAGTGAGTCGAATCGAGGAGCTGCTGATGTTGTTGCTCCCGCGCTACCGGGCGGAGGGCAAGTCCTACGTCACGGTGGCATTCGGGTGTACCGGAGGGAGACACCGGTCGGTGCATGTCGCCGACCGTGTCGCCCGACGGTTGCGCGACGCGGGATTTTCGCCCAGTATCGTCCACCGCGACCTGGGGGCCGCTCCACAAGATGCGCTCGAAGGATCACCGGTCGTCTTATGAGTATGAAACGCTGATATGATCGGCCTTGTTCTAGTAACCCACGGTCGATTGGCCGAGGAATTCGTTCGCGCGATGATCCATGTCGTCGGTCCGCAAGAACGCGTCGAGCCGATCGCGATCGGTCCCGACGACGATATGGAAGAGCGCCGCGCGGATATCGCCGCCGCGATCCAGGCGGTCGATGTCGGCCGCGGGGTGATCGTGCTGACCGACCTGTTCGGCGGCACCCCGTCCAATCTCGCCATCTCGCTGATGGAGCGCGGGCGGATCGAGGTGATCGCGGGCATGAACCTGCCGATGCTGATCCGGCTCGGCTCGGCGCGGAAATCGATGACGGTCGTCGCTGCGGTCGCGGCAGCGCGCGAGGCTGGTCGGAAATACATCTCGGTAGCGTCCGAGGTTCTCGGCGAGGCGGCCGCGTGAGCCAGGTCTCGCGCACCGTGCAGATCACCAACCGCCGCGGGCTTCACGCGCGCGCCAGCGCCAAGTTCGTCACGCTCGCCTCCTCGCATCCGGTCGAGGTTAGCGTCACGAAGGACGGGTCGGATCACGTCACCGGCACGTCGATCATGGGGCTGATGATGCTTGGCGCGGCGATGGGCGACGCCATTACGATCAGCGCGAGCGGCGATGGCGCGGAGCATACCGTGGCTGCGCTGGCCGAACTGGTCGAGGCGAAGTTCGGCGAGGATTGACCGTCTTTCTCCCCTCCCGCTTGCGGGAGGGGTCGGGGGAGGGCATGAGCGACGGCGTGTTTACAAACCCCTCCCCCAACCCCTCCCGCACGCGGAAGGGGCGCTAGATGCCCCGCGAGATAACCGCCTTTTCGAACCCGCTGATCAAGTATGTCCGCGACCTGCGCGACAAGCGACATCGGCGTGCGGCCGAGCAGTTCCTCGCCGAGGGCCTGCGCATCCTCACCGAGGCGCGTGAGACTGGCCGCCTGCCCCGCACCTTGTTCTATGCAGCGGCCAGCGCGAACCATCCATTGGTGCACGCGCTGTCGATGGACGTCGAGGATGCCGGCGGTGATTCGATCCAGACCACGCCGGATATTCTGTCGAAGCTGTCGGGCAAGGATAACCCGCAAGCCGTGGTCGGCGTGTTCGACGAGTTCGACGCGACGCTCGAAGACCTCGATCGGACCAGCTCCGGCATCTGGCTCGTCGCGGAACGCCTGCGCGATCCCGGCAATCTTGGCACAATCCTGCGCACCGGCGACGCGGTCGGTGCGGGTGGACTTATCCTAATCGGCGAGTCGGTCGACCCCTTCTCGGTCGAGGCGGTCCGCGCGAGCATGGGCGCGCTGTTCACGATCCCGGTGGTGAAGACCGAATGGGAGCCGTTTCACGCCTGGCTGCGCACCGGCCCCGGACAACTGGTCGGGCTGAGCCTCGACACCGACACCGACTACCGGTCCGCGACCTATACCGGCCCGACCTTCCTGCTCACCGGCAACGAAGCGCAGGGCATGCCGCCCGAAATGGCCCAAGCCTGCGACGTGCTGGTCAAGATTCCAATGCTGGGCAAGGCGGACAGCCTCAACGCCGCCGTCGCAACGGCCGTGATGGCCTATGAAGTGCTTGCCCGGCAGGAAAAACCCTAATCCGGAGCCTCAACCGTTAATTTTCCCCGATTGGCGATGCTTAGCGAGTCCGGTTCAGCTAAGGGAGAGCTACGTCGTGCGAAAGCATCGACCAGATACAAGACAGGACGATTATGGCTCGCGGTTTCGATGATGGACGAATGAAGACTGGCGTGATCCGGTCCGTGCTCGCGGCGGCCCCGCTGTTGATGGCAACTCCGTCGTTTGCGCAGGTTACGCCGCCGCCGGTCGTCCCGACCACGCCTGCTGCCATGCCAACGCCGACGCTCGCGCCACCGGTGATCACCGTGCCGCCGCTGAGCGACACGCAGGCCGCGCTGCTCGACAAGCTGCTCAATGGCGACATCGTCGCACAGGGTCTGAAGTCCGCCGCCACGGTATCGACCAGCGCGCCGAGCAAGGACGAACTCGTCCGTGCCGCGCTCGACCATGCGCGCGCGGTGCATGCCGGTCGTCTCAGCGGCGCCGATTTCCAGAAGGATTGGGGCCTGCGTCCGCCGGCCTATGATCCGACCCCGGCGTTTGCCGACGCGGTCCGGCTCGATCGGATCGCCGCGTGGTTCGCGTCGCTGCCGCCGCCCTATGCCGGCTATGACGGGCTTCGTAAGGGCCTCCAGAATTACCGATCGATCGCCGCTACGGGGGGCTGGTCTCCGCTGGCGTCCGGCCCGGACTTCACCATCGGCGCATCCGGTCCGCGCGTGCTGGCGCTGCGCAAGCGGCTGGCGGCCGAGGACAAGGACGTCTCGACGAGCGGCGACAAATTCGATGCCGCGCTCGTCGATGCGGTCCGTCGCGCGCAACGACGCTACGGCCTCAACCCCAGCGGGATCGTCTCGACGCAGACGCTGGCTGCGCTCAATGTGTCGGCAACCGACCGCGTGCGTCAGATCATGGCGAACATGGAGCGCTGGCGCTGGCTGCCGCAAGACCTGCCGCGCGACCGTATCCAGGTGAACATCGCCGCCGCGGTGCTCACGGTGTTCGACGGCGACACGCCGGTGCAGTCGATGCGCGCGGTCACCGGGCGACCGGGCGACGAAACGCCGATGCTCTCGTCGACGATCCACAGCATCGTCATCAACCCGCCCTGGAACGTGCCGACGTCGATCGCTACGAAGGAATTGTGGCCGAAGGAACGCGCGAACCCGGGCTATTTCAAGCGCAACGGCATCAAGGTGATCGACGGCACGCGACTTCAGCAACAAGCTGGCGACCAGAGCGCTTTGGGGCGGTTCAAGTTCGATTTCGCCAACGACTATTCGGTCTATCTCCACGATACGCCAAGCCGTGCGAAGTTCGCGAGCTTTAGCCGGCTTGCGAGCCATGGCTGCGTTCGCCTTGAAAAGCCTGCCGAACTCGCCGACCTGCTGCTCAAGGGTGATCCCGCGTGGACGCCCGAGATGGTTGACGCTGCGGTTGCCAAGGGTGACACGGTCCGTGCTCGCCTGACCAAGCCTGTGTCGGTCTATCTGCTCTACTGGACCGCGTTTGCCAGCGGCAACGGCCAGATGAACTTCCGCGCCGATCCCTATGACTGGGACGGCATCCTCGCCTCCAAGATCGAGGCGCGCACCGCACGCCAGACGATCGCCGCTCGCTGAGAGGGTCAGACATGACGATTTTCACCCGCACCCGTACCGCCATCGCCGGCGGCTTGCTTGCCGCGATGGCGCTGGCCGGCTGCTCGCGCTCCGAGCCCGAGCAGCCGCCGACGGATACGAATATGGTCGAGGATACCGGCGTAACCGAGTCCGAGGCGGCCCCTGCCCCGGTCGAGGCTGCGCCGGTCGAAGCGGCGCCGGCCGCACCTGCCGTGGTCGAACCGCCGCGCGAAAAGCCGGTCGCGCCGGACGAGCAGATGCTTGACGATGCCGACGCCACGGGCATGACCGCGCGCGTGACGCGCGATGAAGCGCCGGTGGAGAACGACGCCGAACCGCAGCAGTAGCGGACGTTTTACGATCCTCCCCCGCCAGGGGGAGGTGGCAGGCGTAGCCTGGCGGAGGGGGAGGTAAGGGAAACCTCTGTTCCGTGTCCCCCCCTCCGTCACCTTCGGTGCCACCTCCTCCGGGGGGAGGATCAGGTCGAAGTCTACGCCGTCATCGCCGCCATGACCCGATCGCGCAGCGCAACCGGGCAGATCAGCAGGTCGGGCATGTAGACATCCCGACAATTATACACCAACGGCGACCCGTCGATCCGGCTGCAATGCAGCCCGAACGCTGCCGCTACCGCCACCGGCGCGGCCGAATCCCACTCATACTGCCCGCCTGAATGCAGGTAGATATCCGCCTCTCCGCGGACTACCGCCATCGCCTTTGCGCCGGCCGAGCCCATCGGGATCAGCGTCGCGCCAAGGACTTCCGCAACCTTCACCGCCTCGGGCGCAGGCCGCGTCCGGCTGACGACCATCCGTAGTGGATCACCCGGCGGTGGCACCGGTGCGGGCTGGTCCGAACGCAGGACCAGACCCAATCCCGGTAATGCCACCGCACCGACCTCCGCGACCCCGTCGATCGCGAGCGCGACATGCACCGCCCAATCGTCGCGCGCCTCGCCATATTCGCGCGTTCCGTCAACCGGATCGACGATCCACACGCGCGACATCGCCGTCCGCGTCCCGTCACATCGACGTTCCTCGGACAACAGACCGTCGTCCGGCCGCGCATCCTGCAACGCATGGACGAGGAACGCGTTCGCGGTCTCGTCCCCGGCCTTGCCGAGTGCGCCGGGCGAGAACACGCCCGACCGTCGCACTTCGAGCAGCAACCGCCCCGCCGTCTCGGCCAGATGCGCGGCGAGTTCGCCGTCGGTCATCGCACTGCTCATGGAATCAGCACCGCGACGATCGCATCGGCGGCTTCGTCAGGCGTCATACCGGTCGTGTCGATCCGGATCTCCGGGTTCGCCGGTGCTTCATAAGGTGAATCGATCCCAGTGAAGTTCGCCAGCTTGCCCGCCCGCGCCTTCGCATACAGCCCCTTAACGTCGCGCCGCTCGGCCTCGGCGAGCGGCGTGTCGATATGCACCTCGATGAACTCGCCCGGCGCCATCATCTGCCGCACCATCTCGCGCTCGGCGCGGAACGGCGAGATGAATGCGGTGATCACGATCAGCCCGGCATCGGTCATCAGCTTGGCGACCTCGCCGACGCGCCGAATATTCTCGACCCGGTCGGCATCGGTGAAGCCGAGGTCGCGGTTCAGCCCGTGGCGGACATTGTCGCCGTCGAGCAGGAACGTGTGCCGGTTCATCCGGGCCAGCTTCATCTCGACCAGATTGGCGATCGTCGACTTGCCCGCACCCGACAGCCCCGTGAACCACAGCACCGCCGCCTTCTGGTTCTTCAGCGCGGCGTGCGCCTCACGGCCGATATCGGTCGCCTGCCAGTGTACGTTCTGCGCACGCCGGAGCGAGAAGTGCAGCATCCCCGCCGCCACCGTCGCGTTGGTGATCTTGTCCACTAGGATGAACCCGCCGAGCTGGCGATTGTCCGCATAGGGCTCGAACACCAGCGGCCGGTCGGTCGACAGGTTCGCGACACCGATCGCATTGAGCTCCAACGTCTTGGCAGCAAGCCGTTCCATAGTGTTGACATTTATCGCGTATTTTGGCTGCTGGATGGTCGCCGTCACGGTCTGTGTCGCGAGCTTGAGCCAATAAGAGCGCCCCGGCAGCATCGCCTCGTCCGCCATCCAGACTACGGTCGCCTCGAACTGATCCGCCACTTCCGGCGGCGACTCGGCGGCCACGATCACGTCGCCGCGCGAGCAATCGATCTCGTCCGCCAGCGTCAGCGTCACCGATTGCCCGGCGACCGCACTCGGCAGATCGCCGCCGAACGCTACAACGCGGGCGATCGTTGAGGTGCGCCCGCCCGGCAGGATGCGCACCGCATCGCCCGGCGCGATCGACCCACTCGCGACCAGCCCCGAAAAGCCCCGGAAGTCGAGATTGGGACGGTTCACCCACTGCACCGGCATCCGGAACGCGCCCGCCTGATCCTCGCTGACGTCGAGCGTCACCGTATCGAGATGGTCGATCAGCGTCGGCCCGTCGTACCAGGGCGTATTCGCGCTTGCGGCTGTAATGTTGTCGCCCTTGAACCCCGAAATCGGCATCGGCGTGAAGCCGGCAATCCCGATCGACTCCGCAAACGCCGCATAGTCCGCGACGATCCGGTCGTAGGTCGCTTGGTCGTAGCCGACGAGGTCCATCTTGTTGACCGCCAGCACGAGGTGCCGGATGCCGATCAGGTGCGCGAGATAGCTGTGGCGCTTGGTCTGCGTCAGGATGCCCTTGCGCGCATCGATTAGGATCACCGCGAGATCGGCGGTCGACGCGCCGGTGATCATGTTGCGTGTGTATTGTTCATGCCCCGGCGTATCGGCGACGATGAACTTGCGCTTCTCGGTCGAGAAATAGCGATAGGCGACGTCGATCGTAATGCCCTGCTCGCGCTCGGCGGCGAGCCCGTCGACCAGCAGCGCGAAATCGATCTCCTGGCCTTGCGTGCCGACCTTCTTCGAATCGCTCTCCAGCGCAGCGAGCTGATCCTCGAAAATCATCTTAGAATCGTACAGCAACCGCCCGATAAGCGTCGACTTTCCGTCGTCGACAGACCCGCAGGTAATGAATCGGAGCAGACTCTTATGCTGGTGCTGGAGCAGATAGGCGTCGATGTCCTCGGCGATGATGTCCTGCACCTGATAGGCGGACTCCTGCGTGCGCGTAGCCATCAGAAATAGCCCTCCTGCTTCTTCTTCTCCATGCTCGCCGAGCCCGCGTCGCGGTCGATCGCGCGGCCCTGGCGTTCGCTGGTAGTAGTCAGCAGCATCTCCTGGATCACCGCGGACAGGTTGTCGGCCTCGCTCTCTACCGCTCCCGTCAGCGGGTAGCAGCCGAGCGTGCGGAAACGGATCGAGCGCTCCACCGGCACCTCGCCAGGCTCGAGCCGAAAGCGATCGTCGTCGACCATCAGCAGCATGCCGTCGCGCTCGACGGTAGGGCGCGGTGCGGCGAAATAGAGCGGGACGATCGGGATGTCCTCGAGCTGGATATACTGCCAGACATCGAGTTCGGTCCAGTTCGAGATCGGGAAGACGCGAATGCTCTCGCCCTTCGCTTTCCGAGCATTATAGAGGTTCCACAGCTCGGGGCGCTGCTGCTTCGGGTCCCAGCGGTGATGCGCCGCACGGAACGAGAAGACGCGCTCCTTCGCGCGGCTCTTCTCCTCGTCGCGCCGCGCGCCTCCGAATGCCGCATCGAAGCCGTGGAGGTCGAGCGCCTGCTTCAGCCCCTCGGTCTTCCACATATCGGTGTGCAGAGCACCGTGATCGAACGGGTTGATCCCGCGCGCCTCGGCCTCGGGGTTCTTGTAGACGAGCAGGTCCATCCCGCTCTCCGCCGCCATCCGGTCGCGCAGATCGTACATCGCCTTGAACTTCCACGTCGTATCGACATGCAGCAGCGGGAAAGGCGGTGGCGACGGATAAAAGGCTTTCCGCGCCAGGTGCAGCATCACCGCGGAATCCTTGCCGACGCTGTAGAGCATTACCGGGCGCTCGCACTCGGCGACCACCTCGCGAAGGATGTGGATGCTCTCGGCCTCGAGCCGCTGGAGATGCGTGAGCGACACGGGGCAGGTATCTGGAAGTTTCGTCATCCTCCTCGACGTAGGACGTCGCGGCGGCGCGTACAGCATCGTATTTCTCGCCCGCCCCAAAGATCGAGCATTACCCCTCGATCGGGTCCATCATCAGCGGGGCATGGCGATCGACCAGTGTGGCACTCGCGGTGTTCAGGCCAATGACCTCGACCTCGCGACCGTGGCGGCGCAGTTTGCCGACGACATCTTCGAGCGCGGCGACCGCCGTGACGTCCCAAAGATGCGCGTTGGTTAGGTCGATGCGGACGGCGCGGGCCGTCTCGCGCAGGTCAAACCGATCGGCGAAAATGTCGGCGCTGGCGAAGAAGATCTGACCGCTTACCCGGTAGATACGCGTGTCGGTTGCCACGTCGTGATCGATTGCGACGTCCATCATCCGCGTCACCTTCCACGCGAAGAACACGCCGCTGAGCAGCACGCCGACCCCGACGCCGAGCGACAGGTCGTGCGTCGCGACGGTGACGACGACGGTCGCGACCATCACCACGCTCGACATCTTCGGGTGCCGCGCGAGGTCGCGGAGCGAGCCCCAGGAGAAGGTGCTGATCGACACCATGATCATGATCGCGACCAGCGCCGCGACCGGCACCTGCGCGACCCATGGCCGCAGCAGGACCATGACGATCAGCAGGAACACGCCCGCGACCATCGTCGAGAGCCGCCCGGTGCCGCCATAGCGGACATTGCCGACGGTCTGGCCGATCATCCCGCACCCGGCGATGCCGCCGAACGCGCCCGCCGCGATGTTGGCGAGGCCGAGCCCCGTGCACTCGCGCGCCTTCGAACTGGTGGTCTCGGTGAGTTCGTCGACCACGCTGGCGGTCATCATCGATTCGAGCAGGCCGACCGCGGCCATCGCGAACGCATAGGGCGCGACGATCCGCAGCGTGTCCCAGGTCAGCGGAACGTCGGGCAACCCGAACGACGGCAGCGAATCCGGCAAGCGGCCTAGATCGCCGACCGTCTTCAGCGGCATCGGAAACCACATCGCGATCGCGGTAAGCACGACGATGCATATCAGCGGCGAGGGAATCGCGCTGGAAATCCGGGGCATGAGGTAGATGATCGCTAGGCCACCGGCGATCATCGCATACGCCTGCCAGCTGACGCCGACCATCTGCGGCACCTGCGCGGAGAAGATCAGGATCGCGAGCGCGTTGACGAAGCCGGCATGGACCGACTTCGAGACGAACCGCATCAATATGTCGAGCTTGGCGAGCCCGAAGGCGATCTGGAGTGCGCCCGCGAGGATCGTCGCGACGAGCAGATATTGCAGGCCGTGCGCGTGGACGAGCGCGGCGGCGACCAGCGCGACGGAGCCTGCCGCACCGGAGATCATCGCGGGGCGCCCGCCAGCGACCGCGATGACGATGCCGATCACGAAAGAGGCGAACAGGCCGACTTCGGGATCGATGCCGGCAACGAACGAGAAGGCGATGACCTCGGGGATCAGCGCGAAGGTGCCGACCATGCCGGCGAGAACGTCACGGCGCGCAGCCGTGGGGCCGCTGAACCATTCGGCCCGGTAACGAGAATATGATGTCATGTGTGTATCCGCATAGGACGCGAGAACCGCGGCGGTTGCGCGGGCGGTTCGTGATAAAAGCGTCGGTGCGTTGTCCGGCGGATCGGCGGCCGGAATAGCCACCCGGAATTGCACCGGGTCCAAGCGAGTAGGGGCTCGTTAGCGGAGAGTGTGCTGCAACGCAACATTCCCCTGCGTCACGCTGTCGACATTAACCCTCGACCGCAACCTCTCGCATGCCCCACCTATCTTACCGTCACCCCAGCGAAAGCTGGTGTATCTCTCGGGGCAGATGTCGCACGCCAAACAGGAATACCCCAGCTTTCGCTGGGGTGACGGATAGTGCGGGTAGCGGACGAGGCGGCGCGGCCGGGTTTTACGAAGGGGCGGCTAGCCCGGCCTACGTATAAAGATCCACGACCTCTGCCCCCTCGCCCACCGCCTGCAACAGCAAGGTTCGGTGGCAGTGGCACGGGTCGCGTTCGTAACAGAGCAGCGCGCTCGGCTTCTCCGCGGCGAGCCCGAGCATGATCGCGGCCTGCGCCTGTGCCTCGGGGAGGTCGAGTTGCTCATCGTACACCGCGGTAAGCGTCGCTACGTCGCCCTTCTTTGCCGCGTCAAGTCCGCGCTTCGGCGTCCCGAGCGCCTTCAGATGCACATAGTCGATATCGACCTCGCGCAACGACGCAGCCAGCGAGGTCTTCGAAAACCCCGGCCGCCGCGACAACGGGAGCGCGCGGACGTCGATCACCCGCTCCACCCCCGCCGCCTTCAGCGTGCTGAGGAAATCGGCCATCGTCGTGGCTTCGTAGCCGATCGTGAAGATCTTCGTGGGGTGGGTCATGAAGGCGAAGTGGGATTACACCGCTGGCACGACAACCGCTGACAGGACAGGCGTCCCGCGCTATCTGACCGGAATGACCCACGATATTCACGTCATCGGCGGCGGCCTCGCCGGTTCCGAAGCCGCCTGGCAACTCGCCGAAGCGGGCCTCAAGGTGCGCCTCTCCGAAATGCGCGGCAGCGGCGAAGGTACGCCCGCGCACCAGACCGACGGGCTCGCCGAACTCGTCTGCTCGAACAGTTTTCGCTCGGACGATGCCGACAGCAACGCGGTTGGCCTGCTTCATCAGGAACTGCGCACGCTCGGTTCGCTGATCATGCGCCAGGCGGACATCCACCGCGTCCCCGCGGGCTCCGCGCTCGCGGTCGATCGCGACAATTTCTCGAACAGCGTGACCGAGGCGATCGACCAGCATCCGAACATCACGTTGGTGCGCGAACGCATCGACGCGCTTCCGGATGGCCCGACCATCATCGCCACCGGCCCGCTCACCGCCGCATCGCTCGCCGCGGGGATCGGTGCGGAGACCGGCCGCGAGGCGCTCGCGTTCTTCGACGCGCTCGCGCCGATCGTGCACCGCGATTCGATCGACATGGACACCGCGTGGTTCGCGTCGCGCTGGGACAAGGGTGAGGGCAAGGATTACATCAACTGCCCAATGGACAAGGACCAGTATCTCGCCTTCCACCAGGGCTTGGTCGACGGCGAGAAGACCCCGTTCAAGGACTGGGAGAAGGACACGCCGTATTTCGACGGCTGCATGCCGATCGAGGTGATGGCCGAGCGCGGCGTCGACACGCTGCGCTATGGCCCGATGAAGCCGGTCGGGCTCGACAACCCGAAGACCGGGCGCTGGCCGCACGCGGTCGTCCAACTCCGGCAGGACAACGCGCAGGGCACGTTGTGGAACATCGTCGGCTTCCAGACCAAGCTCAAGCACGCCGACCAGGTGCGGCTATTCCGGACCATCCCCGGTCTTGAGAACGCCGAGTTCGCGCGGTTGGGCGGGCTCCATCGCAACACCTTCATCCGCTCGCCCGAACTGCTGGACGAGACGCTGCGGCTGAAGTCGCGCCCCAACATCCGCTTCGCCGGCCAGATCACCGGGTGTGAGGGGTATATCGAGAGCTGCGGGATCGGTATGCTCGCAGGGTTGTTCGCGGCGGCCGAACTGACGGGCAAGACGTTGACGCCGCCACCCTACGCGACCGCGCTCGGCGCCCTGCTGGGCCACATCACCGGCGGCGCGGAGGCCGAGACGTATCAGCCGATGAACGTGAACTTCGGGCTGTTCCCGCCGATTCCCGGCCGCACCAAGAAGACCGATCGCAAGAAGATGTACACCGACCGGGGCCGCGCGGCGCTTGCAGAGTGGCTCAACTCTCCTCGGCAACAGCCTGAGACGGTGGACAATTCACCCGAGCTGGCCCCTTCCGCTTGACCGCGGTCGTGGCAAATTCGGGCGCGGTCATCGTGCCCGATTTGTCGCGATCCGCGTCGGCAAACTTAATCGTCGCCTTCACCGCCCACTCGTAGAACGACAGCTTGCCGTCGCCGTCCACATCGAGCCGCGCGTAAGCCTTGCGCCGCTGGACGAGGTATTCCTCCCGCGTGATCTTCGCATCGCGGTCCTTGTCGTAGCGATCGAAGCGCTTCTGCTCGCGGGTCTTGTCGGTGGCTTGGGGCACGGCGTCTGGTAGCGGATCGCTCGCGACAGGCGCTTCGCCCGATTGCGATACCGGTTGCGCGGGCAGCAGCGGCCGCGGCCGCGCATTCCCACTGAAGACCAGGAACCCCGCGATGATCAACGCGATCACCGCCGTACCGCCCGCCAGATATCGCCACATCGCCGTCGCCCCGCCTGCCAAGCGCGCACGCTAGGCCTCGAACGCGACGATCCCCATATGATGGGTCAGTATCCGGTCAGTCTGTGCCACGCTAAGCGTCCGACATGCCTTGCGCTCCCCAGCGTCTCGGGTGCCTCGGCGGCGTGGAACCTAGCGGACAGCGTCATCGCGCCGAGCGCCCGTCCGGGTACCGGCCAACGCCCCTGTAGCGCGCGATCAAGTCGCTCCACCGCCCGCGCTCGCACCGCGTCACGGTCCGACGGCGTCAGCGTTCGCAGCGCCAAGTCAGCCAGTGCCCACCCTTCTCCGGCAAGCCCTATGCGATCGTCGACAATACCCAGGACTGCGCCAGCGAGTTCAAACAACCGCCGTCCCCTCCGTACCGCAAACCGGTCGATCGCGGCCTCATCCAACGCAGGGTCAAGCAGTACGTCCCAACCATCGGTCAATTCGGCCAGCATGGTGCCGGATACACCTGCCGGTAGAACCGTGGCGTATAGTTCGCGCAGCAGTGGCTCGGCCGGCGGCGGCGTGGCATCCAATCGAGCCAGCGCCTCGTACCACCATGTTAGCCGCATCTGCCCGATGAGTGGCTCGCGTGTCGATCGCAAGATACCGGAAAATTTGTCATCGAGCACAAACAGCGTCGCTAGCGCTGCCCTTGCAGGTACCGGTGCATAACTGATTGCGAGCGCGCGCAGGGGATCTTCCGGGGTCATCGACCGCGCATACCGGCCATCAAGCGCCGCGAACAGACGATTACGCGCTTGTTTACGACACCCGTTGGGCCGGACTTACAGGGTCCGCCGTATCGTCAGTTCTACGATCGACCTACGCTATGACTTCGCGACGTACACGTCCACGGTCAATGCCGGGTATGCAACCAAGGAACTGACGCCGGAATCCAAAGAACTAGAACTATGAAGGGTCGCCGCTTGACGCGGTGATCTCAACAACGGGACCTGCACGGTCACGTGCTAGCCGGTAAAACCCAACCGGGACGATATGCAAGTCGACCACCTCTACATGCCAGTCGTGGGAACCGGCGGGCTGCCGTACGGTGCCGCGAAGATCCATCATATCGCGTCATTCACCGTTCGCGACCGACATGATTTTGGCGAGATTTATAATCCATCGCCGACCGCAACGCGCATGACCTGCGACAAATATACGAGCTGACGTCCAGCCACGGCGACATGCCGCGACTGGACGCGAACATCAGCCCTTGTAGGTCACCTTCTTCGCCGCCGTCACGACCTTCGCGACGTCGACCAGCATCAGCTTTTCGAGGTTCGCCGCATACGGCATCGGCACGTCCTCATTGGTCACGCGCAGCACCGGCGCGTCGAGGTCGTCGAAGCCGTGTTCCATCACCACCGACACGATCTCCGAGGCGATCGAGCAGGTTGCCCAATTCTCTTCGACGATGATCATGCGGTTGGTCTTGGCGAGGCTCTTCAGCACCGTGTCGGTGTCGAGCGGGCGCAGCGTGCGCAGGTCGATGACCTCCGCGTCGATGCCTTCCTCGGCGAGCTTCTCGGCGGCTTCGAGCGAAATGCCGACGCCGATCGAGTAGCTTACGATCGTCACGTCCTTGCCCTCGCGGACGATCCGCGCCTTGCCGATCGGCAGGACGTGGTTGTCGAGCTTGGGGACGTCGAAGCTGCGGCCGTACATCAGCTCGTTCTCGAGGAACACGACGGGGTCTTCGGTGCGGATCGCGGCCTTGAGCAGGCCCTTCGCGTCCGCCGCGTCATACGGCGCGATCACGATCAGGCCGGGGACGCTCGCATACCATGCCGCGAAGTTGTGCGAATGCTGCGCACCCACACGCGACGCCGCGCCGTTGGGACCGCGGAACACGATCGGGCAGCGCATCTGGCCACCCGACATGTAGTTGGTCTTGGCGGCCGAGTTGATGATGTGGTCGATCGCCTGCAACGCGAAGTTGAAGGTCATGAACTCGACGATCGGGCGCAAGCCCCCCATCGCCGCGCCCGCGCCGATGCCGGCAAAGCCGTATTCGGTGATTGGCGTGTCGATGACGCGACGGTCGCCGAACTCGTCGAGCAACCCCTGCGTGACCTTGTACGCGCCCTGATACTGCGCGACTTCCTCGCCCATCACGAAGACGCGGTCGTCCTCGCGCATTTCCTCGGCCATCGCGTCACGAAGCGCCTCGCGGACGGTCGTCTTGACCATCTCGGTGCCCTCGGGGATCGCCGGGTCGGAGATGCCGACCTTCTCGGCCGATGCGACAAGTTGCTGCGTGCCGCTCTCGGCCTTGGCGGGCGAAGCGCCTTCGGGAACCGGCGGTGACTTGTCGTCCGACGGCGTCTCCTTCGGCGCGGCGTTGGCCGCATCGCCCGAGCGTGCTTCCGCAGGCTTCTGGTCGCTCGCGCTCTCGCCCTCTTCGAGGATCGTCGCGATGACGGTGCCGACCTTCACGTTGTCGGTGCCTTCGGCGACGGCGATCGAACCGATCGTGCCTTCGTCGATCGCCTCGAACTCCATCGTCGCCTTGTCGGTCTCGATCTCGGCGAGGATGTCGCCGGACTTGACGCTGTCGCCTTCCTTGACGAGCCACTTGGCCAGCGTGCCCTCTTCCATCGTCGGGGAGAGCGCGGGCATCTTGATCTCGATCGCCATCAGTATTTCTCCACCAGAACGTCAGTGTAGAGCTCGGCAGCATCCGGCTCCGGGGTCTGCTCGGCGAAATCGGCGGCTTCGTTCACGATTTTCCTGATTTCCTGTTCAAGCGATTTGAGGTCCGCCTCGGTCACGCCCTGCGCGTCGAGCAGCTTCTTCATGTGATCGATCGGATCCGACTTGTCGCGGACCGCCTGGACCTCGTCGCGCGTGCGGTACTTGGCTGGATCCGACATCGAGTGGCCACGATAGCGATAGGTCTTCATCTCGAGGATGACCGGACCCTTGCCCGCGCGGACCCATGCCAGCGCTTCCTCGGCGGCACCGCGGCAGGCGAGCACGTCCATGCCGTCGACCTGGATGCCGGGAATGCGGAAGCTCTCGCCGCGGCGATACAGCTGGTCCTCGGCGGAGGCGCGGTTGACGCTCGTGCCCATCGCGTACTGGTTGTTCTCGATCACGAAGATGATCGGGAGCTTCCACAGCTCGGCCATGTTGAAGCTCTCGTACACTTGGCCCTGGTTCGCGGCGCCGTCGCCGAAATAGGCCATGCAGATGCCGCCGTCGTTCGAGTATTTGTGCTTGAACGCGAGGCCGGTGCCGAGCGACACCTGCGCACCGACGATGCCGTGGCCGCCGTAGAATTTATGCTCGGTCGAGAACATGTGCATCGACCCGCCCTTGCCCTTCGAGATCCCCGAATTGCGCCCGGTCAGCTCGGCCATGATCACCTTCGGGTCGATCCCGTAGGCGAGCATGTGGCCGTGATCGCGGTAGCCGGTGATCACCGAATCGGTCTCGCCGTTGAGCGCGGACTGGAGGCCGACAGCGACGGCTTCCTGGCCGATGTAGAGATGGCAGAAGCCACCGATCAGGCCCAAGCCATAGAGCTGGCCCGCTTTTTCCTCGAAACGGCGGATCAGCAGCATCTGCCGATACATTTCGAGCAGTTCGTCCTTCGACGCTTCGTACGGCTTTGGTTCGGCCGGTCGTTCGCGGTTGGTGATCGGCGGTTCGGCGATAGCGCGTACTGGTGGGGGGGTCTTGGCCACGATGTGGGAAACCTCGTTTTCCGTAGGGGAGTTGAGGGAGCCTATAGGCGCGGACGGGGCGGAACATCAATTCCCGTCTGGGGTATGTCGGTTTGCGGGGTGTGGGATGGGGCTTTCTGCCTGCGTGTTTCGCGGCCACCCTTTCCCAGCAGGCCACCTCCCCGGCAGAGGCCGGGGCCCAATTGGTGAGGTTGCAGTAACGATGCGCGTCACTCAGTTGGCGACGTCCACCAATTGGACCCCGGCCTTCGCCGGGGTGGTGATACTGGCGGAGAAATGGTGGCAGGGGCATGTCTGCCAAAGGACGGTGTCTCCCTCCCCCTTGTTCTCCCGCGAAGGCGGGAGCCCCGTCTGGGCTCCCGCCTTCGCGGGAGAACAAGGGGGACAAGCAACCTTGGCTCGCGCCGCTATCCCCACCCCAAGCAAAGCTCCGGTTGCCCTCCCCTCGCACCACCGCCTAAAGCCAGTCGCAATGGACTCCACCGCAGACCCCCACCAGCATCCCCTCCGGATCGCCAATTTCCGCGCCTATTGGCTGTCCCGGTTCACCGGCACCATAGCCGTCAGCGCGATGTCGATCGTGATCGGGTGGCAGGTCTACAACATCGCCCGCGAGACGATGGACATTCGCCAGGCCGCCTTCATGCTCGGCATGATCGGGTTCGCGCAGTTCGTGCCGTTGTTCCTGCTTACCCCGATCACCGGACTGGTTGCGGACAGCTTCGACCGGCGCTGGATCGTCCGCGGAACGACCGCGCTGCTGGTACTCACCGCCGCGACCCTGTGGTTGCTGACCTGGACCGGACACCTCACGCTTGGCGTGCTGTTCGTTGCCGCAGTCGCGTTCGGCATCGCCCGAGCCTTCTCCGGCCCGGCCTATTCCGCGCTCGCCCCCAACCTGGTCCCCCGCGCCGTCCTCCCGACCGCGATCGCGATCAGCTCGATCGCCTGGCAGGTCGGCACGATCGCGGGCCCCAGCGTCGGTGGTCTCCTCTACGCGATCCACCCGGAGGTCGCGTACGGCGTCGCGACGATCCTGTTCGTCGTCGCGCTCCTCTTCATGTTCCTGATCGGCCCGGTGCCGCAGCCCGCCGCGCAGACCGATCACCGCCCCCTCGCCCGCATCATCGAGGGCTTCACCTACGTCCGCCGCAACCGCCTCGTTCTCGCGACGATCACGCTCGACCTGTTCGCGGTGCTGCTCGCCGGCGCGACCTCGCTGCTCCCAGTCTATTCGCGCGACATCCTCCACGTCGGTTCGCAGGGGCTCGGCGTTCTCGCCGCGGGCATGGGCATCGGCGCGGCGGTGACCGCGATCTGGTTCTCCGTCCGCCCGATGAGCACCAATGTCGGCGTGAAGATGCTCGTGGCTGTCGTCGTGTTCGGCCTTGCGATCCTGACCTTCGGTATTGCCACGCCCATCGTAAACCTACTCGGCATCGCACCCGGCACGATCGGCGGCATCCCCGTGCAGCCCGCCTTCGTCCTCAGCCTCGTCGCGCTGATCGTCGCGGGTGGCGCGGACATGATCTCGGTCTATGTCCGCCAGTCGTTGATCCAGCTCCACACGCCCGACGCAATGCGCGGCCGCGTCAGCGCGGTGTCGCAGCTCACCATTTCGGCCTCGAACGAGCTCGGCGAATTCGAGAGCGGCGTGATGGCATCGCTGCTCGGTCCGGTCGGCGCGGTGGTGTTCGGCGGCGTCGGTGCTATTGCAATCACGATCGGCTGGGCGCGACTGTTCCCGGAACTAGGCCGCGCGAAAACCTTTGATCCCCCAGAGATCCTAGAGACCGAACCCGAACACGGAGAAGCCAAGCCATGAAGGCCAACTCGATCCTCGATACGATCGGCAACACGCCGCACGTCCGCCTGTCGAAGCTGTTCCCCGAATCCGAAGTCTGGGTGAAGTCCGAGCGCTCGAACCCCGGCGGCTCGATCAAGGACCGCATCGCGCTCGCCATGATCGAGGCGGCGGAGAAGGACGGCCACCTCCAGCCCGGCGGCACGATCATCGAGCCGACCAGCGGCAACACCGGCATCGGCCTGGCGCTCGTCGCGGCCGTCAAAGGGTACAAGATCGTCCTCGTCATGCCAGAGAGCATGTCGATCGAACGCCGCCGCCTGATGCTGGCCTATGGCGCGACCTTCGACCTGACCCCGCGCGAGAAGGGCATGAAGGGCGCGATCGAGCGTGCGAAGGAGCTCGTCGAGCAGACGCCGGGCTCGTGGATGCCGCAGCAGTTCGAAAACCCCGCGAACATCGCGGTGCATGTCGCTACGACCGCACAGGAAATTCTCGCCGACTTTCGTGACACGCCGATCGACGTGATCATCACCGGCGTCGGCACCGGTGGCCACATTACCGGCGTCGCGGAAGCGCTGAAGAAGGAATGGCCGTCGCTCAAAGTCTACGCGGTCGAGCCCGCCGCATCGCCGGTGATCGCCGGTGGCCAGCCCGGCCCGCACCCGATCCAGGGCATCGGTGCAGGCTTCATCCCGGTGAACCTGCACACCCAGGCGCTCGACGGCGTGATCGAGGTCGATGCCGCGGTGGCGAAGGACATGGCGCGCCGCTCGGCAACCGAAGAGGGTATGCTGGTCGGCATCAGCTCCGGCGCAACGCTCGCAGCGATCCTTCAGAAGCTCCCCGATCTGCCTGACAACGTTCGGGTTCTCGGCTTCAACTACGACACCGGCGAGCGCTATCTGTCGGTCCCGGACTTCCTGCCCGAACAGTGACAAAGCCTCTATCCCCGCGCGGCACGACGGTGCTGCGCGCCACTATCGTCGGAATTTCCGCGCTAGCGATCATTGGGCCCGCGCTCGTGGTCGCCAACGCGCCGACGATCGTCCACGTGTCGAAGCGGGTTAAACTGCCGCCGGGGCGGGTCGTGCCGCAAGCCGAAGTGCCTCAGGTCGAACCGGTAAAGTTCGTCGACCTGACGCCCGACGACGCACGCGCGTTCAATGCGACCGTGCCGTTCTCGACCGCGCCCAACCCCGCTGCGCGGCCGTTCCTCTTCGCTGGCGGCGCAGAGGATCTGGCACGCGCCACCGACTGCATGGCGGCGGGCATCCTCTACGAGGCCGGGGATGATACGCTGGGTGAACGCGCGGTCGCTCAGGTCGTGCTGAACCGCCTGCGCCACCCGGCTTTCCCCAAGACGGTATGCGGCGTCGTATTCGAGGGCCAGGACCGTTCAACCGGTTGTCAATTCAGCTTCAGTTGCGATGGCGCGCTAACCCGCTGGCACCCGACTGATGACGCCTGGCGGCGTGCGCGCGAGGTCGCCGCGGCGGCGCTTAACGGCGCGGTGTTCAAGCAGGTCGGATATGCTACCCACTATCATACCGACTGGGTCGTGCCATACTGGCAGTCGAGCCTCGACAAGATCACTGCGGTCAACACGCACCTGTTCTTCCGCTGGTCCGGCTGGTGGGGGACGCCCTCCGCATTCGGCCGTCACCCCGAAACCATCGAGCCCGTGATCACACAGCTCGCTACGCTCTCCGACGCGCACAAAATTGGCGCCGCGCTCGTCGAGGCCAATGCGGCCTTGGCCGAAGCATCGGCTGCAATGGGGTTCGCTGCAGGGACGGAGACGGACCCTTCGGTCATGGCGAGCGCGGTCGACGGTGATACGGTTCTCGTTACATTGCCGCGCAATCAAACGGCCGACGGCCTCGTCGCACTCGCAACCCAAGCCTGCGGCGATAAACCTTTTTGCCGCTTCATGGCCTGGACGGACGCCACAAAAACAGCGACATCGATCCCGCTGGACCTCGCCCAAATGGCCGCATTGAGCTTTAGCTATATGCGCGATCGGGGGAGCAATTATGAACGTTCGCTCTGGAACTGCCGCCAGTTCAAGCGTGCGGACCCGACGCAATGCATCGTGACACGGGCGACGATGACTGCAGTACCGCAGTCCCCTCCAGTCGCACCGAACGCAGCCGCAGGTGCGGGAGAACTGAGCGGTGTCCGGCAAAAATCGAGCGCTGCAGCGTCGTCATCGCCAACGCAAACATCGTCTTCTGCAGCGGCGACGGCTACAAAATAGCGCCAACGCATCCCTCCCCGTCAGAGGGAGGCATACGGGGCGGATAGCTTTGGCGATCCGCCCCGTTTTCGATCAGGCCGCCATGAACATCTCGGGCGGCAGCGCCATCAGCGACTCCGCGCCACCCTCGATCTTGCGACGTAGTGCGCCCGCATCCGGCAGGATCCGCTCGGCATAGAAGCGCGCCGTCACCAGCTTGGCGTCTAGGAACGCAGTCTCGCCCTCGCCTGCCGCCTTTAGCTTGGTCGCAGCGACCGCCATCCGCAGCCACATCGTGCCGACCGCGACGATCCCCATCAGGTGCATGTAGCTGACCGCACCCGCGCCGACGTTCTCAGGATTCTTCATGCCATTAGCCATGAACCACATCGTCGCCGCCTGAAGCTGGCCGTTCGCCTTCTCCAGCGCCTCGGCGAACACCGCCGTCGCCGGATCGGTCTTCGCCGCGGCGACGTCGTCCGCCACCAGCTTGAAGAACGCCTGGATCCCGCGTCCGCCATTCTGCGCGAGCTTGCGCCCGACCAAGTCCATCGCCTGCACGCCGTTGGTGCCCTCGTAGATCATCGCGATCCGGGCATCGCGGACATACTGCTCCATGCCCCATTCGGCGATGTAGCCGTGGCCACCGTACACCTGCTGCGCGTTGGTCGCGATCGCATAGCCCATGTCGGTGCCATAGCCCTTGATGACCGGGGTCAGCAGCGAGATGATGTCACCCGCCAGCTGGCGCTCCTCCTTGGTCTCGGCATGATGCTCGAGATCGGCCTGGAGCGCGGTCCACAGGATCAGCGCGCGCAGACCCTCGGTCAGCGACTTGCCCTCCATCAGCATGCGGCGGATGTCGGGGTGGACGAACAGCGTGTCCGCCTTCTCCTGCGGCTCCTTCGGCCCGGTCAGTGCGCGCCCCTGGCGGCGATCCTGCGCATACTGGACCGCATTCTGGTAGGCGACTTCGGCTACACCAAGCCCCTGAAGCCCGACGCCGAGCCGCGCCGCGTTCATCATGATGAACATCGCGGCGAGGCCCTTCATCTCCTCGCCGACCAGCCAGCCGGTCGCCGAATCATAGTTCATCACGCAGGTCGAATTTGCGTGAATTCCCATCTTGTGCTCGATCGACCCGCAGGTGACGCCGTTGCGCCCGCCGAGCGAACCGTCCTCGTTCACCAGCACCTTCGGCACGACGAACAGCGAAATGCCCTTCACGTTATCCGGCGCGCCCGGCGTCTTCGCCAGCACGAGGTGGATGATGTTGTCGGTCAGGTCATGCTCGCCGCTCGAGATGAAGATCTTCGTGCCGGTGATCGCGTACGAGCCATCCGCCTGCGGCTCGGCCTTGGTGCGGATCAGGCCGAGATCGGTGCCGCACTGCGGCTCGGTCAGGTTCATGGTCCCGCCCCATTCGCCGGACACCATCTTCGGCACGTACATCGCCTTCTGCGCGTCCGAACCCTTGGCGATCAGCGCGGCGATCGCGCCGTGCGTGAGGCCCGGATACATCGCGAACGCCATGTTCGACGAGATCATGTATTCCTGGAACGCGGTCGACACGACGTGCGGCATCCCCTGCCCGCCATATTCCGGCTGGTTGCCGAGCGTCGCCCAGCCGCTCTCGACATACTGCTTATACGCTTCCTTGAAGCCGTCCGGCGTCGTCACCGAGCCGTCCTCATGCCACGTGCAACCCTGCTGGTCGCCCGACAGGTTGAGCGGGAACAGCACTTCGGCGACGAACTTGCCGCCCTCCTCAAGCACCGCGTCGACGACGTCGGGGGAGGCGGCATCGAAGCCGGGGAGATTGGAATAGCGTGGCAAGCCAACGACATGCTCGAGGACGAAACGCGTGTCGCGGACGGGGGGCGTATACTGGGGCATGGTTTATCCTTGGTTGTCCTGGGCGCGGCTGACTTCGAGAAGGGCCACGAAACTGGTGAGTTCATCGATGGCGAGATCGATGTCGCGCTTCTGCGCGGTGAGCAGCGCGATCCGCGCCTGGCTGCGCTCGATCACGACCTGGCGCTGTGCACGCCGACCATCGCCGAGATCGTAGAGGTCGATCATCTCGCGGATCTCGCCGAGGCTGAACCCCACGCGCTTGCCGCGCAGGATCCAGGCGAGACGCGCGCGGTCTCGGTGCGAATAGATACGCTGCGTGCCGCGACGCTCGGGCGCGATCAGTCCCTCGTCCTCGTAGAACCGCAACGCGCGAGCTGTCACGTCGAACTCGGCGGAGAGGTCGGAGATCGTGAAGCTCTCACGGTCGTGCCGCGGCTCGATCACCGCGTAGGATTCGGGAGAGACCGGAGAAGGAGATGCTCGTGTCGCCATCCCGAGACAAATAACTCTCGTTTACGTCAACGTCAATTAGCGCAGAGCAACTTCCCCGCAGATGATCGCCCACCCGTTGAGCGTAACGTCGAAGCCTCCGATCGCGATTCGCTGATCCGATCGACGGCTAGCGCGGCTAGCGAGGCGCGGCCAGTACACAGCGATTCACAGGCTTCTGGCATCTCGGCGGGGAAGACGATCCGATCGCCGTCGAACCGGGCGTCGAATTTGCACGCGCCAAATGCGACTTTTAGTGCATCGTCCGAGCGCTCGACGGTCCCGGATGCGGCACAGCCCTGATCTTCGCCGTAGTCGACGCTGACCCCGATCCGGGCGGTCTTCTCGGTGCCGATAACGCAGACCCGGTCGGTATCGCGCGCCCAGTACCCCTGCAGCGGCGCGTTCGGGTCGGACACGATCCCTGCGGTCTCCGCCGCCGCCTCAAGCCGCGCCCCCGCACTATCCGCGACCGTACGAGACGGCTCCTGCCCGCACCCGCTCAAGACGAGAGCGAGCAGCAACGCCCGCTTCATTCGGCCGGCACCAGTCCGCCCCCCTCGATCCGGCGGAAGAAGCAGGTCCGCTCGCCGGTGTGGCACGCTGGCCCCGCCGCGTCAGCGATCACCCACACCGCATCCTGATCGCAATCGATCCGCAGCTCGGCGACGCGCAGCACGTTCCCCGACGTCTCGCCCTTCTTCCATAGCTTCTTGCGGCTCCGCGACCAGAAATGCGCCTCGCCGGTCGTCTGCGTCTGGGCCAGTGCCTCGGCGTTCATGTGCGCGACCATCAGCACGTCGCCCGATACGCGATCGGTGACGACCGCGGTCAGGAGCCCAGCGGAATCGAATTTCGGATCGAGCGTCAGGCCCGTGTCGCGGCTGTGTGTCATGCGTCGGATATACCCGAAACCCGCCGGGATGCGACCAGCGGCGCGCAATGTTATTACAAACAGGCGACAAGCCGGCGATCCGCTCGTATAGGGCAGCTTCCGCACGACGTGAGAACCGGCATGCTGACGACAAACCCTTATGATGACGACAAACTCCGCGAAGAATGCGGGGTGTTTGGCGTTTCGGCCACCGATGGCGCAGCCGCGCTCGTAGCCTTGGGGCTGCATGCGTTGCAGCACCGCGGCCAGGAAGCCGCCGGCATCACGACCTTCGACGGCGCGCATTTCCACACGCATCGCGCGATGGGCCATGTCGCCGGCAACTTCGACCGCGACGACGTCATCCGCTCGCTGCCGGGCACCGTCGCCTGTGGTCATGTCCGCTATTCGACGACCGGCGAAACCGCGCTGCGTAACGTCCAGCCGCTCTATGCCGAGCTGTCGACCGGCGGCTTCGCGATCGCGCATAACGGCAACATCTCGAACGCGATGCGCTTGCGTCGCGAGCTCGTGCGCCGCGGCTCGATCTTCCAGTCGACCAGCGATACCGAGACGATCATCCACCTCGTTGCGACATCGAACTACCGCACGTTGCTCGATCGCTTCATCGATGCGCTGAAGCAGATCGAAGGCGCCTATTCGCTGATCGTGATGACGCCGGAGGGCATGATCGCCTGCCGCGATCCGCTCGGCATCCGGCCGCTCGTCATGGGCAAGCTGGGCGACGCGGTGATCTTTGCCTCCGAGACCGTCGCGCTCGACGTCGTCGGCGCCACCTTCGTCCGCGCGATCGAGCCGGGTGAACTTGTCATCGTCCAAGGCTCAGAGATCCGCTCGATCCGGCCGTTCGCGCCGATGGCGGCGCGGCCGTGCATCTTCGAATGGGTGTATTTCTCGCGCCCCGATTCGATCGTCGACGATCACTCGATTTATTCGGTGCGCAAAGCGATCGGCGCGCAGCTCGCGATCGAATCACCGGTCGATGCCGATCTTGTCATCCCGGTCCCCGATTCAGGCACGCCCGCGGCCATCGGCTATGCGCAGCAATCTGGCATTCCGTTCGAGCTCGGCATCATCCGCTCGCATTATGTCGGCCGCACGTTCATCTCGCCGGGCGACAAGGTCCGCCACCTCGGCGTGAAGCTCAAGCACAACGCCAACCGCGCGCTGATCAAGGGCAAGCGGGTCATCCTCGTCGACGATTCGATCGTTCGCGGCACGACCTCGCTCAAGATCGTCGAAATGATGCGCGAGGCAGGCGCTGCCGAAGTCCATATGCGGATCGCCAGCCCGCCGACGCGGCATTCGTGCTTCTACGGTGTCGACACGCCCGAACGCGAGAAGCTGCTCGCGGCCAAGCTCGACCTCGGCGGCATGACCGGCTTCATCCATGCCGACAGCCTGAACTTCATCTCGATCGACGGCCTCTACAAGGCGCTCGGCGAGGCGAAGCGCGCGGATGTCCGCCCGAAATATTGCGATGCGTGCTTCACCGGCGACTATCCGACGACGCTGACCGACCATGACGAAGGTTCGGAGGTCGATCAGTTCGCGATGCTCGCCGAACGCGTCATCTGATACTCGCGGAGCTGATATGACGGACAAGCCTCTCGAAGGCCGGCTGGCGCTGGTCACTGGTGCCAGCCGCGGCATCGGCGCCGCGACCGCGATCGCGCTGGCGGCAAAGGGCGCGCACGTCGTCCTGACGGCGCGAACGCCGGGTGGTCTCGAAGAGGTCGAGGCGTCGATCCATGCGGCGGGCGGTTCGGCGACGATAGCGCCTCTCGATCTTGCCGAGAGCGAAGCCATCGCGCGGCTGGCGACGGCGATCGGCGACCGCTGGGATGCGCTCGATATCCTCGTGCTCAATGCGGGCATGCTCGGTTCGCTGTCGTCGGTGCCGGCGATCGATCCGAAGGAAATGGCGCAGGTCCTGACGCTCAACGTCAGCGCGCAGGCTGCCATGATCGCTGCGTTCGACACGATGCTGAAGAAGGCCAAGTCGGCTCGCGTGATCGGCGTAACGTCCAGCGTGGGCCGCAAGCCTCGCGCGTACTGGGGCCTTTATGGTGCCTCGAAGGCTGCGTTCGAAACGCTGCTCGGCGCGTACGGCGACGAGATGGCCGAGATCAGCGCGATCCGCGCCGCGATCGTTGATCCCGGCGCGACGCGGACCAAGATGCGGGCGCGGGCGTATCCGGGCGAGGATCCGAACTCGGTCAAGGAACCAACAGTAGTGGCCGACCGCATCGTCGCGCTGGCGATCGAAGGCTTCGAAGCTGGTCACTTCGAGCGGGTCGCCTAACCGTTCTCCTGCGAACGCAGGAGCCCAGGGTCACAATCGCCACCGCCCGCTACCCTGGATTCCTGCGTACGCAGGAAAGCGTTACCGCTTCACCAGCGTAACCTGCGCGACGTCGATCCCACCGCCGAGGAACCCGCCCTCGCAATACATCAGATAGTAGCGCCACAACGCCACGAACCGCGCATCGAACCGCGCCGGCAATCGCCCTTCCGCAACCGCCGCATCGAACGCAACGCGCCACCGCCGCAACGTCTCGGCATAGTGCAGCCCGAACCCGCGCCGGTCCTCCCACGCCAGTCCCCGCGCCTCTGCCAGCGCACGAAACCCTGGTTCGGACAACAGCATCCCGCCCGGAAACACATAGCGCTGGATGAAGTCGACACTCCGCGAATAGGAGTCGAAGATCGCATCGTCGATGGAGATATACTGCAACGCCGCACGCCCACCCGGCTTCAACGCGCGCGCGATCGCGTCGAGATAGATCGGCCAATATTCTTCGCCGACCGCCTCGACCATCTCGATGCTCGCCACCGCGTCGTACGTGCCGGTGACGTCACGGTAGTCGGTCAGCGCCACGCGGACACCGTCGAGCCCCGCCGCCGCGATCCGGTCGTCGACTTGCCGCTTCTGCTCCGTCGACAGCGTCAGTGCGTGCACGCCGACCCCCGCGCGCGCCGCCATCTCGGCGAACGATCCCCAACCGCAGCCGATCTCCAGGATCGTATCGCCCGCCCGCGCCCCGGTCCGGTCGAGGATTGCGCGCAGCTTGGTCCCCTGCGCCGCCTCATGCGGTTCGGCATCGTCGAACGGCTCGGCAAAGATCGCGCTCGAATAGGTCAGGCTCGCATCGAGCCACGTTTCGTAGAAGTCGTTGCCGAGATCGTAATGCGCGGCGATGTTCTTGCGCGAGCCAGTTAGATCGTTCCGCCGCATCCGATGCCACGCCCGCGCGGCGAGCCGCACTACCCCCCCCGACCGTGCCGCGCCCCCGAGCGAGCGGCGGTTGCGCATGAACAGGTCGAACAGCGGTACCGGGTCTGGGCTCGACCAGTCGCCGGCCGCCCAGCCTTCGTACCAGCCGACCGATCCCGCGGTCGCCAACCGCACCAGCGCGCGCCAGCGGTGAACGGTCACGATGGGTAAAGGCCCCGGAGCCCGACCGCCGATCAGCCGCCGCGTGCCGTCGGGCAAATGCGCGTCTATGCCGCCACTCTCAAGCCCCGCATCGATCCGGTCGAGCAGGCGGTGAAACACCGGCGCAACGAGACGCGTAACCGTGGAACCCTGCGCAGCGGGCACATCATCGAAAGCGGAAACGACGGTCATCGCGGCGCTCCATGCAACACGGGCAACGGCTAGGAAAGAGGCGTCGGCGCGGAAACGGCTGGAACGTAATCAAGACCACAATGCACTCCCCTCCCTTACAGGGAGGGGCCGGGGGTGGGTTGGTGGGTTCGAGCCACTGACGGTCGACCGAGCGGAACCCGACCCATCCCCAACCCCTCCCTTCCAGGGAGGGGAGAAAATGCGACCCTAGCGCGCGTGCCGCCCGGCTTCGAGCGCACGCTCGCGGCCTTCGCGGTGGCCGACGATCTTTGCCGGATACGCCTTCGGCCGGCAGCCGGATTCCTCCGGATCATGGATCGCTTCGCCGGTCACCTTTGCCAGTTCCGGCACCCATTCGCGAATATAGTCCCCCGCATCGAACTTCTCCGACTGCGACAGCGGCGCCATGATCCGCCCGAACATGTTCGAATCCACCCCGGTCCCGGCGACCCATTGCCAGTTCACCGAATTATTCCCGTAATCCGCATCGACCAGGCAATCCCAGAACCACCGCTCGCCCTCGCGCCAATCGATCAGCAGGTGCTTCACCAGGAAGCTCGCCGTGATCATCCGCACGCGATTGTGCATCCAGCCGGTCGCCCATAGCTGGCGCATCCCGGCATCGACGATCGGATAGCCGGTCTTGCCCTCCTGCCACGCCTTCAGGTCCGCCTCGGCCTCCTTGCCAGACCGCCAAGGAAGCTTGTCGAACTTTGGTCGCCCGTTCGTGTCGCCGTAGTCCGGCATCGTCAGCACGACGCCATCGGTGAAATCGCGCCACGCTAGTTCCTTGCGGAACGTCGTTGCGTCGCCGTGACCATCTACCGAATGCCACACCGCACGCGGCGAGATCTCGCCGAAGTGCAGGTGCGGGGACAGGCGCGAGGTGCCCTCGATCGACGGCATGTTGCGATCGACGTCATAGGCCTCGACGATCGGCGCCATCGCTTTCGCGTTCTCCAACGCCTGCGCCTCGCCCGGCGTCCAGTCGCCGAACCCCGCCGACCAGTCCGGCTTGGTCGGCAGCAGATCCCAGTCCGCCAGCGTATCGCTCTTCGGCCATTTCGACGGCGCGGGGATCGTCCGCGGCGCAGGCTCGGGGTCGCCCGGCGGCATCATCTGGTTGAGCGCCTTCCAGAACGAGGAATACACCTTGAACTGCCCGCCCGACCCCGTCTTCACATCCTCGACGCGGGCAAGATGGTTGCCGTCATGCAGGCACAGCCTATCGCCAAGCGCCGCCTCGGCCTTCCGCCACCAAGGCTCATAATGCCGGATCGCGTGTATCTGCTCGGCACCGGTTTCCTCCATCAGGGCCTTTAACACTTCGACCGCATCGCCGCGGCGCAAAACCAGCTTCGAGCCCTTGTCCGCCAGCGACTTGGCAAACGACTCGAGCGTGTGGTGCAGCCACCAACGCTGGGCGCCGCCCATTTTCCATTTCCCCGACGCGTCGTCGTCGAGCACGTAGACCGGAATCACCGGCCCGGCATGCGCGGCGGCGATCAGCGCGGGGTGATCGTGAAGGCGGAGGTCCTGGCGCAGCCAGAGCAAAGAAGGTGTCGTCATCGCGCGTTCAATGCACCAACCCGCAGTCCGGCGTCACCCGCGGCGGCAAAAGTTTCGCCCAGCGTCAGAATCGACGCGACGTGCCGCTCTGCGATTGCCAGCGCATCGTCACCATAGCCGCCGCCCACCGTACTCGCGAGCGGCACGCCGCGGTCGATCGCGAGGCCGGCGACGAGCCGCTCGCGCCGCGCCAACCCGTCGAGCGTGAGCGACAACCGTCCAAGTCGATCGCCCTCGAATGGATCGACCCCCGCCTGATACAGGATCAACTCCGGCCGAAACTCGTCGAGCAACGGTACGAGGCTTGCCTCCAGCGTCACCAGATAGACCTCGTCGCCGACCTTGTCCGGCAACGGCACATCGAGCGTCGACCGCGCCTTCCGGACCGGAAAATTCTTCTCCGCATGGATCGAATAGGTGGCGATCTCGGGCCGTCCCGCGAGCAACGCCGCGGTCCCGTCGCCCTGATGCACGTCGCAATCGACCACCAGCACGCGCGCCACGCGGCGCGCGTCGATCAGCCGCGCCGCTGCCACCGCCAGGTCGTTGAACACACAGAACCCAGCGCCGGTATTTGCCAGCGCATGATGGCTCCCGCCCGCCGTATTCGCCGCGAACCCGTGCTCCAGCGCGAGACACGCCGCCAGCCACGTCCCGTGAGGGACGATCGCGGCACGCGATGCCACCGCTGACGTCACCGGAAACCCGATCCGCCGCTCCTTCTCCTTGGGCACCTGCGCCCCAAGCACCTCGGCGACGTAATCCTCGTCATGCACCGCCTCGAGCCACGCGGTCGGCGTCGTCTCGGCTCGATGCCACGTCACCGCATCGCCCTTGTCGAGAAGCAGGTCGCGGATCAGCCCGTTCTTGTTCCAGCGATAGGTCGAGCGCGCCGGCGCTGGCGTGACATAGTCGGGATGGTGGACGACATGGATCATGCTCCGTAGGTAGGAGCGCGCTGCCCGAGCCCCAAGCGGTTCGCCGCACAAGCGCCTGCGTTCCGGAGACTTTCGTGACCGATTACTCGACCCTTCCCTACCGCCCCTGCGCCGGCGTGATGCTCGTCAACGCCGACGGCAAGGTCTTTGTAGGCCAGCGCAACGATTCGCCGTCCGAAGCCTGGCAGATGCCGCAGGGTGGGATCGATCCGGGCGAGGACGCCGAAGCCGCCGCATTGCGTGAACTCGGCGAGGAAACCGGCGTCATGCCGGACAAGGTTGAGCTGATTGCGGAAGCGCCGGGTGAATTCGTCTACGACCTCCCCCCCGAACTGCTCGGTAAGGTGTGGAAGGGCAAATGGCGCGGGCAGACGCAGCGCTGGTTCCTGTATCGTTTCAACGGCACCGACGCGGACATCGACATCGCCACCGAGCATCAGGAGTTCCGCGTCTGGCGCTGGAGCGATCCCGCCGACCTGCCGCGGCTGATCGTGCCGTTCAAGAAGGTGCTGTACGAACAGGTACTCGCCGCCTTCGCGCCACATCTCGGCGCATAACCGCATCGTTCCACAGTTTCCATCGCGTTGCGCTACCGTTACGGAATCCAGCGTGCGCCGCTTAACATGCCTCATCTTCGCCCCGCTGTTGCTTGCCAACGCGCCCGATCCGCAATCGGTGATGATCCCGGAAACGATCCGCGCGATGCTAGACGCGGCGCTGGAGGCGGGGAACGAGGCCGACGTCAACACGATCACCAAATATGCGCGCGCCGCGGATCCACTCAGCGGCGACGCGGTGCTGGCGATCGCCGAGAAGTGGAAGGCGGACCGCGCCGCACAGCGTACGCAGGTCATCCGCCAGGCCAGCTTCCTCGATTTGTGGAGCGGCAAGGCGGAGATCGGCGGCTATCTGACCACCGGCAACTCCGATACCGCGGGCGGTACAGCGGTGCTCGATCTCAACCGCGAGGCGCTGCGCTGGCGTCACAAGTTCCATGCGCAGGCCGATTATCAGTCGAACCTCGACGTCACGACGCGGGAGCATTACCTCGCCTCGTACGAACCCAATTACAAGGTCGACGATCGCGCCTACATCTACGGTGTCGGACAGTATGAAGGCGACCGGTTCCTCGGCTATTACAACCGCTATTCGACCTCTGTCGGTGCCGGCTACAGCGTGATCAAGACCGCCGGGACCAAGCTCGATCTCGAACTCGGACCAGCCTATCGCCACACCGAATTCACCGACGATACGGTCCAGAGCAGCCTGGCCGCACGCGGCACGGCGAACTTCAGCATCCGCATTCTTAGCGGCCTGTCGGTGAGCCAGGTCGCGTCGGCCTATGTCCAGCGCTACAACAGCACGCTGAGTGGCACGACTTCGCTCAACGCCAAGCTCATCGGTCCGCTCTCCGCCGCGCTGTCGTACAGCGTCCAGTATGAAAGCGAGCCGCCGGTCGGATCGGTCTCGACCGACACCACTAGCCGCGCGTCGCTCGTCTACAGCTTCTGACGCTGTTCCCTCTCCCGGCCGGTTTCGCTAGGGTCGGGTGATGAGGGGACTTTCAACGATAGAGCGCGATGCCGTCGACAAGGCGCACGCGGCTCCGATGCTAGGACAGGTCGAGGCCTGGGCGGCGATCAACAGCGGGACGCGCAACCTGCCCGGACTCGCGACGATGGCGGGGTTGTTGGGTGATGCGTTCGCCAGCCTGCCGGGGGACATCACGCTGGTCGAGCCGACACCGGTCGACAGCGTCGCGACGGACGGCGTCGTGTCGTCGATTGAGCACGGCAAGCATCTGCATCTCGTCGTCCGCTCCGACGCGCCGGTAAGGATGCTGTTCACCGGGCACATGGACACGGTCTATCCGGTGGATCACGCGTTCCAGTCGCTCCAGTGGCTCGACGATGGCTGGCTGAACGGCCCTGGCGTTGCGGACATGAAGGGCGGGCTGGCCGTGATGCTCGCGGCGCTTCAAGCGGTCGAAGCGAGCCCCCTCGCCGCCCGGATCGGTTATGACGTCGTCATCAACTCGGACGAGGAAACCGGCTCCTTCTCCTCCGCCCCGCTGCTGGCCAGCGCCGCGCACGGCAAAATCGCCGCGCTGACCTACGAGCCAGCACTCGCCGACGGCACATTGGCGGGCGCACGCGGCGGCACCGGCAATTTCTCGATCATCGTTCGCGGCCGTAGCGCGCATGCCGGCCGCAACCCCGAGGACGGCCGCAACGCGCTCGTCGCCGCCGCGGATATCGCGGTGCGGCTTTCGAAGGTCCGCGGTCCGCGCCTCGCGGTGAACCCGGCACGGATCGAAGGCGGCGGTCCCAACAACGTCGTTCCCGACCTCGCCATCCTCCGCATCAACTTCCGCCCCGCGACGCTCGACGATATTGCGCGCGCCCAGTCCCACATCGACTCCGCGGTCGCGATGGTGACTGCCGAGCATGACGTCCGTATCGAAGTCCATGGCAGCTTCAACCGCCCGCCCAAACCGATCGACGACGGCGCCGCTCGACTATTCGACCTCGTCAAGGCGTCGGGCAGCGATCTCGGTCTCGACATCGCCTGGAAAGCGACCGGCGGCGTCTGCGACGGCAACAACATCGCGGCCGCCGGCGTCCCCGTCGTTGACACGATGGGCGTCCGCGGCGGTGCGATCCACTCGACCGACGAGTTCATGATCCCCGACAGCCTGCCCGAGCGGGCAGCGCTGTCGGCGGTCACCATATTACGCATCGCGGAGGGCCGGTTGTGAGCTTCAGGATCCGCGCCGCGGTCGACGACGATCTTCAGCATCTCTACGAAATGGCCAAGCTCACCGGTGGCGGTTTTACCAACCTGCCGCCCGATCGGCGCGCGCTGACCGCTAAGTTGGAGCGCAGCCATGCCGCCTTCGCGCGCAGTGACGGCCCGGTCCAGGACGAGCTGTTCGTGCTGATCCTCGAAAACACCGAGACCCACGAAGTCCGCGGCACCTGCCAGATCTTCACGCAGGTCGGCCAGAGCTATCCGTTCTACAGCTACCGGATCGGCCAGCTCACGCAGCACAGCAAGGAGCTCAACCGCACCTTTCGTGCCGATATGCTCTCGCTCGCCACCGATCTCGAAGGCGCGAGCGAAGTCGGCGGGCTGTTTCTCCATCCCGGCGAACGCGCCGGTGGCCTCGGCCTGCTGCTCGCGCGCAGTCGCTACCTATTCATCAAGATGCACCGCGCGCGCTTCGCCGATCGCATCCTCGCCGAACTGCGCGGGGTGATCGACGAAGCCGGCGGTTCGCCGTTCTGGGACGGTCTCGCCGGCCGTTTCTTCGGGATGAATTTCCAAGACGCGGATCAGTTCAATGCGATCAACGGCCACCAGTTCATCGCCGACCTCATGCCCAAGCACCCGATTTATACCGCGATGCTGACCGAGAGCGCACGCGCGGCGATCGGCCTTCCCCACCCCTCGGGTCGCGCGGCGATGCGGATGCTGGAGAACGAAGGCTTCGCGTTCGAGAATTACGTCGACATCTTTGACGGCGGACCGACGATGACCGCGCGCACCGACCGGGTCCGCTCGATCGCCGACGCGCGCGAAAGCCGTGTCGTCGCGATCGACCAGGACGGCGGCACCGAAGCGCTCGTCGCGACCGGCAACCTCGCCGACTTCCGCTGTGCGTTCGGGCATGTCCGCGAGACGGAAGACGGCGTTGCCCTCTCTCCCGACAGCGCCGCGGCGCTCGCGCTAGCCGAGGGCGCGCTCGTGACGCACGTTGCACGGCTATGACCATGGTCGAGATCAACTTCGACGGGCTGATCGGCCCCAGCCATAATTTCGCCGGGCTCAGCCCCGGTAATCTGGCCGCGACGCAGCATGCCGGGCAGATCGCGCATCCGCGGGCGGCGGCGTTGCAGGGCATCGCCAAGATGCGCGCGAACCTCGATCTGGGCCTAGTGCAGGGCGTGCTGATGCCGCTCGCCCGCCCCGACCATCGCTGGCTCGAAGCTTTGGCGACCGCCTACGACCACGCGCCGCCGCATCTTCGCGCGCAGGCCTTGTCGGCTTCGGCGATGTGGGCGGCGAACGCGGCGACGGTATCGCCCGCGGCCGACACCCGCGATCGCCGCTGTCACCTGACCGTCGCCAACCTCGTGACGATGCCGCATCGCAGTCACGAATGGCCAGGCACGCTCGCCCAGCTTCGGACGGCGTTCGCAAACCCCGCCTTCGTCGTGCATCCCCCCGCCCCGGCCCCGTTCGGCGACGAGGGCGCCGCCAACCACATGCGGCTCTGCGCCGATCATGCCGCACCCGGCGTCGAGGTCTTCGTCTACGGCAAGCCCGGCGGACGCTTCCCCGCCCGCCAGCACCGCGACGCGAGCGAAGCCATCGCGCGCGCGCACGGTCTCGATCCGGCACGGACTGTGTTCGTCCAGCAGTCCGATATCGCGATCGCCGCGGGGGCGTTCCATAACGACGTCGTCGCGGTCGCCAACGAGCGCGTGCTGTTCGCCCACGAACACGCCTTCGAGGACAAGGATGCGTTCTACGCCGATCTGCGCCGCCTCCTGCCCGAGGTCGAGATCGTCGAGGTTCCCGCTGACCGTGTCAGCCTCGCCGACGCGATCGCGTCCTATCTGTTCAACGCACAACTCGTCTCGCTCGCCGACGGCATGGCGCTGATCCTGCCCGAGGAAGCGCGCGCCAATGCCGGGGTGTGGTCGTGGCTGCAAGCGCACGTCGCGGGCAACGGTCCGATCCGCCACCTGCACGTCGTCGACGTCCGCGAATCGATGAGCAACGGCGGCGGTCCTGCCTGCCTCCGCCTGCGTGTGGTCGCCGATCCGGCAACCGTCGATCCCCGCTTCCTTGTCGATCACGCCAAGCTCGACCGGATCGCCGCGATCATCGCCGCGCACTGGCGCGAGGCGATCGATCCGGCATCGATCGGCGATCCCACGCTGATCGCGGCTATCGAAGCCGCGCGGAGTACGCTCCTGACCGAGCTCGATCTTGTCGGGTTAATTTACACATAACCCGAGATGGCGGAATTGCGCGAGTCGCGAGCGGAGTTTTCCACTGTTTGTAAGTTCACGATTTGCTCTCCCATGCCTCCATGGCGGCATCGGCGAGCGTCGATTGATTGCGGCGGCGGGCGTACCACTCCACCATTGTGAGGGATTGGCCGCTGACCGCGGCGGTCTGAGCGACCGAGCAGCCGGCCTCGAGCAGCGCGATCACAGCGTTCTTGCGCAGCCCATGCGGGACGCTCGGTGCGCCGGCGGCGGCCGAGAACGCCTTGAGGATCTTGCGCGCGTTGTCGTCGCGCATCGGCTTGCCGTGGATCGTCAGGCAGATCGGGCCCGGCCCTCGCACCCGCGTGGCGAGCTCTGCCTTCAGCGCGCTATGGATCGGGATGCTCATGCTCCGCGAGGCCTGGAACGAACAATCCAGGGGGCTCAACCAAGGCAGTACGCCGATCCTGACCGCCGGTCTGAAGGCGACGCCGATCGGCGCGAAGGCCACGGACTCCCAGCTGGTCGATATGCTGAAGCTGTCGGACAAAGCGATCGCGAGCGTCTACCGCGTTCCCCCGGCTATCGTTGGCGAGGAAGCCAAGGCGGTCGCGTCGACCGAAACGCTGATGCAGTTCTGGCTCGCTAGCGGCCTGGGGTTCGTCCTCAACCATATCGAAGAAGCGATAGGCCTGTTCTTCAAGCTTGGTGGACAGCCCGACGAGTATCTCGAGTTCGATACCAGCGCCCTGCAGCGCTCGTCGTTCAAGGAACGCGTAGAAGGCTGGGCTGCCGGTACGAAGGGCGGAATCTTTGATCGGAACACTGCGCGTGCCGATTTCGAAATGGGGCCGGTAGATGGCGGCAACGAGCCATGGGTGCAGCAGCAGGATATTCCGCTGAGCGTTGCGGCACGCGCGGCGAAGGAACCGTCCGTGCCGCCCTCCCCGCCTGAACCCGTGGCTCTGCCTGTCGAGGCTCCCGAGGATCAAGCGCGGCGATACGAAGCCCTGCGCCAGAAGGAAGCGAGCCAGATATATGGATGATATTGAGGTCCGTGCTTTCGTCGATGGCGCGCGAGACGCCGTGCGCAAGATGCTTGCCGATGTTCGCGTCGAAGCGGATCGAGCAGAGGCGCTCCGGGCAGCCGAGCACCGCGCGTTCATGGCTGAGAGCCGTCAGGCGGATGTCATCCGCGATCGCGACTTCGCCAATGTGATGCGCGATCTGAAGGACCACCTCGCCTCATTGAAGGATGGTGCGGCTGGTCGTGATGGCGTCGACGGCAAGGACGGCGCCCCCGGTCGCGACGGCATCGACGGTCTGAACGGCACGGACGGTGCGCCTGGGCAAGACGGCGCAGCTGGCGAGCGCGGTGCGGATGGCGCGCCGGGCGTCGACGGTAAGGACGGGCCGGATGGTCAGCCGGGTATCGCTGGCGAGCCGGGTCGCGACGGCGTCGATGGCAAGGACGGCCCAGAAGGCGCGCCCGGCCGTGATGGCGCGAACGGGGCCGACGGGCTCGCCGGCGCAGCGGGTCGTGATGGGGCCGATGGCTTAAACGGAGTCGATGGCGCACCGGGACGTGATGGCGAGCAAGGCCCGCAAGGTTTGCCCGGCGTGGATGGGCGCGATGGCGTCGACGGCAAGGACGCCTACCACGGTGAGGCACGCGGTTTGTTCGATCCAGACGCGCAGTATCGGGCAATGGACACGGTCAGTTTCAACGGCTCGGAATGGCGCGCCAAGCGAAATGAGCCTGGCGAGATTCCAGGCGATGGCTGGATGCTCTCGGCTGGGCGCGGCAAGCGCGGCAAGCGCGGCGATCGCGGTGACCGTGGCGAGCGCGGCGCCGATGGCGCGCCAGATCGCGCGGCTCCCGAGATCATCGCCTTGTACGCCGACCCCAAGGCGATGAGCATAGTCGCGACGAAGGACGATGGCAGCGAGTTGACCGCTGACCTGTTCGAACTCGCCCAGGTCATACGCACCGCTTGAACTTCCCATTTCGGGATCGGCTTGACCCCTTGGTCGGTCCCGGAACTCTCAGTCTACGAGGTGCGCGCATGGCTGTAGAGCCCATCACGCTGGAGCATGTGAAGACGCATCGACGCCCTGCTGATGCTGCTTAAGACCTCGCCCGACAAAGTCGCAGAGGCGGTGGTTCACATCGAGCAGATGCGAGCCCGGCAACAGCAAGAGGTCGCGATCGAGCGCGGCGCGCAGGCTGGCGCGGCGATCGTCAGCGTCGCCCCAGTCACCCCTATATAGAGAAGGAAACGCCATGAACGACGTCGACCGCCACTGGCGCTACGTGATCGCGCTAACCCTGATCGTTGGATACGTCGGGCTCGCGGCGATCTCGTTCTTCCACCAGGTCCCAGCGAACAATACCCGATTTGTCGATGGGCTCTTCACCGGCCTCGGCCCGATCGTTGGCGCCGCTGTAGCTGCAGTTCTCAACGTCGGGAAAGGTAACAGCGCGCAGCAGGATGCGACGATCGGCACTCTCGTGGACAAGCTGCCGCCCCAGACCACCGGGACCGTCCCAGCTACCCCAGCAGAATAACGGCCCGCTTCACCGGGAGAGGCGATGGCGGGCCGGCCAAAGGTGATCTCTTCGGCACCTGATACTCGCGCAGGGTGCCCGTGATTCGCAAGAGATAACGGCCCGCCTCAAGCGCCCGTGTGAAGCGCGAGGCGGGCCGGCCGGGTGCAGGATTAATACCCGGCAAGGGCACAACTTCCCGGCGGAACGAAGGTCCCCTCTCGAAAAGGAATTATTATGACGACGGCATCAAAGCCGGCGACCGCCCCTGCGCGCCCGGCGCGTGGGCTGGCGTCTCCGGACAAATTCTTCGCGTCGATTCGTCCGCTGTTCGGGAAGATGACGCCGGCGCAGGTCGAGGGCATCGAGGCGAAGCTTGCCGCGTTCGCTGCGCAGGGCTCGCCTCTGGCGTACGTTGCATACGGGCTTGCCACCTCGTTCCACGAGACCGCCCAGCGTATGCAGCCGGTTCCAGAGATCGGACGCGGTCGAGGCAAGCCATATGGCAAGCCGGGCAAGCATGGCGGGCAAGTCGCGTACGGACGTGGCGACGTGCAGCTGACGTGGGACAGCAACTACGAGATCGCCGATGCCGAGCTCGGGCTGAAAGGGGCATTGCTCGCGGACTTCAATCGCGCGCTCGAAACTGAGATTTCCGCGCGCGTGATGGTCTGCGGCATGACCGAGGGCTGGTTTGCTGGCGATAAGGTCGGGCGGCATAAGTTCGCGCGCTACCTGCCGGCAAAGGGCCCTGCAACAATTCCGAACTTCACCTCGGCGCGGCGCATCATCAATGGGATCGACCGTGCCGAGAAGGTCGCCGGGTACGCCATGTCGTTCCAGGCGGCTTTGGTTGCCGGCGGATGGCTCTGAGGGAACTCGACCGCCTAGTGCTTTGACGAGCGATAAACCCCGGCGGCCGTGCTCACCTGTACCGAACGACCCTTTACCAATCTGTTACTTCGCTCTTCCGGCATCGTAGAAATCCGACAAACCAAGCCTTTCATTCAGAAAAGCGCCGAGACGATTAAACCGGCTAGGATCCAACACATCGCACCAGCGAGGGCGCCGACGACGAGCCCGCTCATCAGCGGTGCTCTCGACACCTCGGGACCATTCTGAAGTTCCTCAAAGTCTTCCTGCACTGTTCTCTCCACGCGCGCTGGCTACCGACCGCCTAATCGACGCTCGGCTAACAGATTGTGTTCCCGGACCATTCCAGTTGTCCGCTCCCTTCCCCTTCCTTGAAAGGTTAATCAACATGAAACTGCTAACCGCTGCGCTCTGCGCGGCGAGCCTGTCCGCGTACGCGCAAACCCCGCGCCTGGACGTGTGCAAGGGCGCTGAATTGCGTCGCACCGCCTACTCGACCGCGATCGAGGCTGTCGCTCTCCTCGAGTTCTCCGGCCGCCCGGTGCCGCAGGCCGCGCTGATCGCGCGAGACGCTGCGCAGCTGGCGCTGTCGATCCTTGATCGGAACTTCCCGCGGCCCGCGCCGACCGCCAACCCCGCCCCGCGCTGACACATCAAGCCCTGACGTTCGTCCGTCCGGCCATCTTCCAGGAGTTATATTATGGGTTCTCAGACCGCGGCGGGTACGTCGCTTGCCATCTCAGCGACCGGGCCGGCTACGAATGAT